>DATAZV010000028.1:0-17526 GCA_036271855.1 Burkholderiales bacterium
GAAATGGTGATGCCTGGGGACAACATCAAGATGATCGTGACCCTGATCGCCCCGATCGCCATGGAACAGGGCCTGCGCTTCGCCATTCGCGAAGGCGGCAGGACCGTCGGCGCAGGCGTGGTGGCCAAGGTCGTCGAGTAATAGAAGTAAAGGCTGGCTGCGCAAAGCGCAGCCGCCTTCGTAGCACTTACGTCATTTGAATTGCGCGGCTCTGCCGTCCAATTCAAATCAAATTAGATCACTCAAAAGTAGGTTTTTACTTTTGAGTGTGCGCAGCAAGAGGGGCATAGCTCAATTGGCAGAGCGACGGTCTCCAAAACCGTAGGTTGGGGGTTCGATTCCCTCTGCCCCTGCCAGGACGGCGGCGCAACTGGCGGCGCCCCTGGGAAAGCGAAGATTCGTAGCGTGGATAAAGCAAAAATAGCGTTGGCGGTATTGCTGGTGATCGCTGGTCTGGTGGGCTTCTACCATTTCAGCGAGCAAGCACTGGTGCTGCGCATCCTGTGCGTGCTCGGCGGCCTGCTGGCCGGCGGTGCGGTGGCGTGGTTCACCGAGCCGGGACAGAACTTTGTCATGTTCTCCCGCCAGGCGATCGACGAGACCAAGAAAGTGGTCTGGCCGACCCGCAAGGAAGCGGTGATGACCACCGGTGCCGTGTTTTTGTTTGTGCTCACCATGGCCGTGTTCTTATGGGTGACCGACAAAAGCCTGGAATATGCCTTGTATGACTTGATTCTGGGGTGGAAAAAATCATGACCGCCGCATCGAGCTCTTCCGCAGCGCCACCTACCGGCAAGCGCTGGTATGTCGTGCACGCCTATTCGGGTTTCGAGAAAAGCGTCAAGCGCGCGCTCGAAGAGCGGATCAACCGTGCCGGCATGGCCGACAAGTTCGGCGCCATCATGGTGCCGGTCGAGGAAGTGGTGGAGCTCAAGGGCGGCCAGAAAAGCATTTCCGAGCGCAAGTTCTTCCCCGGCTATCTGCTGGTGGAAATGGAAATGAACGACGAAACCTGGCACCTGGTGAAAAACACCAACAAGGTGACCGGCTTTGTCGGCGGCAGCGGCAACCGTCCGGCGCCGATTCCGCAAAAGGAAGTCGACAAGATCTTCACCCAGATGGCCGAAGGCGCGGAAAAGCCGCGTCCCAAGGTGCTGTTCGAAGTGGGCGAAATGGTGCGCGTCAAAGACGGCCCGTTTACCGACTTCAACGGCAATGTGGAAGAAGTGAATTACGAAAAGAACAAGCTCAAGGTGACGGTCACGATTTTCGGCCGCGCCACCCCGGTAGAACTGGATTTCGCCCAGGTCGAGAAGCAGTAAACGTATTGGTAGGGCCGTTGCGCTTGTAAGTGGGCGCAAACATTTTCAGGTTGCGGGCGATCCATAAAACGCCCGGGGCCAGTGCGGCGCCCAAAGCCGCCAGAGGAGCGCTAGTAGGGACTGCGGCTTGTTGTAACCCGGTCACGAAAACGCGCTGGTACTCAACGATGACATCCCGCTACAAGCAGTCTGGGGTGTGTAATTTCAGGAGCCAATCATGGCCAAGAAAGTCATCGGCTTTATCAAACTGCAGGTTCCTGCGGGTAAAGCCAATCCCTCGCCGCCTATCGGTCCGGCGCTGGGTCAGCGTGGTTTGAACATCATGGAATTCTGCAAGGCCTTCAACGCGGCCACGCAGAAACTCGAACCCGGCCTGCCGATCCCGGTGGTGATCACCGCGTTCGCCGACAAGTCGTTCACCTTCATCATGAAGACGCCGCCGGCGTCGATCCTGATCAAGAAGGCGGCGAAGATCGAGAAGGGTTCAAAGACCCCGCATAGCGACAAGGTCGGCAAGATCACCCGCGCGCAAGCCGAGGAAATCGCCAAGGCCAAGATGCCCGATCTGACCGCCTCGGATCTGGATGCCGCCGTGCGCACCATCGCCGGCTCCGCCCGCAGCATGGGCATCACCGTGGAAGGGGTCTGATCATGGCTGCCAAGCAAACCAAGCGCATCAAGGCCCTGAAGCCCAAGGTCGACCGCGCCAAGAATTACGCCCTGACCGATGCCCTCGGCCTGGCCAAGGAAACCGCCACCGCCAAGTTCAACGAGTCGATCGACGTCGCCGTGATGCTGGGTGTGGACGCCAAGAAGTCGGACCAGACCGTGCGCGGTTCGGTGGTCATGCCTTCCGGCACCGGCAAGTCGGTGCGCGTCGCCGTGTTCGCCCAGGGCGAAAAGGCCGAGCAGGCCAAAGCCGCCGGTGCCGACATCGTCGGCCTCGACGACTTGGCCGAGAAGATCAAGGCCGGCCAGATGGACTTCGACGTCGTCATCGCCACCCCGGACACCATGCGCGTGGTCGGTACCCTGGGCCAGATTCTCGGCCCCCGCGGCCTGATGCCGAACCCGAAGGTCGGCACCGTGACCCCGAACGTGACCGAGGCGGTGAAAAACGCCAAGGCCGGCCAGGTCCAGTACCGCACCGACAAGAACGGCATCATCCAGTGCACCATCGGCCGCGCCAATTTCACGGTGGATCAGCTTTCCATCAACATGCGCGCCCTGATCGAGGCATTGAACAAAGCCAAGCCGGCCGCATCTAAGGGCATCTATCTGAAGAAGATTTCCATTTCCTCCACCATGGGTGCAGGGATTCGCGTCGATACGCAATCCCTGAACGCTTAAAGGAGCACAAGTTTGGGGCGCGACGGGCTTTTGCCTGTCGTGCCCAAAGTTCTTTGGGCCGCTGGATATCGCGAAAGCCTGTCTTACGAGACGAGTCATAGCAATACCCTTCGAGCCGTCAAAGACCGTAGGGCCGGTAGCGTCGCGTGTGAGATCGAGGGGTTTTCCCCGAGGTCGCGGCAAAGCCGGTTAATCAGGTGGTGTGGCAGACCCTGCATTCCTGCCGCCGGCCCACCCTACGCAGATGGCGTACCCGAAACAGAATTTTGTTTACGGTCGCCGTGTTTTAACGGCGAGCGAAAAGTGAAAACGGGATTTCCCGCGACGCTTGAAGCTCCGCCAACGTGAGTAAAGCCGCAAGGCCGAACAAGCGTTTTAACTAGGAGTAGGACCGTGGGTCTCAATCTGTCGGAAAAGCAAGCGGTAGTCGCTGAAGTCTCGGAGCAGGTCTCCAAGGCGCAGGTGATCGTCGTCGCCGAGTTCCGTGGTCTGAAAGTGGGCAATATCACCGCTCTGCGCAAGCAGGCTCGTGAGGGCGGCGTGTATCTGCGCGTGCTCAAAAACACCCTGGCGCGCCGCGCGGTCGAAGGTACTCCCTTCTCCGCGCTGGCCGACAAGATGGTGGGTCCCCTGATTTACGGGATGTCCGCCGATCCGGTCGCCGCCGCCAAGGTTCTCAACGGCTTCGCCAAAGATAACGACAAGCTCGTGATCAAGGCGGGTGCGATGGCCAACTACCTGATGGACGTGAACGGCGTGAAAGCGCTGGCCACCATGCCGTCGCGTGAGGAGTTGCTATCCAAGCTGCTGGGCACGATGCAGGCGCCGATCGTCCAGTTCGTCCGCACCCTGAACGAGGTTCCGACCAAGTTCGTGCGCGGGCTGGCTGCCGTCCGGGACGCCAAGGAAAAGGCTGGGTCTTAAACACCTCCGTCACCTTCGCGCAGCGATAAAGCACACTTTCAGAATCAATCAACTTTTCGTATTTGGAGCTACAAAATGGCCGTTAGCAAAGCAGAAATCCTCGATGCCATCTCTGGCATGACCGTCCTCGAACTCTCCGAGCTGATCAAGGAGATGGAAGAGAAGTTCGGCGTCTCCGCCGCCGCCGCCGCTGTAGCCGTCGCCGGCCCCGCCGGCCCGGCTGCCGCCGCTGTTGAAGAACAGACCGAGTTCACCGTCAATCTTCTCGCCGCCGGCGAGAAGAAGGTCGAAGTGATCAAGGTTGTCCGCGCTGCCACGGGCCTCGGCCTGAAGGAAGCCAAGGACCTGGTCGACGGCGCGCCGAAGCCCGTCAAGGAAGGCATCAAGAAGGAAGACGCCGCCGCCCTCAAGAAGCAACTCGAGGACGCGGGCGCCAAGGTCGAAGTCAAGTAATCGACTCGAAAAAGCTGAAAGGAACGCAAACCGCTCTGGCGGTTTGCGTTTCAGAAGCCTCAGAAAAGCGAATCGCCGGCAATTGGCCGGATGCCCCAAACGGCATTGTCGATTCTCTTCTCTGTGTCTTCTGATTCGACTGCAGAAGGCAAGTTTGGTCGGGCTGCGCATTCACGTGTGCTGCTGTCCGCCAGAGGCTGGTAGTGGCCAGCCGCCAGGCTTGGAAGCGCAATGCTTCCCGCACCAGTCGCGAAACTCCACGGTGCGCGCTTGTCCAAGCCGCGCCGTGTGCGATTCGGAGAGCTCATGGCTTATTCGTTTACCGAGAAAAAGCGCATCCGCAAAAGCTTCGCCAAGCGAGCGAGCGTGCAGAATGTGCCTTTCCTGCTGGCTACCCAGCTCGACTCCTACACCCAATTTTTGCAGGCCGACGGCCAGCCCGCCGCGCGCCGCAATGAAGGCCTGCAGGCGGCCTTCACCTCGATCTTCCCGATCGTCAGCCATAACGAATATGCCCGGCTGGAATTCCTCAGCTACCAGCTCGGCCAGCCCCCGTTCGACGTCAAGGAATGCCAGCAGCGCGGCCTCACTTTCGCTTCGCCCCTGCGCGCCAAGGTGCGCATGATCCTGCTCGACAAGGAAGACCCGAGCAAGAAGAAGGTCAAGGAAATCAAGGAGCAGGAAGTCTACATGGGCGAAATTCCGCTCATGACCACCACCGGCTCGTTTGTGGTCAACGGTACCGAGCGCGTCATCGTTTCGCAGCTACACCGTTCGCCCGGCGTGTTCTTCGAACACGACCGCGGCAAGACCCACTCGTCGCAAAAGCTGCTGTTCAGTGCCCGCATCATTCCTTACCGCGGCTCCTGGCTGGACTTTGAATTCGACCCGAAAGACATCCTGTTCTTCCGCGTCGACCGCCGCCGCAAGATGCCGGTAACGATCCTGCTCAAGGCCCTGGGTTACACGCCTGAGCAGATCCTCGCCTCGTTCTTCCAGTTCGACTCCTTCCACATCATGAAGGAAGGCGCGCAATTCGACGTGCAGGCCGAGCGCATGCGCGGCGAAGTCGCGCGTTTCGACATCGCCGACAAGTCGGGCAAGGTGATCGTCGCCAAGGACAAGCGCATCACCGCCAAGCACATCCGCGACTTCGAGGCCGCCGGCCTGAAGAAGATCTCGGTGCCTGACGACTTCCTGCTGGGCCGCACCCTGGCCGTCAACGTGGTCGACACCGACAGCGGCGAGATCATCGCCAGCGCCAACGACGAAATCGTCGAAGGCACGCTCGACGCCCTGCGCGCCGCCGGCATCAAGGACGTGAAGACCCTGTACGTCAACGACCTCGACCAGGGCCCGTACATTTCGTCGACCCTACGCGTCGACGACATTCCCGACCAGCAGGCCGCGCGCATCGCCATCTACCGCATGATGCGCCCCGGCGAGCCGCCGACCGAAGATGCGGTCGAAACCCTGTTCAACGGCCTGTTCTTCGACAGCGACCGTTACGACCTGAGCTTTGTCGGCCGCATGAAGTTCAACCGGCGGGTCGGCGTGGAAGCCCTGGAAGGCTCCGGCACCCTGTCGAACGACGACATCGTCGCCGTGATCAAGATCCTCGTGGACCTGCGCAACGGCCGCGGCGAAATCGACGACATCGACCACCTGGGCAACCGCCGCGTGCGTTGCGTCGGCGAACTGGCGGAAAACCAGTTCCGCGCCGGCCTGGTGCGTGTCGAGCGCGCGGTCAAGGAACGTCTCGGCCAGGCCGAGACCGAAAACCTGATGCCGCACGACCTGATCAACGCCAAGCCGATCTCGGCCGCGATCCGCGAGTTCTTCGGCTCGTCCCAGCTGTCGCAGTTCATGGACCAGACCAACCCGCTGTCGGAAATCACCCACAAGCGCCGCGTTTCGGCTCTTGGCCCGGGCGGTTTGACCCGCGAGCGCGCCGGCTTCGAAGTGCGCGACGTGCATCCGACGCACTATGGCCGGGTCTGCCCGATCGAAACCCCGGAAGGCCCGAACATCGGCCTGATCAACTCGCTGGCCCTGTACGCCCGCCTGAACCGCTATGGGTTTTTGGAAACCCCATATCGCAAGGTGAACGACAACAAGGTCACCGCCGATATCGATTACCTCTCGGCGATCGAAGAAGGCCAGTACGTGATCGCCCAGGCCAATGCCGGCCTGGACAAGCATGGCAAACTGACCGACGAGCTGGTCACCGCGCGTCACCACGGTGAAACCATTCTTTCCGCGCCCGACCGCATCCAGTACATGGACGTGGCCCCGGGGCAGATCGTCTCCGTCGCCGCCTCGCTGATCCCCTTCCTCGAACACGACGACGCCAACCGCGCCCTGATGGGTTCGAACATGCAGCGCCAGGCCGTGCCTTGCCTGCGCGCGGAAAAGCCGCTGGTCGGTACCGGCATCGAGCGCACCGTCGCGGTCGACTCCGGCACCACCGTGCAGGCGTTGCGTGGCGGCCTGGTCGACTACGTCGACGCCGGCCGCGTGGTGATCCGGGTGAACGACGATGAAACCGTGCCCGGTGAAGCCGGCGTGGACATCTACAACCTGATCAAGTACACCCGTTCCAACCAGAACACCAACATCAACCAGCGTCCCATCGTGCAGGCGGGCGACCGCGTCTCGAAGGGCGACGTGGTGGCCGACGGCGCCTCCACCGACCTGGGCGAACTGGCCCTGGGCCAGAACATGCTGGTGGCCTTCATGCCCTGGAACGGCTACAACTTCGAAGACTCGATCCTGATCTCCGAACGCGTCGTCGCCGAAGACCGCTACACCTCGATCCACATCGAGGAGCTGAACGTGGTCGCGCGCGACACCAAGCTGGGGCCGGAAGAAATCACCCGCGACATCTCCAACCTGTCGGAGGGCCAGCTGGCGCGCCTGGATGAATCGGGCATCGTCTACATCGGCGCCGAAGTGCAGGCCGGCGACGTGCTGGTGGGCAAGGTCACCCCTAAAGGCGAAACCCAGCTCACGCCGGAAGAAAAGCTGCTGCGCGCAATCTTCGGCGAGAAGGCCTCCGACGTCAAAGACACCTCGCTGCGCGTGCCCTCGGGCATCGCCGGCACGGTGATCGATGTGCAGGTGTTTACCCGCGAAGGCATCGAGCGCGACAAGCGCGCCCAGGCCATCATCGACGACATGCTCAAGAGCTACAAGCAGGACTTGGGCGACCAGATGCGTATCGTCGAAAACGACACCTTCTCGCGGATCGAGCGTTTCCTCAACAACAAGGTGGTCAACGGCGGCCCGAAAAAGCTCGCCAAGGGCGCCAAGGTCACCAAGGACTACCTGGCCGACCTGGACCGCTACCACTGGTTCGACATCCGCCTGTCCGACGAAGAAGCGGCGCAGCAGCTCGAACAGCTGAAGGACAGCCTGACCCAGAAGCGCCACCAGTTCGACATCGCCTTCGAAGAAAAGCGCAAAAAGCTGACGCAGGGCGACGAACTGCCGCCGGGCGTGATCAAGATGGTCAAGGTCTACCTGGCCGTCAAGCGCCGCCTGCAGCCTGGCGACAAGATGGCCGGCCGCCACGGCAACAAGGGCGTGGTTTCGCGCATCGTGCCGGTGGAAGACATGCCGCACATGGCCGACGGCACCCCCGCCGACATCGTCTTGAACCCGCTGGGCGTGCCCTCACGTATGAACGTGGGCCAGATTCTCGAAACCCACCTGGGCTGGGCCGCCAAGGGCCTGGGCCAGCGGATCGAGGAGATGCTCAAGCAGCAGAAGAAGGTTGCGGAAGTCCGCAAGTTCCTGGAGAAGATTTACAACGCCAGCGGCAAGCAGGAAGACTTAGGCCATTTCACCGACGACGAAATCCTCGGCCTGGCGCAAAACCTGCGCAAGGGCGTGCCTTTTGCCACTCCGGTGTTCGACGGCGCCACGGAAGATGAAATCCGCGCCATGCTCGATCTCGCCTATCCGGACGACTTCGCGCAGCGCGTGGGCTTCACCAAGACCAAGACGCAGGTCACGCTGTTCGACGGCCGCACCGGCGAGGCGTTCGAGCGCTCGGTCACCATGGGCTATATGCACATGCTGAAACTGCACCACCTGGTGGACGACAAGATGCACGCCCGCTCGACCGGCCCGTACTCGCTCGTTACCCAGCAGCCGCTGGGCGGCAAGGCGCAGTTCGGTGGCCAGCGTTTCGGCGAGATGGAAGTGTGGGCGCTGGAAGCTTACGGCGCCTCCTACACCTTGCAGGAAATGCTCACGGTGAAGTCGGACGACGTCAACGGACGCACCAAGATTTACGAAAATATCGTCAAGGGCGACCACAAGATCGACGCCGGCATGCCGGAGTCTTTCAACGTGCTGGTCAAGGAAATCCGGTCGCTCGCGATCGATATCGATTTGGAACGCCATTAAGCAGGAGTGAACGATGAAAGCATTGCTAGATCTGTTCAAGCAAGTCACCCAGGAAGAAGAGTTCGATTCGATCAAGATCGGACTGGCTTCCCCGGAGAAAATCCGTTCCTGGTCGTACGGCGAGGTCAAGAAGCCCGAGACCATCAACTACCGCACCTTTAAACCGGAGCGCGACGGGCTGTTTTGCGCCAAGATCTTCGGGCCGATCAAGGACTACGAATGCCTGTGCGGCAAGTACAAGCGCCTCAAGCATCGCGGCGTGATCTGCGAAAAGTGCGGCGTTGAAGTCACGCTCACCAAAGTGCGTCGCGAGCGCATGGGCCACATCGAGCTTGCCAGCCCGACCGCGCACATCTGGTTCCTGAAGTCGCTGCCGTCGCGTCTGGGCATGGTCCTGGACATGACCCTGCGCGACATCGAGCGCGTGCTGTACTTCGAAGCCTACGTCGTCACCGACCCCGGCATGACCCCGCTGAAGCGCTGCCAGCTGCTCACCGAAGACGACTACCTGGCCAAGGTGGAAGAATTCGGCGACGACTTCTCCGCCTCGATGGGCGCCGAAGGCATCCGCGACCTGCTGCGTTCGCTCGACCTGCCGCACGAAGTCGAGACCATCCGCAAGGACCTGGACGCCACCGGCTCCGAAGCCAAGGTGAAGAAGTACGCCAAGCGCCTGAAAGTGCTCGAGGCCTTCCAGAAGTCCGGCATCAAGCCCGACTGGATGGTGCTCGAAGTGCTGCCCGTGCTGCCCCCGGACCTGCGTCCGCTGGTTCCCCTGGACGGCGGCCGCTTCGCCACCTCGGACCTGAACGACCTGTATCGCCGCGTGATCAACCGCAACAACCGCCTGAAGCGCCTGCTGGAGCTGAAGGCCCCTGAAATCATCGTGCGCAACGAAAAGCGCATGCTGCAGGAAGCGGTCGACTCGCTGCTGGACAACGGCCGCCGCGGCAAGGCCATGACCGGCGCCAACAAGCGTCCGCTGAAGTCGCTCGCCGACATGATCAAGGGCAAGGGCGGCCGTTTCCGCCAGAACCTCTTGGGCAAGCGCGTCGACTACTCCGGCCGTTCCGTCATCGTGGTGGGCCCGCAGTTGAAGCTGCACCAGTGCGGCCTGCCGAAGAAAATGGCGCTGGAACTGTTCAAGCCCTTCATTTTCAACAAGCTCGAACTGCAAGGCTCCGCCACCACCATCAAGGCGGCGAAAAAGCGCGTCGAGCAGGAAGTGCCGGAAGTGTGGGACATCCTGGAAGAGGTCATCCGCGAACACCCGGTGATGCTCAACCGTGCGCCGACGCTGCACCGCCTGGGCATCCAGGCGTTCGAGCCGGTGCTGATCGAAGGCAAGGCAATCCAGCTGCATCCGCTGGTTTGCGCCGCCTTCAACGCCGACTTCGACGGCGACCAGATGGCCGTGCACGTCCCGCTGTCGCTGGAAGCGCAGATGGAAGCGCGCGCCCTGATGCTGGCCTCGAACAACATCCTGTTCCCGGCCAACGGCGAACCGTCGATCGTGCCTTCGCAGGACATCGTGCTGGGCCTGTACTACGCCACGCGTGAAATGATCAACGGCCGCGGCGAAGGCATCGTCTTCTCCGACGTCATCGAAGTGCAGCGCGCCCTGGACAACAAGCAGGTGCAGCTGCAGTCGCGCATCGTGGTGCGTATTCCCGAGTACGAGGTCAATCGTGAAACCGGCGAGAAGACCCAGAAGATCGTGCGCCAGCAGACCACCGTCGGCCGCGCCCTGCTGTCGGAAATCCTGCCTCACGGCCTGCCCTTCTCGGTGATCAACAAGGCGCTGAAGAAGAAGGAAATCTCCAAGCTGATCAACATCTCGTTCCGCAAGTGCGGGCTGCGCGAGACGGTGATCTTCGCCGACAAGCTGATGCAATCGGGCTTCACCCTGGCCACCCGCGCCGGCCTGTCGATCGCGATGGACGACATGCTGGTGCCGGCGGTCAAGCACGACCTGATCCGCAAGGCCGAGTCGGAAGTGAAGGAAATCGAGGCGCAGTACACCTCGGGTCTGGTCACCCAAGGCGAGCGCTACAACAAGGTGGTCGACATCAGGGGCCGCGCCGGCGACCAGGTCGGCAAGGCGATGATGGAACAACTGGGCTCGGAAGAGACCATTGACCGTCACGGCAAGACCGTGCGCCAGGAGTCGTTCAACTCCATCTACATGATGGCCGACTCCGGGGCCCGCGGCTCCGCCGCGCAGATCCGCCAGCTGGCGGGCATGCGCGGCCTGATGGCCAAGCCGGATGGCTCGATCATCGAAACGCCGATCACCGCGAACTTCCGCGAAGGCCTGAACGTGTTGCAGTACTTCATCTCCACCCACGGCGCCCGCAAGGGCCTGGCGGATACGGCGCTGAAGACCGCGAACTCCGGCTACCTGACCCGCCGCCTGGTCGACGTGACCCAGGACTTGGTGGTGACGGAAGAGGATTGCGGCACGTCCAACGGCGCCACCATGAAGGCGCTGGTCGAAGGCGGCGAAGTGATCGAGCCCTTGCGCGAACGGATTCTCGGCCGCGTGCTGCTCAATGACGTGCTGCATCCGGAAACCCAGGACACACTCTACGCCGCCGGCTTCCTGCTGGACGAAGACGCGGTGGACGCGATCGAAGCCCTGGGCATCGACGAGGCGCGCGTGCGCACCCCGTTGACCTGCGACACCCGTTACGGCCTGTGCGCCCAGTGCTATGGTCGCGATCTGGGTCGTGGTTCCTCGGTGAACGTCGGCGAAGCGGTGGGCGTGATCGCCGCGCAGTCGATCGGCGAACCAGGCACGCAGCTGACCATGCGTACCTTCCACATCGGCGGCGCGGCCTCTCGTGCGGCGGCTGCCAGCCAGGTGGAGTCGAAGTCCAACGGCGTGATCCGTTTCACCGCGACCATGCGCTACGTCACCGGTGCGAAGGGCGAGAAGATCGTCATCTCGCGCTCCGGCGAAGTGCTGGTGACGGACGACAACGGCCGCGAGCGCGAGCGCCACAAGGTGCCTTATGGCGCCACCCTGGTGGTCGCCGACGGCAAGTCGGTGAAGGCCGGCGGCGTGATCGCCCAGTGGGACCCGCACACCCGTCCGATCATTACCGAGTACGCCGGTCTGGTGCGTTTCGAGAACGTCGAAGAAGGCGTCACCGTGGCCAAGCAGACCGACGAAGTCACCGGCCTGTCGAACCTGGTGGTGATCGATCCGAAGCGTTCGTCCTCCTCCAAGATCAAGGGCGTGCGCCCGCAGGTCAAGCTGCTCAACGAGGCCGGCGACGAAGTGAAGATCGCCGGTACCGACCACGCTGTGACCATCTCCTTCCAGGTCGGCTCGCTGATCACGGTGAAGGACGGCCAGACCGTGGGCGTGGGCGAAGTGCTGGCCCGCATTCCGCAGGAATCGTCCAAGACCCGCGACATCACGGGCGGCTTGCCGCGCGTGGCCGAGCTGTTCGAGGCGCGCGCGCCGAAGGACGCCGGCATGATGGCTGAAGTTACCGGTACTTCGTCGTTCGGCAAGGACACCAAGGGCAAGCAGCGCCTGGTGATCACCGACCTTGAGGGCGTCGCCCACGAGTTCCTGATCGCCAAGGACAAGCAGGTCCTGGTGCACGACGGCCAGGTGGTGAACAAGGGTGAAATGGTGGTCGACGGTCCCGCCGACCCGCATGACATCCTGAAGCTCCAAGGTGTTGAGGCCCTGGCGCGCTACATCACCGACGAAGTGCAGGACGTCTACCGCCTGCAGGGCGTGAAGATCAACGACAAGCACATCGAGGTGATCGTGCGCCAGATGCTGCGCCGCGTGCAGGTGACCGATGCGGGCGATACCCGCTTCATCTTGGGCGAGCAGGTCGAGCGTTCCGAGATCCTGGACGAAAACGACAAGGTGATGGCCGAGGGCCGCGCGCCCGCGTCCTACGAGCACGTATTGCTCGGTATCACCAAGGCGTCGCTGTCCACCGATTCGTTCATCTCCGCGGCTTCCTTCCAGGAAACCACCCGGGTGCTGACCGAAGCGGCGATCATGGGCAAGAAGGACGATCTGCGCGGCCTGAAGGAAAACGTGATTGTGGGTCGCCTGATTCCGGCAGGTTCGGGCCTGGCGTACCACACCGCGCGCCGCAACAAGGAAGCGGAGTCGCCCGAAGCCGTGTTCGAAACCCCGTCCGCGGTGCCCGAAGGCGAGGCCCCGGCCGAGGTCGGCACCACGGCCTGAGGGCATCCGGCCAAAAACCTGCTCCGGCGGGGATTTGGCCGGCAACCCGGAAACCCGGGTTGCCGAAATATGCGGAGTTCCGCCTAAAATTTAGGCGGATTCTGTCGTAACGGACCAACAACCTTGAGCGCGGAAATCCGTGCTCAAGGTTGACGGTTCGGGTTTTGCCAGCTATACTCGAAGACTTTTCTTTGTTGGACAAAGGATTGCCTGCGCGTCTTAAGCGCGGTTTTTCCGCCAGCAAGGTTTTTCCAGCCAACCAATCGCAGTTGGCGCCGCAGTAGCAAGTGGATAACGGATAGAACATGCCTACCATCAATCAACTGGTGCGCAAAGCGCGCCAGGCGCCGGTCAGCAAGAGCAAAGTGCCGGCCATGGAAAATTGCCCGCAAAAGCGCGGCGTTTGCACCCGTGTGTACACCACCACGCCGAAAAAGCCGAACTCGGCCTTGCGTAAGGTTGCCAAGGTGCGCCTGACCAACGGTTTCGAAGTCATTTCCTACATCGGCGGCGAAGGCCACAACCTGCAGGAACACTCGGTGGTGCTGATCCGCGGCGGCCGTGTAAAAGACTTGCCGGGCGTGCGTTACCACATGGTGCGCGGCTCCCTGGACACCCAGGGCGTCAAGGACCGCAAGCAGGCGCGTTCGAAGTACGGTGCCAAGCGCCCGAAGGCTGCTTAATTTAAGTTACGTAATCAGCCGGTCACGCCCAGTGCGTAGCTTGCGGCTGTAATTGAAGAGGTTGTTATGCCACGTCGTCGTGAAGTACCCAAGCGCGAGATTCTGCCCGACCCGAAATTCGGCAGCGTCGATCTGTCCAAGTTCGTCAACGTCCTGATGATCGAGGGCAAGAAGGCTGTCGCCGAGCGCATCATCTACGGCGCGCTGGACCAGATCGGCAAGAAGACCGGCAAGCCGGCACTCGAAGTGTTCGGCCAGGCGTTGAGCAACGCCAAGCCGATGGTCGAAGTGAAGTCGCGCCGCGTCGGCGGTGCCAACTACCAGGTGCCGGTCGAAGTGCGTCCGATCCGCCGCATGGCACTGGCGATGCGCTGGTTGCGCGAAGCCGCGCACAAGCGCAGCGAAAAGTCGATGGGCCAGCGTCTGGCCAACGAACTGATGGAAGCCGCCGAAGGCCGTGGCGGCGCGGTCAAAAAGCGTGATGAAGTGCACCGCATGGCAGAAGCCAACAAGGCATTCGCCCACTTCCGCTTCTGACGCGAATAGCAACACCCGCAAAGAAGCGCCTCCGGTCCACACGAGGCGCTTTTTTCATAAGGGCGGGTGGGTTTAACCAGATTTGATGTTTTTGACGTGAAATTCCGTTCGCCGGCCCCATCTAACGACCGGCTTGATCTTTGAGAAAGAGGTACCCCAAGTGGCGCGCAAGACTCCCATCGAACGATATCGAAACATCGGTATCTCGGCGCACATCGACGCCGGCAAAACCACCACCACCGAGCGCATCCTGTTTTATACCGGCGTGTCGCACAAGATCGGTGAAGTGCATGATGGCGCTGCCACCATGGACTGGATGGAGCAGGAGCGCGAGCGCGGCATCACCATCACCTCCGCCGCCACCACCTGTTTCTGGAAGGGGATGGACTCTTCCTACCCGGAACACCGCATCAACATCATCGACACCCCCGGCCACGTGGATTTCACCATCGAGGTGGAGCGTTCCATGCGCGTGCTTGACGGCGCCTGCATGGTGTATTGCGCCGTGGGCGGCGTGCAGCCGCAGTCCGAAACCGTGTGGCGCCAGGCCAACAAGTACCGGGTGCCGCGCCTTGCGTTCGTCAACAAGATGGACCGCACCGGCGCCAACTTCTTCAAGGTGCACGACCAGATGCGTGCGCGCCTGAAGGCCAACCCGATTCCCCTGCAGATCCCGATCGGCGCCGAAGAAAATTTCGCCGGCGTGATCGACCTGATCCGCATGAAGGCGATTTTCTGGGACGAAGCCTCCCAGGGTATGAAGTTCGAATTGCGCGAGATTCCCGACAACCTGCTGGAGCAGGCCAAGGAATGGCGCGAGAAGATGGTCGAAGCGGCGGCTGAAGCTTCCGAAGAACTGATGAACAAATACCTCGAAGGCAACGCGCTGACCATCGAGGAAATCAAGCTGGCCATCCGCACCCGCACCATCGCCAACGAAATCGTGCCGATGCTGTGCGGCTCCGCCTTCAAGAACAAGGGCGTGCAGGCGATGCTGGACGCGGTACTGGACTTCCTGCCGGCGCCGACCGACATTCCTCCGGTCAAGGGCGAACTGGAAAACGGCGGCCCGACCGAGCGCCATCCCAAGGACAGCGAGCCCTTCGCGGCCCTGGCCTTCAAGATCATGACCGACCCGTTTGTCGGCCAGCTGATTTTCTTCCGCGTCTATTCCGGCGTGGTCAAGTCCGGCGACACCATTTACAACTCGGTCAAGAGCAAGAAAGACCGCGTCGGCCGTATTTTGCAGATGCACGCCAACCAGCGTGAAGAGTTGAAGGAAGTGTACGCCGGCGACATCGCCGCTGCCGTCGGCCTGAAGGACGCCACCACCGGCGACACCCTGTGCGACCCGGACAAGGTGATCGTGCTCGAACGCATGATTTTCCCGGAGCCGGTGATCTCCCAGGCCGTCGAGCCGAAGACCAAGGTCGACCAGGAAAAGATGGGCATTGCGCTCAACCGCCTGGCGCAGGAAGACCCGTCTTTCCGCGTGCATACCGACGAAGAATCCGGCCAGACCATCATCGCCGGCATGGGCGAGCTGCACCTGGAAATCATCGTCGACCGCATGCGCCGTGAATTCGGCGTCGAAGCCTCGGTCGGCAAGCCCCAGGTGGCCTACCGCGAAACCATCCGCAAGACGGTGGAAAACGCCGAAGGCAAGTTCATCAAGCAGTCGGGCGGCCGCGGCCAGTACGGCCATGTCGTGCTCAAGGTCGAGCCGCAGGCGCCGGGCAAGGGCTACGAGTTCGTCGATGCGATCAAGGGCGGTGTCGTGCCCCGCGAATTCATTCCCGCGGTGGACAAGGGCATCAAGGAAACGCTGCCGGCCGGCGTGCTCGCCGGTTACCCGGTGGTCGATGTGAAGGTGACCCTGCACTTCGGTTCCTACCACGACGTGGACTCGAACGAAAACGCGTTCAAGATGGCCGCTTCGATGGCCTTCAAGGACGGCATGCGCGCCGCTTCCCCGGTGCTGCTCGAGCCGATGATGTCGGTGGAAGTGGAAACCCCGGAAGAGAAGATGGGCGACGTGATGGGCGACCTGTCGTCCCGCCGCGGCATGATCCAGGGCATGGACGACATCCCCGGCGGCGGCGGCAAGGCCGTGCGCGCCGAGGTGCCGCTGGCCGAGATGTTCGGCTACTCCACCACCCTGCGTTCGCTCACGCAAGGTCGCGCGACCTACACGATGGAATTCAAGCACTACGCCGAAGCGCCGAAGAACGTCGCCGAAGCCATCATCAGCGCGAAGTCCAAGTAAGCAGTTGCAGTTAGGCCGGTGTGAGCCGGCCCCTGTGGCAGTTAATCAAAAAATCGACTGGCTCTGCCAGCGATTTTTTGCAAGCTAGGCCGGGCAAAAGTAGGTTTGTACTTTTGACCGAACGATCTTTAAGTTTTAACCCTTATTGTTCTTTAGGAGAAAATCATGGCCAAGGGCAAGTTTGAGCGAACCAAGCCGCACGTCAACGTCGGCACGATTGGGCACGTGGACCACGGCAAGACCACGCTGACGGCAGCCATCACCACCGTGCTATCGGCCAAATTTGGCGGTGAAGCCAAGGCCTACGACCAGATTGACGCTGCCCCGGAAGAAAAAGCCCGCGGCATCACCATCAACACCGCCCACGTCGAATACGAGACGTCCAAACGCCACTACGCCCACGTCGACTGCCCCGGCCACGCTGACTATGTGAAGAACATGATCACCGGCGCCGCCCAGATGGACGGCGCGATTCTCGTTGTCTCCGCCGCCGACGGCCCCATGCCGCAAACGCGCGAACACATCCTGCTCGCCCGCCAGGTCGGCGTACCGTACATCATCGTCTTCATGAACAAAGCCGACATGGTCGACGACAAGGAACTCCTTGAACTCGTCGAAATGGAAGTGCGTGAGTTGCTCGTCAAATACAACTTCCCCGGCGACGACACCCCCATCATCATCGGCTCCGCCTTGAAGGCCCTCGAAGGCGACAAAGGTGAACTCGGCGAAATCGCCATCATGAAGCTCGCCGACGCCCTCGACAGCTACATCCCCGAACCCAAGCGCGCCATCGACGGCGCCTTCCTGCTCCCGATCGAAGACGTCTTCTCCATCTCCGGCCGCGGCACGGTTGTTACGGGCCGGGTTGAGCGCGGCATCGTCAAGGTTGGCGAAGAAATCGAAATCGTCGGCATCAAGCCCACCACCAAAACCACCTGCACCGGCGTCGAAATGTTCAGGAAGCTCCTGGACCAAGGTCAGGCAGGCGACAACGTCGGCGTGCTCCTGCGCGGCACCAAGCGTGAAGAAGTTGAACGTGGTCAAGTACTGGCAAAACCGGGCTCCATCACCCCGCACACCAAGTTCGAGTGCGAGGTTTATGTGCTGAGCAAGGAAGAAGGCGGGCGTCACACCCCGTTCTTCAACAACTACCGTCCGCAGTTCTACTTCCGCACCACCGACGTCACCGGCAGCGTGCAACTGCCTGACGGCACCGAAATGGTGATGCCTGGGGACAACATCAAGATGATCGTGACCCTGATCGCCCCGATCGCCATGGAACAGGGCCTGCGCTTCGCCATTCGCGAAGGCGGCAGGACCGTCGGCGCAGGCGTGGTGGCCAAGGTCGTCGAGTAA
>DATAZV010000029.1:0-8751 GCA_036271855.1 Burkholderiales bacterium
CTGGCCGCCACCGCACTGAAGTTGTTGGCCCCCGTCAGATTGATGTCGTTGTTGCTTCCCGTCGCTACGAAGTTCGAGTTGCCGCTGGCCGCGATGACGCCGCTTTGGCTGATCCCGCCCGTCGCCGCGCTGACGTTCAGGTCGGTCGCCGTGACCGCGCCCAAGGTGATCGCGTTGCTGTCGACCAGAGTAACCGTAGCGCCAGTCAGGTTGATCGTCCCGCTCATGGCATTGGCGGTTCTGTTCAAGCTGATATTGCTGGCGCCGGCGTTGGCGTTGACCGTCACCGTGCCGCTGGTGTTGATGCTGCCCCCGGTCTGGCCTATGGTGCCGCCGGTGGCGCTGAGGTTGATCGCCGCGCCGCCCGAGCCCAGGGTGCCGCCGCTTTGGCTGATGCTCACACCGGTGAGGTTAACGGTGCTGCCGCTGACGTTGCCCGTCACCCCAAGGATGCCGCCGGAGGTGGCCGTCAGCACGCCCGTGCCGGCCACCGCACTCAGGTTGAGGTCGCTGGTATCGGTCAGGGTGACGGTAGTGCCGCTGGTCACCGATACCGCGGTGAAGTCGTTGTTGGCGTTGCCCAGGATGATGGTATTGCCGGCTCCACTGGCCTTGAGCGTGGTATTGCCCACCGCCACCACCTTGGCACCGGCGCTCTGGCTGATGCCGCCCGTGGCCGAACTGACATTCAAGGTGCCGGTCGTGGTGCTGTCCCCGAGCACGATCGCGCCATTGTTGACCAGGGTGACGTTGCTGCCACTCAGGCTGATCGGGCCGCTGAGCGAGTTGTTACTGTCAAGCGTCAGCACAGTGCCGTTCGAGTTGAAGGAGGAGGAGCCGGTGACATTGAGCGTGCTGGCGCCCGCCTGCGTGATGGTGCCGCCGGAGATCACATTCAGGGCGTTGGCAGCGGTGATTCCTCCCAGGGTTGCGACTCCGGCATTGGCGCTGAGGTTGACGTTGTTGGCGTTCAGATTGCTGCTGGCGGCCATGGTGATGCTGTTGCCGGCCGTCAGGTTGATGTTGCCGAGGGTGGAAACCGCCACGCCCCCGGAGAGGGTGATGGAACCGGCCCCGGTCGTGTTGACGACGGGAGCGCTGGGGCTACCGCCATTCCAGCCGGCCATCATCACGATGTCACCGCCGCCGCCATTCGCTACGCTGGCATTGACATTGATGTCCTGATTGGCGAGCAGCGTTAGGCTATGGCTGCTGGTGTAGCTGTGCGCCGTCTGGATCGTGATGTTGCCGGCGGTGGGGCTCTGGCTACCGCTGGTGGTAATGACGACGTTGTTGTTCGTCAATTCACCGTCGATGGTCGTCCAGGAAAGCGTCGAGGCCCCGGTCGAGCCCCCGTACACGTCAGGCGTGCCGCCGTTGAAACTTGCGCCTTGGGCAGAATCCGTTCCATTGTTGATGACCACGTCCGAGGGATCGAGCAGCAAGGTACCGGCGCTATAGCCTTCGCGCCGCGCAGCGGTACTGACGCGCCCGTTGAAAAACAGCACGCCCTTGCCAGACGTCTCGACGAAGCCGCCGTTGCCGTTGAGCGTGCCGCCCATTGCCGAGATGCTGCCGACGAAGTGGGTATCCTCCTCCGCCCAAACCACCACCTTGCCGCCATTGCCGGCGGCCGTGGCGTCGGCGTTGAGGTACACGCCAGAGTCTACATAGGTGTGCAGCGCGTTTTGCACCGCCGCGTTGGCGCCGTGCAAATCACCGCCGATCAAGATCGTGCCGCCGCCCTTTTCGCCGGAAGCGTCGATGCTGGCATTGCCGGTGAGGCTGACCGTCTCGCCCATCACTTCGACCGTGCCGCCCGTCAAGGTGGGTGCGGGCGCCGCGGGCGCGGGGTCGGTGCTGACGGCGGGCTTGGCCGGCGCCGGCAGTGGCGTGGCGATGACGAACACCGGCTGCGCCTGCCCGGCTTGCTGGCCATTGCCACTCGCGCTGCTGGTAACGGTGATGGTGTTTTGCGCGGCGATGTCGCTGGTATAGGTCGGCAGGCCGGAGACCAGCACCGGGGTGCTGGTGCCCTTGGCTTCGACCGTACCCGCAACGGTGGCAGTGCCGGTTTGCGCCTGGATGGTGATGTTGCCGCCGTTCGGACCGTTGGCCTCGGTGACGCTGCCGGCGGCCAGTTCGACGTTCTTTTTCGCGATGAAGACGATCTTGCCCTGGGCATTGACCTCGGCGGTGGTGGCCGAAACCAGGCCCTTCTGGTGAATGTTGCCGGCAAACATGCCGATGGTGCCGCCCTCGGCGACCAGCTTGCCCAGGTTTACCGCTTCGTTGTTGCTGGCGGTGATTTCCACCTGCAGGTTCGGGCTTTGCGGGTTGATGATCTCGACGCTCTTGCCCGCCGCCAGCAAAATCTGCCCGTTCGGCGAGTGGATCACGCCGCTGTTTTCGACGTCCTTGCCGATGAAATAGACGTAACCGCCGCTCTGGGTGACGATGGTGCCCTGGTTGACGACGTTGCCGCTGCCGGCACCGCCTTCGAACTTGAACTTGCCGGCCAGCAGGTCGGCGTTGCTGATGCCCAGCGCGCTGGCGACGAAAGCGGCGGCGTCGATGCGGGCGCCGGCGCCGATGGTGACGCCGTTGGGGTTGATCAGGAAAATCCGGCCATTCGAATTCAGGTTGCCGAGGATCATCGACGGGCTGTTGCCGGTCACCCGGTTGAACACAGCCGAGGCGGCATTCTGCTGGATGAACTGCACCGTGGCGCCGCTGCCGATGGAAAAGCTCTGCCAGTTGATGATGGCGCCGTTACTGTTGGTAACGGTGAGCTTGTTGCCGTTTTGCTGGAAGCTGGCCGCGCCATTGACCACGCTGGCGCCGCCAGGCAGCGTTTGTGCCTGCAAAGCGGCTGGAGCCAGCGGCAACGCGAAAGCAGAAGCGACAACGAGGGTAAATGCGCGCGGTTTGAAACGTGCCAGCGGATGCCCACCCTGCCCACGTCCGGCACGTTCGTTGCGGAAATATTCAGTCATCGCCAGCCTCGCCTTTTCCCTAGCGATGCGCGTCACCTGGTTGTCCGGCGCGCGCATCGGCGCCCGCGTCTGTGCAGGCGCACAAATATGCCATCTTGCCCTTTATAGGGCATCCCTCGGATATTAACCGAAGGCCCCTGCCGGAAAGCATGACATTTCGCAAATTTTGGTTAATAAACAGCGACAAAACGACACACAACCCTTCCCAGGGCCGGCGCCGCCGAAAGCGTAGAAATTACTCAGAGTTTGGAGGACAGCCGCTCACGCAGAATTATGACGCCGTCATCCATCACTTCGATGTAACCCTCGGTCTCCAGGTCCTTCATCACCCGGCTGACCATTTCGCGCGAAGCGCCGATCATTTTGGCGATATCCTGGCGCGGCAGCTTGTTTTTGATCATTTTGCGGCCGCCGACATCGGTGGAGAACTCCAGCAGCACCCGCGCCACCCGGCCGTAGACGTCGAGCAAGGCCAGGCTTTCGATCTTGCGGTCGGCCTCGCGCAGGCGCTTGACCAGGCCGCGCATGATCACCAGCGCCATGTCGTAGTTGTCCTTCAGCAAGGCGTTGAAATCGTCCTTGGTGACGGAGAGGAATTCCGAAGGCTCGATGGTCACCACCGAGGCGGCGCGCGGCGCGTCATCCAGCAGGCCCATTTCGCCGAAAAAATCACCCGGCCCGAGCACATTGAGGATCACCTCCTTGCCCTCTTCATCGGCCATCTGCACCTTGGTGCGCCCGGCCAACACGATGAACAGGCTGTCGGTCGGATCGCCCGCCTTCAGGATGGTGCGATTCTTCGCCGCCGATTTGCGCGACATCACGCTCGCCAGCGCCGACAGCTGCGTATCGTTCAATACCGCGAATAGCGGGACATTGCGCAGAATGCCTACGTGAATCGGCGGCTGGGCCATAACTTTCTCCTTGCGATACTGCAGCGGCGAATGACCGCCAGTCTAGAACAGATAAATCACGGCGCCGTGAAAGCGGAACTGCTTGAGCGTAGTCGGCGTCGGGGTGGCCGTGCCGTTGGTACTGTCGCCGCCGGTGTTGCTCGGCAGGGTGGCGAGGGCGGCATCAAGCCGGACGCTGAGGTTGTTGTCGTGGGTGAAACGCAGCCCCAGGCCGGCACCGCTGGCGGTGGTACGGGCCGTATCGTTGAGCAAAGGCTGGTTGCGCACCACGTGGCCGGTGTCGTAAAACGCCAGGAAGCGCAGTTTGTTGGTATTTTCCAGCTTGAAAAACGAGGCGATCTCGGGCGTATAGATCTCGAAATTGGCAAAGGTGCCGTAGTCGTTGGCGTACTGGCGTTCGGAGAACCCGCGCACGCTGTACGCGCCGCCGATACCAAATTGTTCACCTGCCACCAGCCGGTCGCGGGTGTACTGGCCGGCCACATTGATGCGCCCCTGCCAGTCCCCGGCAAAAGAACGCAAATAGGTCACGCCATAGCGCCACAGCGAATAGGCAGGGCGGCCTCCCGGCCGGGAGGCATCGAAGGCGGCACTGTCGCCGTCGCTGCCGCCAGGGATGTTCTGGTTGTAGCTCAGGAAACCGTTGAGTTCGTCGTTCTGCCCGCGATGGGTCGCGGCATAGGTGAGGCTCATCGGGTGGATCGTGATGTCCGGTACGATCTGCAGCCCGCCGTTGACCGGAGTAACGTTGTTTTCGTAAGCGCGGTAGTCCCAGGCCCATACCACCTTCTGCTCGACCCCACCCCACTTCGGCAGATTGTGCGTGTAACGCAGGCCCGCCACCTTGCCGCGGCCGGAAACGTTGAAAATATTCTGCACCACCCCCGAATTGACGTTCGAATAGCCGGCGGTGAAATCCATCGAATCACCGAGGCCGTAGATCGGAATATGGTATTGCATGCCGAAGATGGCGACGTCGCGGCTATAGCCCTGGAAATGGCCCCGCTCGTCCGGCGAAGTGATCGCCTGCGCGGAGAACACATGATCGCGGCCGAACACGTTGGAACTCTGCATGCCCATGCCGACGCGGTACGAGCCGGAACCGCCGGCACCGGTGTTGTCGAGCGAGACACTGAAACGCGTCACTTTTTCCTCGGCCACCCGCACCACGGCATCGACATCGCCCTCGTTGCTGCCGGCGCGCAGCAGCACCGTGGTTCCCTTGGCGACGTTCTCGTTGGCCAGGCGCAGGTCGGAGGCGATGCGGTTGCTGTTGGGCGCCGTGCCTTCCTTGAGCGCCGGCAGGCTGCGGCGGATGTTGGCTTCGCTGAAGGCCTTGTTGCCCTCGACGGTGACCTTGGCCAGTTTGGGCTCGACCACCTTGAACTTGACCATTCCCTGCTCAAGTTCCTGCTCCGGCAGCAGCACCTGCACCGAGCCATAGCCTTGATCAAGAAACAGTTTTTCCAGGACTTCAAGAGCCTTCTGCACGTCGCCGAAATCGCGTCCGGGCCCGGTATAGGGCTTGAGCGCCGCATCAATCTGCGCCGGAGTCAGCAGGGTGACGTCCTCAACCTCGAACTTGCGGATTTCAAACTTCGGGCCGCCCTGCGCGGGTGCGGCCGGCGCCGCCGGCGCCGCGGGTTTGGCCTCTTCAATCTTCGGGGTGGCCGAAACCGGCGGCACAGCGGCACCACCGGCGGCCGGCGCCTGTGCAATCAGGACGCCCTTCTCCGCTCCCATCTGCAGATCGGAAAAACCGGCGCTTTGCTCATCAAATGCCAGCGCGGAAGCGGCTTGCAGAACCGCGCTTAGTGCGAGCGCCAACCCGGGCAGGCGACGCAACCGCAAACGCGACGGCGAGCGGGGCGATAGGGGCAAGGTGTCGTCGGTATGATCCGTGTCTGACCGGTACTTGAAATGCACGGACGATTGCCCCATTGAAAATATCAATTGTCAGCGTGACGTGAGCGGTGCCGGGCTATGGGATAATCAGTCACCAGCGCTCCACTCGCCTGGCGAATCGCGTCGCAACCCATAGTTTCAGCACGCTTTTCCCCCTAAACGAGCGAAGTATAGCGCCAAATCACGTTTTGACCTATCCCCAATGACGCAATCCAAACACGCCCGAGTTCTTATCCTGGGCTCCGGCCCGGCCGGCTATTCCGCCGCGGTCTACGCCGCCCGCGCCAATCTCAAGCCAGTGCTGATCACCGGCCTGGAACAGGGCGGCCAACTGATGACCACCACCGACGTGGACAACTGGCCGGCCGACGCCATGGGCGTGCAGGGGCCGGAACTGATGGAACGCTTTCGCCAGCACGCCGAGCGCTTCGGCACCGAGATGCTGTTCGATCATATCCATACCGTCGACCTGAAGCAAAAACCCTTTACCCTGACCGGTGATTCGGGCACCTACACCTGCGACGCCCTGATCATCGCCACCGGGGCCTCGGCCATGTACCTCGGCCTGGCGTCGGAAAGCGCGTTTATGGGCCGCGGTGTTTCCGGTTGTGCCACCTGCGACGGCTTTTTCTACAAAAACCAGGCGGTTTGCGTAGTCGGCGGCGGCAATACGGCAGTGGAAGAGGCCCTTTACCTTTCCAATATCGCCAACAAAGTGACGGTAATCCACCGCCGCGACAAGTTCCGCGCCGAGGCCATCCTGATCGACAAGCTGCTGGCCAAGGAGGCCGAGGGCCGCGTCGCCATCAAATGGGACCATACCCTGGACCAGGTGCTGGGCGACGACAAGGGCGTGACCGGGGTACGCATCAAGTCCACCAAGAGCGGCAAGACCGAGGATTTGTCGGTGCACGGCTGCTTTGTCGCTATCGGCCACAAGCCGAATACGCAGATTTTCGCCGGCCAGGTGGAGATGGACGACACCGGCTATATCAAGACCCGCACCGGCCGCGAAGGCATGGCGACCATGACCAGCATCCCGGGCGTGTTCGCCGCCGGCGACGTTCAGGACCACGTCTATCGCCAGGCCGTCACCAGCGCCGGCAGCGGCTGCATGGCAGCCCTGGACGCACAGCGTTACCTGGAAAGCCAGGGCGCCTGAGGCTGCGCCGGGAATCCGGGTCAGCAAGGCAAGGCTGCGCCGATGAACGGCTCCCTGCGCGATCATCTCGCGGTGCTGAAGAAAGAGCTGGAGCAGCGCCGGCTCGCCGAGGAGGAGCACGCCCGGCACGCGCAGGCGGAACAGGAGAAGGCGCGCCGCGAAGCCGGCGTGTTTCGAGAAGCCATTCGCGACGTCGTGCCCCTGGCAGCGCCGCCACGGGCCGCGGCGCCGGCAAAAGCGGTGCCGCCGGTGCCGCATATGCACCGGCGCGACGAGGCCGAAGCCCTTGCCTCCTCGCTCTCGGACGGCATCAGCGCCGAAACCCTGATCGAGACCGATGAAGCCCTGTCCTACGCCCGCGACGGCATCGGCCCGGATGTCCTGCGCAAGCTGCGGCGCGGCCAGTGGGTGATCCAGGGTCAAATCGACCTGCACGGCATGACGCGCGATCAGGCACGCGAGGAGGTGGCGCGCTTTCTGCAATCGGCCACCAAAGAGGGCAAACGCTGCGTGCGCATCGTGCACGGCAAGGGCCTCGGCTCGAAAAACCGCACCTCGGTGCTGAAAGTCAAGGTGCGCCACTGGCTGATGCAGACAGAAGCGGTTCTCGCCTTCACCCAGGCGCGCGGCGCCGACGGCGGTGCCGGCGCGGTGATCGTGCTATTGCGCCCCACCCCCGCTTGAGGCCGGCAAATTGAAGTTCTGGCTCCTCGTCCTCGCCACCTGCCTGCTGACCTCCGTGGCGCTCGCCGGCCCCGATGAAGATCTGGTGGCGGCCCTGAACGCACTGCGCGCGCAAGGTGCCGCCTGCGGCGGCCAAAACATGCCTGGCGCACCCGCGCTGGCCTTGAGCCCCCTGCTCTCGGAAGCGGCTGCCCTGCTGGCGGCGGGTGGTACTGCGGGCGACCTCAACGCGGCACTCAACCGCGCGGGCTATCGCGCGCGCAAGAGCTTCATGCTGCGCATGCAAGGCATCGCCGATACGCAGGCATTGGCGCGTTACGCCGACAGCAGTTTTTGCGCCGCCTTGCATTCGGCCGATGTCAGCGAAATCGGCATCCGCCAGCAAGGCGCGGGGAACGCCACTGTCACCACCCTGTTGCTGGCCCGGCCGATGCCCTTGCCGGCGGCCGATGCGCGCGATGAAGGCCTGACCAGCCGCCGCGTGCTGGCGCTGGTCAATCAGGCCCGCGCCAGCCCGCGCCTTTGCGGCAAGCGGCGCTTTGGCGCGGCGCCGCCGCTGGCCTGGGACGACCGGCTTGCCGGCGCCAGCCGCGACTATGCAGCCGACCTGGCAGCGCATCGGTATTTGAGCCATACCGGCCGCGACGGCAGCCAGCCGGCCGGCCGCGCCGAGCGTGCTGGCTATGCCTGGAAAGCGATCGGCGAAAACCTTGCCGCCGGCCAATCCACCCCCGAAGAGGTCACCGCCGGGTGGATTGCCAGTCCCGGTCATTGCGCCAACCTGATGAATCCCGCCTTCAGCGCAATGGGGACCGGCTATGCCGTCAATCCGGCCGACACCATGGGCATCTACTGGGCCCAACTGTATGCGGCGCCGCGCTGAATCCGCCCTGCTCCGAGAACAAAAAAGCGGCCCTCCCCTTTCCCCTCGCACCATCCCAACCTGAACCACCCGGAGCACGAATGAAAACCCTGTTTGCCTGCCTGACCCTCGGTCTGGCCGCCCTCGCCGCCGCGCCTGCCCACGCGCAAGCCCAGGAATTGGATGTCCCTTATGTGACCACGCCGCAAAACGTGGTCGATGCCATGC
>DATAZV010000030.1:0-9547 GCA_036271855.1 Burkholderiales bacterium
TGGTGCTGAAGGGCGCCAGCTTCAAGGTGGCCAGGGGCAGGATCACCACCATCATCGGCCCCAACGGCGCCGGCAAGTCGACCGTGTTCAAGGCGGTGTTCGGCCTGCTGAAACCGCAAAGCGGCAGGATATTGTTCAACGGCGGCGACATCACCGGCTGGACCCAGCGCCGCCTGCTGGAAGCGGGCATCTGCTACGTACCGCAGGGGCGCAATATTTTTCCCGAGCTGTCGGTGCGCCACAACCTGGAGCTGGGCGGTGTCGCCGCCGGCCGCGGCATCGACCTTGAGGCGCGCATCGAGGGCCTGATGCAGCGTTTCGCCATGCTCAAGGCCAAGGCCGATGCCCAGGCCTCGACGCTTTCCGGCGGCCAGCAAAAACTGCTGGAGATCGCGCGCGGCCTGCTGCTCGACCCGCAATTGATATTGATCGACGAGCCCTCGATCGGCTTGTCGCCGCTGCTGGTGCAGGAGACCTTTCGCATCCTCACCGAGCTGCGCGACAAGGGCGTCACCATCCTGATGGTGGAGCAGAACGCGCGCAGCGCGCTGCAGATGTCGGACTACGGCATCGTGCTTGAGACCGGCGAGACGCGCATCGAAGATACCGCCGCCAACATACTTGCCGACCCGCGCATCGGCCAGCTGTTTCTCGGCGGCGGGCTGGCGCCGAAAGCCGCTTAGCTTTCAGGTGCCCTGGTCGGCCAGGGCGAAGCGGAACTCCGCGCCCTTGCCGGGCTCGCCGCTGGCCCAGATGTGGCCGCCGTGGCGCTCGACGATGCGCCGCACGATCGCCAGGCCGACGCCGGTGCCGTCGAACTCGGTGTCGTGGTGCAGGCGGGTGAATACCCCGAACAGCTTGGCGGCGTGCGCCATGTCGAAGCCGGCGCCGTTGTCGCGCACGAAATAGGCGCCGTCCTCGTAGCCGATGTCGATCCGCGGCCAGGCCGCGCGGGCGCTGTATTTGACCGCGTTGGCGATCAGGTTCTTCCACACCTTGCGCAGTAGCACCGGGTCGCCGTGGCGGTCTGGCAGCGCGCCGAGGTGCACCCGGGTGGCAGTGTCGGTCGGCAGCTCTTCGCGCAAGACCGCCTGCACCATTGCATGGATATCGATGCGGCGGATGTTCAGGGCGACCTGCGACTGGCGCGAAAAATCGAGCAGGCCGTCAATCAACTTGCCCATGCGCATGGTGTTGTCGCGCACCCGTTCCAGCAGGTGGACGTCGGCCTGCGGCAGCCGGGCCGCCAGTTCTTCCATGTGCAGCGCGGTATAGCTGTCGACCGCGCGCAGGGGCGCGCGCAGGTCGTGCGAAATGGCGTAGGTGAAGGAGGCCAGTTCCTGGTTGGCGGTTTCCAGCTCCTCGATGCGCTGCGAGCGTTCCTCGTCCCAGCGTGCCTGGCGCCGCGCCATCCAGGCATAGATCGCCGCACCGCCGGCGAACATCAGGCCCAGCAGCAGGTAGTTGAGCCAGACGTCCTGCCACCAGGCGGCCAGCACGGTGCTGCGCGGGCTGCGGAAATAAAAGGTGAGCGGGTAATGCGCCAGACGGCGAAATACCATCAGGCTGTCGCCGTGCCCGCCGTTGAAGCGGCCGTCGCCTTGCACCACGCCGCTGCGTGGATAGCCCTGGTCGGCCAGGTATTGCGTCAGGACGCCGACCCGCGGCCGGGAGTAAACCCGCTCCGCGCCTTCGCCCTGGGGTGCCGGATGGCGGGCCACCAGATAGCCGTCGTCGCGGATCAGCGCCATCGAGGAATCGGCCTGGATCGGCGCGTCCTTCCAGAAGCTCAGGGTCTTCGACAGCGGCAGGCTGGCGCTGAGGATGTAGACCAGCCTGCCCTGGCGGTCGCGCAGGGGGTAGCGCAAGGGGGTGACCCAGTTGCCCGACACCGGGCCGAGGAAGGACTGGCTGATGATCAGGGTGTTGCCGTGCTCCAGGCGCTTGCGGGCGTCGACGAATGAAGCGGTGTCGGCCAGGCTGGGAAGCCGTCCGGCCAGCGGGTCGCGGCTGGAGGCGAGAATCTGCCCGTCGGGGCGGGTTAGCAGGGCGATGTTCAGGTCCGGATTGCCGCGCTGGAAATCCCGCAGCAGGGGTACGATGCGGTCCGGATCGGGGGCGGCCATGATGCGGCCGCCGAGGTCGGCCATGTCGCGCTCCAGGCTGAGGAAATAGGCGTCCAGCGCCTGCGCGCCGACTTCCACCAGCGCCTGCTGGGTGCGCAATTGCTCATCGGCTTCACGCTGCCAGGAGAGCCAGGAAAAGGCAGCTGCCACCAGGAGCAGCAATACGCTGGCCATGCCCAGCACCGCGCGGCGGGCGGAGGGGACGGTCAAAAGGCATTTATGTTTTTGCAGCATTTGATACAACAATTGGGTAGGGGGCGAGCCCGGGCCGGGCTCGCCGCCGGCGGCATGCGCGGCACCGGAGGTTTTCACCACGCCGGGCCGGGCAACGCTGCGGCTTAATGGCTTAACGGAAAAGGAGAGGAGAAAGAGAGTCTTTTAACAAAATGTCAAAAATCGACCTCATCCTCTTGATGTTGGGCGATCCGGACAAATTTGGGGCCAGTAGGGGGCTGTTGGATCGGCCGGATCCGCGATGCAAAGACCCTACCCGCCAGGCAAGTATTACCTGCGCAGGTAAAACCGACTGGCAGGCCCGACAACAAATCCGCAACAACGAATTTTCGCGACGATGCTAGGATAGCTGCAAGGCATGGTGTTTCGCCCATGCTGCAATGCGGGCAAGTGCGTACGGCCGACGGGCACCCCGCTTGCTTATGCTTGAACCTGCATCTTCGCCGACAGGAATACGATGGACCCCGAACGCAAGCAGAGCAAGGCAGCCGACCCGGCCGGCCTGGCACGGTTTTTCACCGACTGCAGGCAGCAAAGCATCAGCCTGGTCCAGGGTTTGAGCGATGCCGACGCCACGGTGCAATCTATGGACGATGCCAGTCCGGCGAAATGGCATCTGGCGCATACGACCTGGTTTTTCGAGGAGTTCATCCTCGGCGCGCATGCGCCCGGCTACCGGGTGCAGGACGAGCGCTTTCGTTATCTGTTCAATTCCTATTACGAGACCGTCGGCCCGCGCCATCCGCGCCCGCGCCGAGGCATGCTGACGCGCCCGACCTTGAGCGAAGTACTGGCCTATCGCGAGCAGGTGGATGCGGCGTTGGCGCCGCTGCTCGAAGCGGGCCTGCCGGCGGCGGCGGCGCAACTGGTGGAGCTGGGCGTGCATCACGAGCAGCAGCATCAGGAATTGCTGCTCACCGACCTGCTGCACCTGTTCGCGCAGAGCCCGCTGAAGCCGGCGTACCGGCCGGCGGCCGGCAGCACGCCCCTGAGCGCGGTGCAGCGGCCGAGCTGGGTGGCCTCCGACGGCGGCATCGTCGAGGTCGGTCACCCGGGCGACGGTTTCAATTTCGATTGCGAGACGCCGCGCCATCGCGCGCTGCTGCAGCCGCATGCCTTGTCCACCCACCTGGTGACCAATCGCGAGTGGGGCGAATTCATCGCCGACGGCGGCTATGCCGACCCGCGCCTGTGGCTTTCCGATGGCTGGCGCACTGTGCAGGCCGAGCAGTGGGATTCGCCGATGTATTGGGAACAGCGCGACGGCGCCTGGTGGCAGATGACGCTCAGCGGCGAGCAGGCGCTGGCGCCGGAAGCGCCGGTGTGTCATGTCTCGTTTTTCGAGGCCGATGCCTATGCGCGCTGGGCCGGCAAGCGCCTGCCGACCGAGTTCGAGTGGGAAGCGGCCGCGGCGCGGCAGTCGGTGAGCGGAAATTTCGCCGACGCCGGTAAGTTCCGGCCGCAGCCAGCGGGGGACGACACCCAGGCGCCGCTGAAGCAATTGTTCGGCGATGTCTGGGAGTGGACCGCCAGTCCCTACATCCCCTATCCGGGTTTTCGCGCGGTGGAGGGCGCGGTGGGCGAATACAACGGCAAGTTCATGAACGGCCAGTACGTTCTGCGCGGGGGTTCGTGCGCGACGCCGGCGGGCCATGTGCGCGCCACTTATCGCAACTTTTTTTACCCGCACCAGCGCTGGCAGTTCATGGGACTGCGCCTGGCGGAGGACAGAAAATGACCAAACTACCAGGCGGGCTCGCGCAGGAGACAGGGCGGCCCAATTCACGCATCGATGCCCGTTTTGCCGCCGACGTGCTGCAGGGCTTGTCGCGAGCGCAAAAGACGCTGCCCTGCGCCTGGCTGTACGACCTGCGCGGCTCGGAGCTGTTTGTCGATATCACCGGGCTGGAAGAGTACTACCCGACGCGCAGCGAGATCGGCACGCTCAAGCGCAGCGCAGGAGAGATCGCGCGGCAGATCGGCGCAGGGGCGACGGTGGTCGAGTTCGGCAGCGGGTCGAGTCACAAGACACCGCTGCTGCTGGCGGCCCTGGAGGCTCCGGCAGCCTATGTGCCGATCGACATTTCGGCGGAGTTTTTGTACGAATCGCTCAAGCCCTTGCAGGCGCAATTTCCGGCGGTGCATTTCGAGCCCCTGGTGGCCGATTTCAGCAAGATCGAAGACATGCGCAAACTGCGCAAGCTGCTGCCGGCCGACGGGCAGAAGGTGGGCTTTTTCCCGGGATCGACCATCGGCAACTTCACCCCGCCGGAGGCCACGCTGTTCCTGCGCCAGGCGGCCGACGCGCTGGGGCCGGGGTCGCTGATGCTGATCGGCGTGGATTCGACCACCGACCCGGAGATATTGGTGCCGGCCTACGACGATGCGCGCAAGGTGACGGCGGCCTTCAACCTGAACCTGCTGGTGCGCATCAATCGGGAGCTGTCGGGCAATTTTCGCCTGGGTGATTTTCGCCACGAGGCGCGCTTCAACGCCGAGCAAAGCCGGATCGAAATGCACCTGGTGAGCCTGATCGATCAAGATGTGTGGGTGCAAGGCAAGCGCTTTCAATTCAAGGCGGGCGAGACCATCCATACCGAGAATTCGTACAAGTATGGCGAACAGAAATTCGCGCAGCTGTGCGCTGCCGCCGGCTGGCGCGAGATCGGCAAGTGGATGGAGCAAGGCGAAGAGCGCGGCAACTTCGGGGTGCATCTGCTGCGTTGCGGCGTTTGAGGCTTAAACAGGCAAGTCAATTCGAGGAGCAGGTCATGCCCAGAGCACTGTGGAACGGCGCGGTGATCGCCGAGGCGCCGGCGGAAGCCACCCACAAGGTGGAGGGGAATACCTATTTCCCGATTTCCTCGGTGAACCAGGCCTACCTGCGCGCCAGCGACCACCATACGGTCTGCCCGTGGAAGGGCACGGCCAGCTATTACACGGTCGAAGTCAACGGCGAAAAAAACGCGAATGCGGCCTGGTACTACCCGGAGCCTTCGCAGGCGGCGGCGCAGATCAAGGGCTTTGTCGCCTTCTGGAAGGGCGTGCAGGTCGAGGCCTGAGCGTGCGTCAGACGGCGCCCGACAGACGGCCCGGGCGTGCGGTACCACACTTCCCGCATTGACGACGGGAGTGCATGATGACTAGCTCACTACGTTTGCTACCGGCCTTTGGCCTGCTGCTGGCTGGCTGCTTTGCCGCCGACGCGTGGCACAAGCGCACCCGTGCGCGCGACGCGCAAACCGCGCTCCGTCATGACGTGAAGACCTGGGAAGGCGAGGGTGGCAACCTGCCGCCGGATTCTTCTCCCGAGTCAGCGGAAAGTTCGCTGGCCACTTCCGCGCCCTGAGTTCGCGGAGCCCGATTCAGCCGCCCGGGTGCTGCTTCATGCAGTAGTCGTATAGATTCCAGTTCGGCGCGCTGCGCCCGCGCGAGGCGCGGTCCAGGTACATCTGGTTGGTGCAGGCATAGCGTGCCGGGCTGGCATTGGCCGCGGTCGAGCGGCCGGCCGAGTCGGTGGCGCAGCCGGTGAGGGTCAGGTTCAGGGTCAGCAACAGCAGTAGTTTTTGCATCATCTGGCTCCGGCGCGGCGGCATCACGCGATTATTTTGCGCCACACCTGGCTGGCACGCAATTGGCGCACCTGTTACGGGGCGACTATTTCCACATCTCGCGCATCACCGATTTCAGGTCCACCGGCCTGGGCGGCGGCGTGGCGGGATGCGACGGGTCTGCGGCTGCCGCGCGCGGGCTGACGCGCTCGAAGGCTTCGAGGTCGGTTTCGCGGATGAAGCGGCTGCGCGGCGCGTAGATATGCTTGCCGCCGCCGGGCGACTGGCCGCGCACCATGTATTTCATCGGCTGCACCAGCACCAGGTCGTCCTTGGCGCGGGTCATGGCCACATACAGCAGGCGGCGCTCCTCCTCGATTTCCTCTTCGGTGCCGGTGGCGAGATCCACCGGGATGCAGCCGTCGACCACATTGAGCACGCTCACCGCACGCCACTCCTGGCCCTTGGCGCTGTGGATGGTGGAGACGACCAGCCAGTCTTCGTCCTTCACCGGCGCGCCCGCCTCGCCGCCGGTGGCCTCCGGCGGGTCGAGCGCGAGGTCGGTGAGAAAACCGGTGCGGGTGCGATGGGCAAGGGCGATCTGCTCCAGTTGATCGAGGTCGCTCATGCGCGTTTGAACGCTGTCGTAGGTGAGTTCGAGAATGAGGTTGTACCAGAGACGCAGGCGCTCGATTTCGCTGGCCCACTCTTTCGACGCCGCCAGGTCGAGCAGCAGGGAGACCAAGCTGTCCCAGGCTTCGAGGGCGGCGGCGGGTGGGCGGAATTCGAGGAAGGGCGCGAAGCCGTCCGGCCGCACGCCCAGCGACTCGAAGGCGCGGCGCGCCACCGCCGGGCCGATGCCCGGTACGAGTTTGAGCACGCGAAAGGCCGCCACCTGGTCGCGCGGGTTTTCCGCCCAGCGCAGGATTGCCAGTACGTCCTTCACGTGCGCGGCTTCGAGGAATTTCAGGCCGCCGAATTTGACGAAGGGGATGTTGCGCCGGGTCAACTCGATCTCCAGCGCCGCCGAATGATGCGCGGCGCGCGCCAGCACCGCCTGGTCGCGCAGGTCCATGCCGGCTTCGCGGTTGGCGAGAATGCGCTCGACCACGAACTGCACCTGGGCCTGCTCGTCCGGCACCATGGCGATCACCGGCTTGTTGCCGCCGGCGCGTTTGGAAAACAGATCTTTGGTATAGCGCTCGGCGGCGTGGCCGATGACGCGGTTGCAGGCTTCGAGTATCGGTGCGCTGCTGCGGTAGTTCTGCTCCAGCTTGAGGATGGCGGCGGGCGGCTCGAAGGCGGCGGGAAAGTCGAGGATGTTGCGCACCGTGGCCGAGCGGAAGGAGTAGATCGATTGCGCGTCGTCGCCGACCACGGTGAGGCCATGGCCCTGCGGCGAGAGCCCGAACAGGATGCCGGCCTGCAGGGCGTTGGTGTCCTGGTACTCGTCCACCAGCACGTGGTCGAAGCGCTCGGCCACGGTGCGCGCGACTTCGTCGGCGGCCATCATTTGCGCCCAGTAGAGCAGCAGGTCGTCATAGTCGAGCACGTCCTGCGCCTGCTTGGCGGCGACGTAGCCGCCGAACAGCGCGCCCAGTTCCTTCTCCCACTCGGCGCACCAGGGGAAGGCGCGCTGCAGGGTGTCGGCCAGCGGGGCGCGGGCGTTGACAGTGTAGGAATAGATGGCGAGACACGTTCCCTTTTTCGGGAAGCGCTTTTTCGATTCGGAGAACTTCAGGTCATCGCGCACCAGGTCCATCAGGTCGGCGGCGTCGCCGCGATCAAGGATGGAAAAATCCGGGTTCAGGCCGATGCTTTGGGCATGCAGGCGCAGCAGCTTGGCGCCCACCGCGTGAAAGGTACCGGACCATTCGAAGGCGTTGCCCGGCAAGGAAGCGGCGCCGGCGGCGCGGGTGCAGATGGCTTCGGCACGGCGGATCATTTCCCCGGCCATGCGCCGGGCGAAAGTCAGCAGCAGGATGCGCCCGGGGCGTGCGCCATTGAGCACAAGATGGGCGACGCGATGCGCCAGTACGGTGGTCTTGCCGGTGCCGGCGCCGGCGATCACCAGCAGCGGCGGCACCGGCGTTGCAAGGGCGCCGCGCAGGTCGCGGATGCCGTGGCTGGCGGCGGCGCGCTGGCCGGGGTTCAGATCATCGAGATGCGAGACTGAGGGGCGCGGCGGCGCCGTGGCAAGGTCCATGGGAAGACTGGCTTTATATTCAGTCTTGCCATTGTAGTGTATTTACATACAGCTACGCGGATTTTTTGCGATTGCTGTGCCGGGCGTTCATTCCGCCATCTTGATGTGGCCGTCGCGGATCACCTTGCCCATGCGCGCGATTTCCGTGCGGATGTGGGTGGCGAAGTCTTCCGGGCTGCCGCCCATGATTTCCGAACCGTCGCTGGCCAGGGTGTTGCGCACTGCCGGCGTTGCCAACGCCTTGTTGGACTCGGCGTTGAGTTTCATCACCCGTTCGCGCGGCGTGCCCGCCGGCGCGAGCAGGCCGTACCAGGAGCCCGCCTCGTAAGCGGGTAGGCCGGACTCGGCAACGGTTGGAATTTCCGGCAGCAGGGCCGAGCGTTTTTTGCTGGTTACCGCCAGCGCGCGCACCTTGCCTGCCTTGATCTGCGGAATGATCGCCACCATGCTGCTGAACATCGAGTTGACCTGGCCGGCCAGCAGGTCCGACAGCGCCGGCGCCAGGCCCTTGTAGGGAACGTGCAGCATTTGCACCCCAGCCATGGATTCGAACATGGCGGCGGCCAGGTGGGCGGAGCTGCCGTTGCCGTTGGAGGCATAGGTGAGCTTGCCGGGCTGCGACTTCGCCAGCGCGGTGAATTCCTGGATGGTCTTGGCCGGTACGGCGGGGTAGACCACCAGCACCGAAGGGGCGGAAGCAATCAGGATGATCGGCGAAAAATCCTTCACCGCGTCGTAGGACAGGTGCGGATGCAGGTTGGGATTCACCGCGTGGCTGCCGACGCCGCCGAGAAACAGGGTATAGCCGTCGCCCGGCGCATGCGCTGCCTGCTCCGCGCCGACCACGCCGCCGGCGCCGGGGCGGTTGTCGACGAAGACTTGCTGGCCCAGGGTGACCGAGAGTTGCTGGGCGATGGCGCGTGCCACCGTATCGTTGCCGCCGCCGGGGGCGAAGGGCACGATCAGGCGGATTGACTTGTCGGGATAGGCCTGGGCCAGGGCGGCCGGGGGGGCGAGGGCCAAGGCCAGTGCGGCCATCACGTAGCGGGAAAAGGTGAATGAGGACATGGCGAAGGTCTTGCGGTTGAGCATTTTAGGAACATCCATGCAGGTGCTGGCACGATGGATGCGCGCTGCGAGTGCCGAAACGGCAGTGCGATTATGGCCCACTCACGGGCGCGCCGAAATTATTTGCCTTATTTGTGTGCCCGTGCGCGGCCTCAGTCCGGCAGGCTCAGGCAGGCGGCGACCGCGTGTGCGTCCGGCTGTTGGAAAAACGGCAGCACGCCCAGCAGCGGCGCGGGCAGCGCCTCTTGCAGGGTTTGAAGATTTTCATCGAAGCGCGGCATGTCGGGGTCGATGCAATTGGCGACCCACCCTGCCAGGGTGAGGCCGCGCGCGCGGATGGCTTCGGCGCTGAGCAGGGCGTG
>DATAZV010000031.1:0-2386 GCA_036271855.1 Burkholderiales bacterium
CGAACAGGCGCGCCTGCACCGGCGTGTAGGTGCTGGACGACTCGGCAAACGCGCGCAGGGTCCAGAAGTCATCCGGCGTATAGGCGCCGGCGAGGGAAAGGCCGGTGCGGTCCCGGTTCAGGTCCTGGGTCACTTCGGCGCTGGCGAGGTAGCGGGTCGAGCGGTATTCGAGGCCGGCGCCGGCGCGGTCATAGCGCCCGGTGCCGGCGTCGAAGCTGCCCAGGCCGTCGTAGGTGTGCAGGAAGGCGCGATAGTTGTAGTTGAACGGGCTGGAGTACAGATGGGTGTCGATCTCGAAATCGCGGTTTCCCGTCGGCGCGTCGGAGGAGCGGCCATAGCCGGCTTCGACGTTCAACTCCCACATGTTGTGCACCCGCGCCAGGTAGGCGGCGCGCACCACCCGCTCGTCCTCCGCGCCGGCCGCCTGCGCCTTCGCCAGCTCGGCATCGGCGCCGCGGTAGTCGCGCATTTCCAGCAATGCCTCGGCATGCTCGCCGAGTGCGCCGCTATCGTAGGGGTCCAGCGTCAGCTGGCTGCGCAGTTGCTGCTCCGCCAGGCGCGGCCAGCCGCGCGCGGCCATGGTGCTGCCGTAGGCCACCCCGACTTCCATATTGAAAGGCGCCTCGGCGCTCAGCACGCGCATGCGCCGCCATGCCTCGCCGGGCCGGTTAGCCAGCAGCGGCGCCATCGCGCGCGCGGTCTGCACCGGCAGGTATTGCGGATTGGCCTCGGTGGTGGCCGCGCTATAGGCGTTGATGGTCTTCGGCGTCGCGGCGGCGAGCTTCTCGATCTGCGCCAGCGCGGCCGCGTGGTCTTCGCTCTCGGCCAGGGCGTAGAACAGGCCGATCTGCACGCCCGTGTTGTCCGGTTCGACAGCCGCCACCTCGCGGTACAAGTCGCGTGCGCGCTCCGGCTGGTGCAGGTAGAGGCAGGCGGCGGCGGCATCCGCCTTCGCATACGGCGGCATCGGCTCGGGCCGCGCGGCCAGCGCCTCGTACAGCGCCACCGCCTCGCGCATGCGATAGCGCCCGCGCAAGGCGCTGATGCGGTCCAGCGCCATCTGCCGCTCGGCCGGGCTCAAGCTTGCGCCCTGGTCCAGCGCGCGCGCCCCGGCGGCGTCGCTGCCGGCCAATGCGCGGTCGAGTTCGGCGAAGCGTTCCGGGCCGTGGCCCTGATTGGCCATCGCCGTGCCCCAGCGGATGCGATGGGCCGTGCTGTCGGCCTGATAGGCGTTGACTTCCTCTTCGGAAAGCGCGCCGGGGTGGCTGCCGGCTAACTGCACCGCCAGTTGCGGCGCCCCCAGGCGCGCCAGGGTGCGGGCCTCGCCACGCAGGGCCACCGGGCTATCCGGCGTGTCGGCGCGCATCGCCTGATAGGCCGACAGCGCGGCGAAATAGTCGCCGCGCGTCGTCGCCACCTCGGCGTAGGCTTCCAGCACGCTCGCGTTGTGCGGATACCGTTCACGCAATTCGCTTGCGCGCTTCGCCGCTTCGTCCAGGCGCCCCTGGTCTGCAAGAGTGAGGACCAGGCCGGCCTGCGGCTCGACACGGCCGGGAAAGCGTTCGGCCGAGCGCGCATACAGCGACTCGGCCAGCGTGTAGTTCTTTTGCCTCCGGGCCGAGCCAGCCAGGCCTTCGACCACATAGGCCGGCGCGATGGCGGGGTCGACGCCGCCGGCCAGCGCCATGGCCTCCGCGTCCCGGCCGGCCCAGCCCAGCACCACCACCAGGTCATATTGCAGGTCGCTGCGCTCCGGATGCCGCTGTGCCAGCGACCGCAGCTCTTCGAGCGCGGCTGCGCTTTTCCCGGCACGGGCTTCCCCGATGGCATTGCGGTAGGTGGCGGACTCCTGCGCCGTGAGTTCCGCCGCTGCCGCTGCGCTGGCGGGCATCTCGCCGCCTGGCGCGGCGGCTTCGGCTTGCGTGCTCATAAGCCCGGCCAGGATCAGCGCACAAAAATGCCGGAGCGAACCACGCGCGATAGATGCAGCCACAGCTTCCCCTTCAGTCCCGGGAGTTTTCAGAAATCTTGGAACCGGTCAGCGCAGGCAGCGCGTCGGTTCAAGAGAAAACTCGTTGTGGGATGAAGTGTCCCCAAGAGGCAACAAGACCTCTGTCAGAGCAAGCTTGTTCTTTTGTAGGTCAGTTCTTACTGCGCAGCAGCGATGTAAAAATTGCGCCAAAAAAGCGCATGACATTTGCATGCAGAACGGTTTGGCGGGACGCTCAATTAATTACCGCCAAACAGATCACCAGCACGGGACAATGCCTGGCAGCCCTCAAGCAATCACCAGGCCCCCGCACTCGTTCTTACTCGACGACGATGTGCGCCTTACGGATCACCGGCTGCCAATAGGCGATGTCCTTGTGCACCTGGGCATCCAGCT
>DATAZV010000032.1:0-4142 GCA_036271855.1 Burkholderiales bacterium
TCCACACCGCCAGCGGCTTTTCGCGCTGCTGCGAGGTGATGGTCAGGCGGCTGAAGCTGTTGATCGAACAGTACAGGCCGAGAAAGCGCTCCAGCACAGAAGCCAGCAGGTAGACGCCGCCGCCGACGTACATGTCCTCGTCGAATTCGAGATTGACGTCCAGCCCGCGCACGAATGCCTGGCGCTGCGGCGGCCCGACCCGTGCCATGCCGGGGGCGCTGTCCACCTTGGTGATGCCGGCGATCTGCTTTTGCAGCGCGGGTGAATCGAAGAAGTTGTACAGCGAGAGGATTTCCAGCAGCGCCTCGCGGCCGCCGTCGACCAGCGACAGGTGATTGAGCGAGAGATGCGAAATCAGGCGCCAGTAGGTGCCCTTGCGCCGGCTCGGGCGCTGCGTCTCGGTCGGCTTGCGCAGGCAGCGGATGCGCGCTACCGGCGCTTCGCCCTCGACCTGCAGGTCGCCTTGCTCGCCGCCGAAGGGCAGCGAACCGGGCAGGTCGCGGTTCAGGCAGGTGGCGGAAATGAACAGCGCGTCGGTGGCCGGCAGGGCCGGATTGAAATTGAGGTCGACCAGCGACAGGTAGACGTCGGTGCCGGCGTCGTCCTGGCGCGGCGAGGCGCGGCGCGCGGCGTTCCAGTAGGTTTCCTCGTCGCCGCCGCCGGTGCCGTGGCGCAGCGAGTAGAACGGCCGGTACTCCACCACCTCGCCGCGGTCGCCGGTCTTCACCAGCTTGCGCACCGAGTCGATCGAATATATCTCCAGGCCCCAGGGCCGGCGCACGTCCGGGATCACCTGGTAGTCGGTTTTCTGGTGCGAGATGATCAGCGGCTCGGCGTTCTGCCTGAACAGGTTGACGATCGGCGTGCAGCCCAGCTTGAAGGTATCCGCATTTACCGCCTGGGTCAGGGAAAACAGGCGCTCGCGCCGCTCGAAGCTCTTCAGGTACAGGGTGATTTCCAGGGTCTTGCCGAGGTCGGCCGGAATCGCCGCGGCCAGTCCTGTGAGGTCGAAAAACATGAACTTGTCGGGAAAGCTGAAGTACTCGTGCAGCAGGCGGTAGCCGATCAGCGAACGTGCGTCGTAGTCGAGCATGCCTTCGTCGGCCTCGAAGCCGACCTGGCGCACGGCGTCGGCCGGCAGCAGGCCGCGGCGCGTCTTGCCATCCCCGATTTCGATCGATTGCACGCTGGCGAACAGCAGTTCGTAGAGTGTGTAGGCGACCGGCGCGTCGGCATCGATGAAAAAGCGCAGGGAGTCCGGCTTCAGCGTGCCGAAGGTGGTGCCACCCAGGGCTTCCAGGGACAGTCGCACCGCCGCCACGGCATCGTTGCCGCGCACGGCGAAGTCGGCCTTTTCCAGTATTTCGACCTTGGCCGAGCGCAGGCGCACCGGCCACAGCTCGACCGGGTAGGAGGTGCGAAAACGGCACGGCACGCCCTTCACCGGACGCGAAAACAGTTCGCGCCCGCGCGCGATGGTGTGCAGGCCGGTCAGATGCAGCTCGTCCGGGTCGATCTGGAACTGCGCGATCGACATCGACGGGATCGGCCGCAGGAAATGCGGGTAGAGCACGCCCAGCAGCGCGTCGGTGATCTCGGGAAATTCGTCGTCGAGCTTGCGCCGCAGGCGCGCGGTCAGGAAGGCGAAGGCCTCGATCAGGCGCTCGACGTGCGGGTCCTCGACCTGGTCGCCCTCGATCATCAGGCGTCCGGCCACCTTGGGGAACTGGGCGGCGAATTCGCGCGCCAGCTGGCGCACCGCCATCAGCTCGTCGTTGTAGTAGGGAAGCAGGTCGTCGTGCATGGCGGCGTTCCGGTGTCGGGTGCTAGCCCTGGATCTGGTACTGCTGGGTGGTGATCTCGACCACCGCGTCGAAGGTCACCGGCGCGGGCGCCGGATCGACCCGCAGCAGGGCGTCGACACGGAACGACAGGCGCTGGGTCTGGCTGTCCGGCGAGCCGATGGCCACGTGCACGTCGGCCAAGCGCGGCTCGAAAATGCGGATCGAGGATTCGATCTCTTCGCGCATGCGCTTGCGGTCGTCGTCGCTGGCATAGCTCAAGGCGCTGAAGTCGGGCAGGCCGTAGGTCAGCAGTGAGTGCCGTGCTTCGGGATAGTCGTCCAGGCGCGGCTGCGTTTCGCGCCGCGTATTGAGCAGGAGTTCGAGGTCGCGTTTGACCGCGCTCTTGAGGGATTCGAAATCCTGATATAAATTGCGCGGCGGGTCGGTGGCTTCGAAGGGAGCATCATCCATCAAGCGGTCCAGCAGGGACGTGGTGATGACGCTCCCGCGCTGCAAACCAGCCATGATCCGCCCCTGATCCCCTTGTGAAGTCATCGAAGTTAGCATAAAACCCCTGTTCGCGCCGCCTCCACTCCGCCTCCACCCTGCCGCCAGCCTATCCGACATGAGCACAAGCTACGATCTGGTCCCCTACCCTGGCGGCGCCCACCGGCAGACCCATCCGAGCAACTCGGCGGCGATCGCCACGGTGCTGGGCATGACGCCCAGGCGAGAGGGGTTTCGCCTGCTGGAACTGGGCTGCGGCCACGGCGACAACCTGACGCCGATGGCCTATAACCTGCCGGATTGCGAGTTCGTCGGCATCGATCTGGCACCGACGGCGATCGAGCGCGGCCGCGCCGAGATCGCGCGCCTGGGCCTGAAAAACCTGCGCCTGGAAGCGATGGACCTGATGGCCTTTCCCGCCGACGCAGGGGAGTTCGACTACATCATCGCCCACGGCCTGTATTCCTGGGTGCCGGAATTCGTCCGCGAAAAAATCCTCGCCATCTACCGCGCCCACCTGGCGCCGCAGGGCGTGGGCTTCGTCAGCTTCAATGCCAATCCCGGCGGCCACCTGCGCGACATGCTGCGCCAGATGATGCGCCGGCATACCGAAGGCATCGCCGACCCGCGGCAAAAGATCGCCGCCGCGCGCGGCCTGCTGGAGGCGCTGACCCAGCAGGACGGCGTCAAGGAAGAGGATGCCTTCGCCGAGCTGATGCGCCTGGAAGTGGCGCGCACCAAGCGCACCGGCGATTCGGTGTTCTACCACGACGACCTCGCCGAGATAAACGGCTTTTTCTACTTCAGCGACTTCGCCGCCGACGCCGCGCGCCACGGCCTGGCATTTCTGGGCGAGGCCGAATTTTTCCAGGCCACGGAGGAATACTTCACCGGCGAACGCGCGCAATTGCTCGAGGCCTGCGGCGACGACCTGCTCAAGCGCGAGCAGCTGCGCGACTTCTTCAAATGCCGGCGCTTTCGCCAGCCGCTGCTGGTGCGCGCGGAAACCGCGATCGACCGCAATCTCGATCCGCGCCGCGTGCTTGGGCTTTCCGCCGCCGCCCGCATCATGCCGGCCGAGCGCAAGCTCAATCTGGCGCCCGGGGTGGAAATGAAATTCGCCAAGCCCAGCGGCGCCAGCTTTGCGACCAACCATCCGCTCACCAAGGCGGTGTTCAGCAGCCTGGCCGACCGCTGGCCGGAAGCCCTGCCGGTGGCCGCGCTGATCGAGCAGTCGGCGGCGCGCCTGGGTAAGGCGGGCGCCGGCATCGAACATACCGGCGCGGCGGCGCAAGGCGTCACGCTCGACTACCTACTCGACACTTTTCGCGCCAATTTCATCGAACTGCACGGCGTGCCGCCGCCGGTTTCGCGCCGTCCGGCAGAGCGCCCGCGCGCCAGCCTGCTGGCCCGCACGCAGCTGCAAAACGGTATCTCTGGCACCACGCTGTGCCACGAGGAAATCCGCTTCGAAACCGAAGTGCCGCGCGAAACGCTGAAGCTGCTCGACGGCAGCCGCGACCGTGCCGCCCTGCTCGCGGTGCTGGCGCCCGGACGCCCGGAAATGACGGCGGAAAAACTGGAGGAACTGCTGGGCGAACTCGGACGCATGGGCTTCCTGCATGGCGAGGCAGCCGGCCAATGATTCGATCGCCGCGCGCAAGCAGCCTGGGCCGGCCACCGGCAAAAAGCCAGGCGCCGCCGCAGGGAAAATCAGTCTCCGTACAGCACAAAAGGCGCCCAGAACAAGGCGGCGCCGTAGTCCTTGTCGGCGGCGAATTCGCGCTTGGTCAGATTCAGTGCGCGCACCTGCGGCACCCCTTCCTTGAGGCGGCGAAAAAACGCCACCAT
>DATAZV010000033.1:0-8148 GCA_036271855.1 Burkholderiales bacterium
CACCGCCGATGCCGAGACGCAGGTACGTACCATCACCGCGGATATCCTCAGGCCTTACATGGAAAAAGGCATGAGCGAGGTGCAGGAGCTGCAAAAGGCGGTGGACTCGCCCGAGGAGTACGCACGCATGGACACCGAACAGACACGCTGCACCAACGCCTCTCAATGAAAAGGGGCGGCTCGCAGCCGCCCCTCCCTGATTGCGCGGTGCCTTGCCGGCTACTTCAGCGCCTTGAAGCGGATGCGCTTGGGCTTGGCGCCCTCTTCACCCAGGCGTTTCTTCTTGTCCGACTCGTATTCCTGGTAGTTGCCGTTGAAGAACACCGCCTGCGACTCGCCCTCGAAGGCCAGGATGTGGGTGGCGATGCGGTCGAGGAACCAGCGGTCGTGGGAGATCACCATCACGCAGCCGGCGAATTCGAGCAGCGCATCTTCTAGCGCGCGCAGGGTTTCGACGTCGATGTCGTTGGACGGTTCGTCCAGCAGCAGCAGGTTGCCGCCGGCCAAAAGTGTCTTGGCCAGGTGCAGGCGGCCACGCTCGCCGCCGGAGAGGTTGCCGACGATCTTTTGCTGGTCGCCGCCCTTGAAGTTGAAGCGGCCGAGATAAGCGCGCGAGGACATTTCGAACTTGCCGACGGTGAGGATGTCGGCTCCCGCGGAGACGTCGTCGAACACGGTCTTCTTGTCGGAGAGATCATCGCGGCTTTGCGACACATAGGCCGTTTTCACCGACGGCCCGATCACGACTTCGCCCGAGTCCGGCTTTTCCAGTCCGGCGATCATGCGGAACAGCGTCGACTTGCCGGCGCCGTTCGGGCCAATGATGCCGACGATGGCGCCGGCGGGCACGATGAAGGAAAGCTTGTCGATCAGCAGGCGGTCGCCATAGCCCTTGCTGACGTCCTTGAACTCGATCACCTTGTCGCCCAGGCGGTCGGCGACCGGGATGAAGATTTCCGAAGTCTCGTTGCGCTTCTGGTATTCGTAGGAGGAGAGTTCCTCGAAGCGCGCAATACGCGCCTTGGACTTGGCCTGGCGCGCCTTGGGGTTCTGGCGCACCCACTCCAATTCTCTTTTGATGGTTTTCTGGCGTGCCGATTCCCCCGCTTCTTCGGTCTTCAGGCGCTCGTCCTTCTGCTCAAGCCAAGAGGTGTAGTTGCCCTTCCACGGAATGCCCTGGCCGCGGTCGAGTTCCAAAATCCACTCGGCGGCGTTGTCGAGGAAGTAGCGGTCGTGGGTGACGCCGACCACGGTGCCGGGGAACTTGTGCAGGAACTGCTCCAGCCAGTCGATGCTTTCGGCATCCAGGTGGTTGGTCGGCTCGTCGAGAAGCAGCATGTCCGGCTTGGACAGCAGCAGGCGGCACAGGGCGACGCGGCGCTTCTCGCCGCCGGAAAGATGTTCGATCTTCGCGTCCCAGGGCGGCAGGCGCAGCGCGTCGGCGGCGATTTCCAGCTGGTGGTCGGTGTCGCTGCCGGAGGTGGCGATGATGGCTTCGTACTTGGCCTGGTCGGCGGCGAGCTTGTCGAAGTCGGCATCTGGCTCGGCGTAGGCGGCGTAGATTTCGTCGAGCTTTTTCTTCGCCTCCATCACTTCCCCCATACCGCCTTCGACCGCCTCGCGCACGGTCTGGGTGGGATCGAGCTTGGGCTCCTGCTCGAGGAAACCGATTTTCAGGTTGGGCATCGGCACGGCTTCGCCCTCGATGTCCTTGTCGATGCCCGCCATGATTTTCAGGAGCGTGGATTTACCCGAGCCATTCAAGCCGAGCACGCCGATCTTCGCGCCGGGAAAAAACGACAGCGAGATGTTCTTCAGGATTTGCCGCTTCGGGGGAACGATCTTCCCCACGCGGTGCATGGTGTAAACGTATTGGGCCATGGATATGCCGGCCGGCAAAGCCGGCCCGGGAGACGAAACGAAGCCCGCACTTTACCGCAGGGCGGGCGCTTTCACAGGCGCGGCCCGGCGGGCTTCCAGCAAGGGCTCGTTGACACCGGCCAGGCCGCTGAGCGCAAGAGCGGTCAGCAGCAGGGTTTGCGGCTCCTTCGATTCGCCGGCCGACAGGCGTTCGGCGCCCGGCGCAACGGCACCGCCGCGCATGCTCAGCGCCGGAATGCCCCGGGCTGCGGCGTTGGCGGCAGCGGAACCTGCCACCGGCAGCCCGGGGGCACCGGCCTTCATCAATTCAGCGGCGCGGCGTGCGGCCTCGAGCAGGCCGGCATCGCGCGGCTTGACGCCGGTTTGCGTCCCCCCGTGGCGGGACGGCGTGTCGTCAATGGCGATGAATCCGTCGATACTCTTGACGTCACGCAACAGGACTGTGGCGGCATGGGACTTCCCCGCGCCGTTGATTGCAACAAAAACGATATCGCCCGCCGTCTGCATGCGCTGCGACTGCAGCGCGCCGAGCACCGCCAGCAGGGTCGCCAGCCCGCGCGCGTCGTCACCGCCACCCAGACTGGCGGCGATCACCAGCCGCGGGCTGTGCAGCAAACCCAGGCGCTCGCCGACGACATTGCCCGCGCCATCCACATGGGCACCCTCAAGGTCGAGCCGGCGCATGACTGCCCGCACGTACTGGGCGCGGGACGCCGGCCCGGAAACAGGCATGGCGGCGAGCCGCTTTTGCTCCTCCAGGCTCAGTGGTGAACGGGTGCCTATCTCACTTAGCGTTGCCGGCACTACCGCCGACGAAAGCAGTGCGTGGTAGGCCGCTTCTTGCGGCGTCATGTAAGTCACGCCCAGCGCCGCCGCGCTGCCACAGTACATCAGGGCCAGCGCAGCGGCCATGGCCCGCGCCTGGCGGCGCAGCCATGGCCGTGTCAAACGCATCACAGAACGCCCGAGGTGCCGCCGTCGAGATTGATGCTGGTGCCGGTGACGTAGCTGGCCGCGTCCGAAGCGAGGAAGGTGATGACATTGGCCACCTCTTCGGCGCGGCCGACGCGGCCCAGCGGAATCTCTTTGCCCATGCCTTCATACAACTGTTCGACCGGAATACCGCGCTTGGCCGCCGTGGTTTCATGCTGGCCGGCGCGGATCAGCCCGATGCAAATGGTGTTGACCAGTATCTTGTCGGCGGCGAATTCCTTCGACAGCGCCTTGGTCATCGCCAGGCCGGCAGCGCGGCTGACCACCGTGGGCATCGACTCCGCTTTCGGCTGCTTGGCGCCGATGTTGGTCAGGTTGATGACGCGGCCACCGCCCTGCTTGCGCATTTCGGGGATCACGCCACGCGTGAGGCGGATGGCGCCGAATACTTTCAGATCAAGGTCGGCCTGCCACACTTCATCGGCCACCTCTTCGAACTTGCCGCGATTGGAGGTGCCGGCGTTGTTCACCAGAATGTCGATGCGCCCGAAGGCCTTCAACGCCTCGCTGACGATGCGCGCGCAATCTTCCGCCTTGCTGACGTCCGCGCTCACGCCTTGCGCCTTGCCGCCGGCGGCGCGGATGCCGCCCACCACTTCGTCGAGCAATTCCTGGCGCCGTGCGCAGATCACTACGCTGGCGCCCTCCGCCGCCAGGCGCTCGGCGGTGGCGCGGCCGATGCCCTGGGTGGCGCCGGTGATGATGGCGACTTTGCCTTTGAGTCCGAATTCCATGTCTTTTCTCCTTGCTTGAATTGGCGCGGGCGTTTGCCTCGCATTGCAAAAATGGCTGCCTTAGAACGTCACCACGCTGCGGATCGACTCGCCGGCATGCATCAGGTCGAAGCCTTTGTTGATATCGTTCAATGGCATGACGTGGGTGATCAGGTCGTCGATATTGATCTTGCCGTCCATGTACCAGTCGACGATTTTCGGCACGTCGGTGCGCCCGCGCGCGCCGCCGAAGGCGGTGCCTTTCCAGACGCGGCCGGTAACTAATTGAAAAGGCCTCGTTTTAATCTCCTGCCCCGAGCCGGCCACGCCGATGATCACCGAGACGCCCCAGCCGCGGTGAGTGCATTCCAGCGCCTGGCGCATCACGTCGACGTTGCCGATGCATTCGAAGCTGTAGTCGGCGCCGCCGCCGGTGAGTTCGACCAAGTGGGCAACCAGGTCGCCCTTCACATCCTTGGGGTTGACGAAATGGGTCATGCCGAATTTTTTCGCCAGTTCGACGCGGCCGGGATTGAGATCGACACCAATGATCATGTTGGCGCCGACCATGCGCGCGCCCTGCACCACGTTCAAGCCGATGCCGCCCAGGCCGAACACCACCACGTTGGCGCCCGGCTCGACCTTGGCGGTATTGATCACCGCCCCGATGCCGGTGGTGACGCCGCAGCCGATGTAGCAGACCTTGTCGAAGGGTGCATCCTCGCGGATTTTCGCCAGCGCGATTTCCGGCAGCACGGTGTAGTTGGCGAAGGTGGAGCAGCCCATGTAGTGGTGAATCGGCTTGCCGCCGATGGAAAAGCGGCTGGTGCCATCGGGCATTACGCCCTTGCCTTGCGTGCCGCGAATCGCGGTGCAAAGATTGGTCTTGCGCGACAGGCAGCTTTTGCACACCCGGCACTCGGGTGTGTAGAGGGGAATGACGTGGTCGCCCTTTTTCAGCGTAGTGACGCCTGGACCGACATCGACCACCACGCCCGCGCCCTCATGGCCGAGGATGGCGGGAAACAGGCCTTCCGGGTCGGCGCCGGAGCGGGTGAATTCATCGGTATGGCAAAGGCCGGTGGCCTTGATCTCCACCAGTACTTCGCCGGCCTTGGGGCCGGCCAGCTGTACGGTTTCGATCACCAGGGGTTTGCCGGCCTCGTAGGCCACTGCGGCACGCACGTCCATCTTGATTCTCCGGAACTTGAAGGGGCGGCACCTGCATCGGCGACGATGCGGTGCGAAGACCGGATGTTATCAGTGCGCGCGCCCGGCGCGGCGGCGCGGCTTTTATTCCTTGACCGCCCCGGTCATGCCCGAGACGTAGTACTCGACGAAAAACGAGTACAAGATGGCCACCGGCACCGAGCCGAACAGGGCGCCCGCCATCAGCGCGCCCCAGTGGTAGACGTCGCCGTCGACCAGCTCGGTGATCACGCCCACCGGCACTGTTTTTACCTCCGAGGAGGAAATGAAGGTGAGCGCGTAAATGAATTCGTTCCACGACAAGGTGAAAGCGAAAATGCCGGCGGAAATCAGGCCGGGCACGGCCAGGGGCAGGACAATCTTCCACAGGATCTGCAGGCGGGTGGCGCCGTCGATCAGCGCGCACTCCTCCAGCTCGTAGGGAATCGAGCGGAAGTAGCCCATCAGGAGCCAGGTGCAAAACGGGATCAGGAAAGTCGGGTAGGAGAGGATCAGCGCCCAGCGGGTGTCGAACAACTCCAGCTTGAAGATCATCGTCGCCAGCGGAATGAACAGGATCGATGGCGGCACCAGGTAGGCGCCGTAGATCGCCAGCCCGACCCATTTGCTGCCCTTGAAGCGCAGGCGCTCGATGGCGTAGGCGGCCAACACGCTGCAAAACAAGGCGATGAAGGTGGCGGAGACGGAGACGATCAAGGTGTTGAGCAGCCATTGCGGATAGGCGGTCTCGAACAACAGCTTGTGCACATTCGCCAGCGTCGGACTGTGGATCCAGAACGGGCTGTGGGTGGAAAAGTCGTACATCTCCTCGTTCGGCTTGAAGGTGGTGACCGTCATCCAGTAGAACGGGAACAACAGCACGAAGGTGAAAATCGCCAGCGGCAGGTAGACCGTGACGAAGCGGCGCTGGCGCGTGACCAGGTAGTCCATGCCGCCGTCGGAATAGGTCGGCGCGGCGTTTGCGGTGGCGGGTGGGGCGGAAGCGGGCTGGCTCACGGCATCAATCCTTGGAACCCTGTTGCCAGCCGCGCCGCTGCAGGCCGAAAAAGCTGATCAAGATGGCGGCGATCAGAAACGGCAGCATCGCCATGGCGATCGCCGCGCCCTCGGCCAGATTGCCGCCGGGGATGGCACGCTGGAACGACAGCGTCGCCATCAGATGAGTGTAGTTGATCGGGCCGCCGCGGGTGATGACGTAGATCAGCTGGAAGTCGGTGAAGGTGAACAGCACCGAGAAGGTCATGACGATGGCGATAATCGGCGTCAGCAGCGGGTAGGTGATGTGGCGGAAATTCTGCCAGGGCGTGGCGCCGTCGATGGTCGCCGCTTCATAGAGCGAGGGCGAGATGGTCTGCAAGCCGGCCAGCAGCGAAATGGCGACGAAGGGGATGCCGCGCCAGACGTTGGCGGCGATCACCGACCAGCGCGCGTTCCAGCCGTCGCCGAGGAAATCGATGTAGCCGTGGATCAGGCCCATTTTGGTGAGCGCCCACGAAATGATGGAAAACTGGCTGTCGTAGATCCACCAGAAGGCGATGGCCGAGAGCGTGGTCGGCACGATCCAGGGCAACAGCAATATCGCGCGCATGAACGACTTGAACATGATGTTCTGGTTCAGCAGCAGCGCCAGCCAGAGGCCGAGCACGAACTTGAAAAAACTGGCCACCGAGGTGTAGAGAATGGTGGTGCGCACCGACAGCCAGAACACCTCGTCGTTCCACAGGCCGATGTAGTTTTCCAGGCCGACGAATTCGCCGCTGCGGCCGATCTTGGTGTCGGTCAGCCCGAGCCAGACGCCCAGGCCGAGCGGATAGGTAAGGAAGACCAGCAGCAGCGCCGCCGCCGGCAACATGAACAGCAGGCCGAGGAAGGTGACGTTGTTGCTCAAACGGCTCATCAGCCCGAGGCCGGAGGCGCGCGGGATTTCGAGTTCCTTGACCACTGCGTGCATATTGATTGAACCGTGGTTACCGTCTGCGCAGGAGGCGCGCCGCCAGGCGCCCCCCCTTGCAATCCGCTCAAGCCTTGTAGTTGCGCGCCGCCCGCTGCGCTGCCCGCGCAGCTGCTTCAGCCGGCGTCTTCTGCCCGGAGGCGGCCTCGGCCACCATGTCGAGCATGACGAAATCGGCCATGGTGGCCGCCGACGCGGGACCCATCTTGCCCGAGTAGCCGGTGGGGCGCATGACGTTCATCGCGTTGCGATAGGGCGTGTGCTTGGGGTCGACGGTCCAGATCGGGTTCTTCTCATAAGCCTTCAGCGGCTGACAGGTATAGCCGATCGAGGCCTGCATCCACGGGCCGTATTGCTCCTCTTCCATCATGAAGCGCAGGAATTCCTTCGCCGCCTTCGGGTACTTGGTGTACTTGAAGATCATCTGGTTGAAGAACAGGTTGAATTCGGTCGGCACGCCGGCCGGGCCGATCGGAAAATTGGCGTGCTGGATGTCGGCCGCAATTTCCTTCATCTTCGGGTCGGCCGAGGTCTTGGCGGCGTAATAGACAGAAATGCCGTTGGCAGTGACGCTGCACTGGCCGTCGAGGAAAGCCTTGTTGTTGTTCGGGTCCAGCCACGAAAGCGTGCCGGGCACGAAGGTCTGGTACAGCTCCTTGGCGTATTCCAGCGCCTTCACCGTTTGCGGGCTGTTGATCACAACCTTGTTGTTGTTGTCGACCATCTTGCCGCCGAAGGCCCACACCAGCCAGAAGGCCCAGGCCTGGTCGCCGGTGGCGTGCCCCAGGGCGAAGCCGCCGGGCGTGCCTTTTTCCTTCATCGCCTTCATCAGCTTGAGGAATTCGTCGGTGGTCTTGGGGAAGGCGGCGAAACCCGCGGCCTTGACCTGGCTTTCACGGTAGACAATGCAGTTGCCGGCGGCGCCTAAGGGAATGCCGATCCACTTCTTGCCGTCGGGCTTGAGATACTGCTCGCATACCGGGTACCAGCCGCCGTATTTCTTGCCGAGGTAATCGGCCAGGTCGGTGACGTCGAGCAGCTTGGACGGGTAGAGATTGGCGTCGTCGTTGGTCGAGAGGATGATGTCCGGGCCGCTGCCGACGTTGGCGGCCACCGCCGCCTTCGGGCGCACGTCTTCCCAGGACTCGCTGTCCACCTTCACTTCGACGCCGAATTTTTCGCTGAACTTCTTTACGTTCTCCAGGTACACCGTTTCGTCGCCGGCGACAAATCGCTTCCAGCGCAGCACGCGCAGCTTGGCGCCTTTTTCCACGGTGTTGTTCCACTGGGCCTGTGCGTCCTTGACCCAGATCAGCGGGCCGGCGGCGGCGCTGACCGCGGCGGCCGTGGTCGAACTCTTGATGAATTTGCGGCGGGTGTGGTGAACCATGCTTGTCTCCT
>DATAZV010000034.1:0-9645 GCA_036271855.1 Burkholderiales bacterium
TGGCTACAAGGTGCTGGTGGCCGGCATGGGCCCGGCCGGCTACGGCCTGGCGCACAACCTGCTGAACGACGGCCATACGGTGGTCGGCATCGACGGCCTGAAAATCGAGCCGCTGCCCGCCACGCTTTCCGGCGTGAATACCGACGGCAGCCGCGCGGCGTTCGAGCCGGTGCGCGACATCGGCGACATCCGCGAAGAGCTCGACGAGCGCACCCTGGCCGGTTTCGGCGGCGTCGCCGAATACGGCATTACAGTGCGCTGGGACAAGAACTTCCTCAAGGTGATCCGCCTCCTGCTGGAGCGCCGCGACAGCTTCGCCCTGATCGGCGGCGTGCGCTTCGGCGGCACCGTCACCTTGCAGGGCGCATGGCAGCTCGGCTTCGATCACGTCGCCCTGTGCATGGGCGCGGGCAAGCCGACCACGCTCAACATTCCCAACGGCCTGGCGCGCGGCGTGCGCACCGCTTCCGATTTCCTGATGGGTTTGCAGCTCACCGGCGCCGCCAAGGCGGAGTCGCTGGCCAACCTGCAGGTGCGCCTGCCTATCGTGGTGATCGGCGGCGGCTTGACGGCGATCGATACCGCCACAGAGTCGCTGGCCTATTACGCGGTACAGGTGGAGAAATTCCTCACCCGCGCCGAGGTGCTGGGCCAGGATGCATTCCTCGCCTCGCTGGCCGGCGAAGAGCTGGAGATCGCCCGCGAATTCATCGGCCACGCGCAGGCGATTCGCGCCGAGAAGGCGAAAGCCAAGACCGAGGGCCGCGCGGAGAAGAGCATCGAGCTGATGCAATCCTGGGGCGGCGCCACCATCGCCTACCGCAAGCGCCTGATCGACAGCCCGGCCTACACCCTGAACCACGAGGAAGTCGAGCTCGCGCTGCAAGAGGGCATCACCTTCGCCGAATGTCTGGCCCCCGCCGCCGTCGAAGTGGACGCCTACGGCGCCGCGCAAAGCCTCAAGCTGGCCAAGCAGGTCGTCACGGTGGAAGCCGACGGCAAGCACAACTGGTCCGAGGGCGACACCATCGTGCTGCCGGCGCGCTCGATTTTCATCGCCGCCGGCACCAGCCCCAACACCGTGCTGGCGCGCGAAGACCACGCCAATTTCGCGCTCGACGGCAAGTACTTCGTCACCGTCGACGAAGAAGGCAACCCGGTGAAGGCCGAGACCGCGATCTCCAAGCCCAAGCAGGCGCGCGTGCTGATGAAAAAAAGCAGCGACGGCCGCTTTGTCTCGTTTTTCGGCGACCTGCATCCGTCATTCTTTGGCAACGTGGTCAAGGCGCTGGGCTCGGCCAAGCAGGGCTTTCCGGTGGTCAGCCGCGTGCTCGGCAGCCAGGCGCCGGTGCGGGCCGTTGAGGCGCATCACTTTCTCGCCCATCTCAACAGCGAATGGCGCGCTACGGTGCGCGAAGTGCGGCGCCTGACGCCGACCATCGTCGAAGTGGTGATCCACGCCCCGGCGGCGGCGCGCAACTTCCTGCCCGGCCAGTTCTATCGCCTGCAGAATTTCGAAGCGCTCGCACCCCAGATCAATGGCAATCTGCCCGCGACCCGCCTGGCGATGGAAGGCCTGGCGCTCACCGGCGCATCGAGTGACCGCGAACAGGGCCTGCTTTCCACCATCGTGCTGGAAATGGGCGGCTCCTCCGACTTGTGCGACCGCCTGCAACCGGGCGAGCCGGTGGTGCTGATGGGCCCCACCGGCACCCCCACCCACATCCAGGCCGGCGAAACCGTGGCGCTGGTCGGCGGGGGACTGGGCAACGCGGTATTGTTTTCCATCGGCGCGGCCTTCCGCGCCGCCGGCTCGAAAGTGCTGTACTTCGCCGGCTACAAAAAGATGGTGGACCGCTACAAGGTAAAGGAAATCGAGGCGGCGGCCGATGTCATCGTCTGGTGTTCCGACGAAGGCCCGGGCTTCGAGCCGGACCGCCCGCAGGACAAGCGCTTTGTCGGCAACATCGTGCAGGCGATGCTGGCCTATGCCAGCGGCGAACTCGGCGAGATTCCGATTCCCATGGCGCAGGCCGACCGCATCATCGCCATCGGCTCGGACCGCATGATGGCCGCGGTGGGCCTGGCGCGCCACGGCGTGCTCAAGCCGTTTTTGAAAGACGGCCACTTCGCCATCGGCTCGATCAACTCACCGATGCAATGCATGATGAAAGAGATCTGCGCCCAGTGCCTGCAGCCGCAAAAACAGGCCGACGGGTCGATCAAGTACGTGTTCTCCTGCTTCAACCAGGACCAGGATCTCGACAAGGTTGATTTCACCGGCCTGAACGACCGTCTGCGCCAGAACACCGTGCAGGAAAAGCTCACCGCGCGCTGGATCGAGCGCTGTCTCACCCAGGCTTAAGCCTGGATCGTGACGGGGCGGGCTGAAGGCAGGGCGTGAGGGAACAGGCGCAAGCCGGGTTCCGCGTCCTCCCGCCGTTCGTCCTGAGCCTGTCGAAGGACGTGTGCTCCACCTCTGTGCCGCACCATGCGGTGCCCCAAGGGCACTTCCTACGGGGCGTCGACAGGCTCACCGCGAACGGCGGAGGAGTGAGGGCGTCCAGGGCCTGGGCAACACGCCCCCAACCCCACAAATCGCCCAGCTATGCTACTGTACCGGCGCACCCCGGCTTGACCCAAGCCGGCGCGGCCCCGCACTGCGCGCCGCGTCCTTCGACCCCCGTTAACGGAGATCGCCATGGCACTGATGGACTTCATCAAAAAACAATTCATTGACGTCATCCAGTGGACCGAGTCTGCCGACGGCGTGCTGGCCTACCGCTATCCGATGCAGGACATGGAAATCCAGAACGGCGGCCAGCTCACCGTGCGCGATTCGCAGGTCGCCCTGTTCGTCAACGAGGGCGTGCTGGCCGACACTTTCGGCCCCGGCCTGCATACCCTGACCACCCGCACCCTGCCGCTGCTCACCAACCTGAAGAACTGGGACAAGATGTTCGCGTCCCCCTTCAAGAGCGACGTCTACTTTTTCTCCACGCGCCTGCAGCTGGACCGCAAGTGGGGCACGCCGACGCCGATCACCATCCGCGACAAGGACTTCGGCGCCGTGCGCATGCGCGCCTTCGGCATCTACTCCTACAAGATCGCCGACCCCGGCCTGTTCTACAAGGAAATCTCCGGCACCCGCGAAGCCTATACCGTCGCCGACCTCGACGGCCAGATCCGCAACACGGTGATCGCCGCCCTCTCGGCCGCCTTCGGCGCCTCGAACGTCGCCTTCCTCGACATGGCCGGCAACCAGGGCCTGCTCGCCGACTCGGTGAAAAAGCAGATGGAGCCGATGTTCGCCAGGATGGGCCTGGCGCTCGACACCCTGGTAGTGGAAAACGTTTCGCTGCCGGAAGAAATCCAGAAGCAACTCGACACCCGCATCGGCATGAACATGATCGGCGACATGAACCGCTACACCCAGTACCAGACGGCCAACGCGATTCCCATCGCCGCCGCCAACGAGGGGGGCGGCCTGGCCGGCATGGGGGCCAACCTGGCCGTGGGTATGGGCATCGGCAACCAGATGGCTGCCAGCATGGGCAATATCGGCCAGCAGCAGCCCCCGGCCGCGCCCGGCGGCGGCATGGGTGGTGGTGGCGGCATGGGTGGCGGCGGCGCACCCGCCGGCGGCCCGGCGCCTGCCGGTGCCAGCCCGGTCGACGACGTAATGGCGACGCTGGAAAAGCTGCATGGCCTGGTCGGCAAGGGCATACTCACGCAGCAGGAATTCGATACCAAGAAGGCGGAGCTGCTCAAGAAACTCGGCTAATACCGTGACCGGCCACATAACAATCGGCCGGCTGGGAGGGATGTACCGGTGAAAATCGGCAAATGCCCCTCATGCGGGGCGCCAGTCAAGTTCCGTTCGGAAGCGTCGGTACTCGCGGTCTGCGAGTACTGCAATTCCACGCTGCTGCGCCAGGGCGAGGTGCTGGAAAACCTCGGCAAGATGGCGGCGCTCCAGGAAGACCCGACCCTCTTACAGCTTACTGCTGAAGGCACCTACAAGGGCGCGCACTTCGCCGTCATCGGCCGGGTGCAGATGCGCTACGAAGACGGCCTGTGGAACGAGTGGTTCCTGCTGTTCGACGACGAGCGCCAGGGCTGGCTGGGCGAGGCCTCCGGCGAGTTCTACGTCACCTTCGAAAAGCCGCTGTCCACGGCAGCGCCGAACTTCGCCGACATCGCCGTCGAACAGGTGGTGATGCTCGACGGCAAGCCCTACCAGGTCAGCGACATCGAGTCGGCCACCTGCATCGCCGGCGAAGGCGAGTTGCCCTTTTCCGTCGGCCCCGGCTACGAAGCCCCGGTGGTCGACCTGCGCCTGGGACCCGAATTCGCCACCATCGACTACAGCGACGCCACCCCGCGGGTCTACTTCGGCGAGCGCGTCGAGGCCAAGGCGCTGGCGCTGAAAAACCTCAAGGTGCCGGACTCGCTGGACCAGGCCGAATCGCGCGACATGGGCCTGCTGGCCTTCGATTGCCCGAACTGCGCCGCCCCGCTCAAACTCTCCGACGACAAGAGCAAGAGCTTCGGCTGCACCTCCTGCGGCGCGCTGCTCGACCTGAACAACCGCAAGGCGCAACTGGTGGCCAAGGCGCAGGAAGCGCTGAGCTACCCGGTGACCTTGGAGCTGGGCAGCAGCGGCAAGCTCGACGGCACCGACTGGGAAGTCATCGGTTTCATGGAGCGCGGCTCGACCAATTTTTCCTGGGGCGAATACCTGCTGTTTTCGCGCGGCAAGGGCTACCGCTGGCTCTCCGAATCCAGCGGCCACTGGAGCTATTTGTGGAACGCCACCCAGCCGGCCAAGGTAGTGGGCACCAACGCCTGGTACGCCAACAAGGAGATGGCGCACTTCGAGTCGTACGAGGCCCGCGTCAAATACGTGCTGGGCGAGTTCTACTGGAAGGTGCGCTTCGGCGACACCACCGACACCGACGACTACATCGCCCCGCCGCAAATCATGTCGCGCGAAAAAACCCCGCGCGAAGTCACCTGGACCGTCGGCCGCTACATGCCGGTGGAAGAGGTGCAGGCCGTCTTCAAGCCGAAAAAGCCGCTGGCCCGGCCCCAGGGCGTGGCGCCGAACCAGCCCTCGCCCTACGACGGCGAAGTGCGTGCGTTGTGGAAAACCTTTTGCTACCTCTCGCTGATCATCCTGGTGGTGCAGATGGTGTTCGCCTTCCGCGCCGTCAAGGTCTATAGCGAAAACGTCACCGTGCCCGTAGGCGAAGACCAGATCGCCACCACCCAGCCCTTCACCGTGCGCGGCAACACCGGCAACCTGGTGCTGCACAACGCCACCGACGTCGCCAACAGCTGGGCCGACTTGAGCTACACCCTGGTCGACCCGAAAAGCGGCAAGAGCTGGAGCGAGGCGCACGAGCTGAGCTACTACGAAGGCAGCGACGACGGCGAAACCTGGAACGAAGGCTCGAAGACCGACGACGTGGTGTTCTTCGCCGTGCCGCCGGGCGAATACCTGCTCAACATCAGCGCCGAGCGCCCCGACGACGCCACCGAGCCGATGAATGCCAACCTGCAGATCGAGCGCGGCCATCCCTCCTGGCTGAACTGGCTGCTGCTGCAGATCGCGCTCTTGATCCTGCCGTTCTGGGGCAGCTGGCGCGCCCGCAGCTTCGAAAGCGACCGCTGGGCCGACAGCGACCACCCCAGCGGCGCCGGCAGCAAGAGCGACGATGACGACGACGACTGAGCGATGACGACCGAGGCGCGATGACCAAAATCTACCTGCTTTCCAGCCTGCTCGCGGTGTCCTTTTTCAGCTACGCGCAGTATCGCGGCATGAGCGTCTACAGCGGCGGCGCGGCCGCCCAGCAGCTCGCCCGCAGCGGCGGCCCGGGTTCCAGCGGCTATTCGCGTACCAGCAGTCTTTCCCACAAATAGGAGGGTTCCATGGACTACATCAATCCGCAAAACATCATCAACTCGCTGATCTACTCGATTCTCGGGGTGATCGTGTTCTGGGTTTCGTTCATCATCATCGACAAGATCACCCCCTACGACCTGTGGGGCGAGATTGTCGAAAAGCGCAACACCGCGCTCGCCTTCGTGGTCGGCGCCATGTGTCTGGGCATCGCCATCGTCGTGGCCGCCTCGATCCACTGACACGGCACTTGTTCCACCCGCGGTCCCGCCGCGCGCAGCCCCTCCTGTGCTTCGCGGCGTGGCCGGCCACTCTTCGTTAGGCAAGTCCCGTTTTGCGTCCCGCCCTCCTCTTTTCCGTTTTCGTCGTCGCCTCCTGCGGCCTGGCCTATGAGCTGATCGCCGCGGCCCTGTCGAGCTATGTGCTGGGCGACTCGATCACCCAGTTCTCCACCGTCATCGGCACCTATCTCTTTGCCATGGGTGTGGGCTCCTGGCTGTCGAAGTTCATCGACAAGGGTTTGACCGCGCGCTTTGTGCAGATCGAGTTGATGGTCGGCGTGGTCGGCGGTTTTTCCGCCGTCATCCTGTTCATGGTGTTCGCCCACCTCACCGAGCCCTTCCGCTTCGTGCTCTACGGCCTGGTGTTCGTCACCGGCGTGCTGGTCGGCCTGGAAATTCCGCTGATCATGCGCATCCTCAAGAACGAAGTCGAGTTCAAGGACCTGGTGGCGCAGGTGCTGACCTTCGACTATCTCGGCGCGCTGGCCGTCTCCATCCTTTTTCCCGTGGTGCTGGCGCCGCACATCGGCCTGATGCGCACCAGCCTCTTGTTCGGGCTGATGAATGTCGCCGTCGCCCTGTGGGCGATGCGCCTGTTCCGCACCACCATCGGCGGCGGGCGCTGGCTGATGGCGCAGGGCGGCATCGCCTTTGTGCTGCTGCTGGCGGGCTTCGGCTTCGCCGACAAGCTCACTGTGCTGGCCGAAGAAGGCATCTACGCCGACCAGATCCTCTACGCCGAATCCACGCCCTATCAGCGCATCGTGCTCACCCGCTGGCGCGACGACATCCGCCTGTTCCTCAACGGCAACCTGCAATTCGCCACCCGCGACGAATACCGCTACCACGAAGCCCTGGTGCACCCCGCGCTAGCGACGCTACCCGGTGCCCGCCGCGTGCTGATCCTCGGCGGCGGCGACGGCCTGGCCGCGCGCGAAGTTCTGAAGTACCCGAACATCGAATCCATCACCCTGGTCGATCTCGACGCGCGCATGACCACGCTGTTTCGCACCAACCATTTGTTGTCCGCGATGAACAAGGGCTCGCTCTCCTCGCCCAAGCTGACGGTGGTCAACAGCGACGCCCTGATCTGGCTGGAGCGCAACCCGGAAGCCTTCGACCTCGCCATCGTCGACTTCCCCGACCCTTCCAACTACTCGCTGGGCAAGCTCTACTCCTCCGCCTTTTACCGCCTGCTGGAAAAACACCTGTCCGACCAGGGCGTGCTGGTCATCCAGGCCACCTCGCCCTTCTACGCGCGGCGCTCCTTCTGGTGCATCGTCAACACGCTCGAAGACGCTGGCCTGAAGGCCGCGCCCTATCACGCCTACGTCCCCTCCTTCGGCGAATGGGGTTATGTCATCGGCAGCCGCCGCGAATACGTATTGCCCACAAAAATTCCGGTGCCGGTGCGCTACGTCACCCCCGACACTCTGAAGACCATGTTCGACTTTCCCGCCGACATGTCGCGCGTGCCCGCCGAAGTCAACCGCCTGAACAACCAGGTGCTGGTGCGCTACTTCGAAGAGGACTGGCGCCGCGTCATGAAATAGGCGCAGCCCACAGCACCTCATGGACCGCCGCCACTTCCTCGCCACCCTCGCCAGCCCGCTGCTGGCCTCGTGCGAGTTCGAAAAAGGCAAGCCGGTCGCGGGTGGCGAATTGCTCGGCCCGGACATGGCACTGGGCCACAAACTACGCGACGGCAAATTCGCCGCGCCCACGCAAACACAGCGCCTCCCCATCGCCATCATCGGCAGCGGCATCGGCGGCCTGTCGGCGGCATGGCGCCTGCTCAAGCGCGGCATCACCGACTTCAAGATATTCGAACTGGAAACAGTGGCCGGGGGCAACTCGCGCTCGGGGCTAAGCGGCGCAATCGCCCATCCCTGGGGCGCGCACTACCTGCCCTTCCCCACGGTCGAGTCAGTCCACGTGCGCGCTGTGCTCGCCGACCTCGGCGTGCTGCTCGGCGACCCGGCCGCCGTGGCGCCGCGCTACGACGAGCGCTATGTGGTGGGCGTACCGCAGGAGCGCCTGTACGTGAACGGCCTGTGGCAGGAAAGTGTGCTGCCGAAAATCGGTGCAAGCAAGCGCGACTTCGAGCAATACAAACGCTTCGACGAATTGATCGAACGCTACCGCCGCCAGCGTGGCCCTGATGGCGCCAAAGCCTTCGCCCTGCCCGCCGCGCTCTCCAGCCGAGAGCCCGACCTGCGCGCCCTCGACGGCCAGAGCTTTCGCGACTTCCTGCTCGCCCAGGGCCTCGATTCCCCCCTGCTGCAGTGGTACGCCGACTACGGCTGCCGCGACGACTACGGCGCCCACGCCCACCATACCTCCGCCTGGGCCGGCCTGCACTATCACGCCAGCCGCGACGCACTCGCCACCAACGCCGACCCGCGCAACGTCCTCACCTGGCCGCAGGGCAACGGCTGGCTGGTGCAGCAACTGCTCGCCTGGATCCAGGCGCGCGCCCCGCAGGCCTTCGTCGCCCACGCCCCCTGCGTACGCCTGGAAACCTCCAGCCGTTCCGCCGACATCGACATCTACCATGCGCAGGAAGACCGCCTGGTCCGTTACCGCGCCGACCAGGTGATCTGGGCCGCGCCCGCGCAAGTGCTGGCCCGCGTCTGGGCCAACCCGCCCGCCGGCTTGCGCGAAGCCGCCACGCAAATGGAAGTCAGCCCCTGGCTGGTGGCCAACCTGACACTCGACGGTTTGCCGATCGATGCCGGCCCGGTCGGCGTCGCCTGGGACAATGTGCTGTACGACAGCCCGGCGCTGGGCTATGTGGTCGCCACCCACCAGGTGATCGCCACCGGCCCCGGCCCCACCGTGCTCAGCTATTACTGGCCGATCGACAACGAGCCGGTGCCGGCTGCGCGCAAGCGCCTCTACGACACCGACTGGAAGGTGTGGATGGAAGCCATCATCACCGAACTCTCGCGCCCCCACCCCGGCCTGCGCGAGCAGTTGAAGCGCATCGACATCTGGCGCTGGCCGCACGCCATGGCAAGGCCGGTGCCGGGCTTTCTCAGCGCGCCGATCCGCGGCATGCTCGCCGGGCTGACGCGGCCCCTGAGTTTCGCCCACGCCGATTTGACGGGCTTCTCGCTATTCGAAGAAGCCAACTACGCTGGCGTGCGCGCGGCCGACTTCGCGAAATAGCTTGTGAAGTAACCCGACGCGCCACCGGGACAAGGCTGCAACCCCGGACACTGTCATTCTGAGCGTAGCGAAGAATCTGCTTTTCATTCGCTGCCGACTCGCCATGCAGCGCACGAAAAGCAGATTCTTCGTCGCTGCGCTCCTCAGAATGACACCGTAGAAAGGAGCGACTTGGTACCGCTACTTCCGCGGCAGCTTCAAATAGTCCTTCAGCTCGATGCCCTCTTCCACCAGCTTCAGCCGCTTGTGCTCGGCCAGCATGATCGCCTGCGCGACTTCAAGGAC
>DATAZV010000035.1:0-4447 GCA_036271855.1 Burkholderiales bacterium
CGGCCGAACGCGGCGCCCGGGTGGACTTGCGCATTACCGCGGTCGACTTCTGGGCACTCAGCCTGGAAGCCTCGTTCGCCGGCCTGATCGCGCCCGCGCCGCAAGCCGGGGTGCCGGCCCCGGGCGAGGCAGAAACGGCGGAAATTGAGGACGCCGCCGAGAATGCGGATTAAAATGTTTTTTTCCCCTCCCCCTGCCTAAAACCAGACCCCTGTGAGCGTCGCCGAGGCCTTTGCGCAGACCTTTCCCGCCCCCGAGTGGTGGCAGCGGATGGATGTTTCACAGCGTTTGCTGACCGGCGCCCTGGTCCTCTCCACCCTGGCGCATGCCGGCGTGCTGGCGCTGCAGTTCAGCATCCCCGACGAGTTTCACATGCGCTCGCGCGACAATCCGCTCGACGTGGTGCTGGTCAACGCCAAGCACGCCTCCCGTCCGTCGAAAGCCGAAGCCCTGGCCCAGGCCAACCTGGACGGCGGCGGCGACGCCGCCAAAGGCCGTGCCCAGTCTTTTCTCACCGCCTCCAAGCGCACCCAGGACGGCGACCAGCTGCAGCAGGCCTCCGCCCGCCTGCAGCAACTGGAGGCGGAACAGCGGCGCCTGCTGTCGGCGATCAAGGACGACCGCAACAAGATCGCGGTGCCTCCGCCGAAACCGCAAATCCAGCCCGACCAGGTGCCGCCGGTGACGCAAGCCAACGGCGCCGACGCCCGGGAAAACGCCCAGGCGATCCTGCGCGAAGAAGCGGAAATCGCCAAGCGCATCGCCGACGAAAACGCCCGCCCCAAGCGCGGCTACATCACGCCTTCCACCCAGGAAGTCGAATACGCCACCTACTACAAGCACTGGGCCGACAAGGTCGAGCGCATCGGCAACAGCAATTACCCCGACAAGGCGCGCGGCGGCAACTACCGCCTGACCATGACCGTCTCGGTCCTGGCCAACGGCCGGGTCGAGAAGATCGAAATCGAGCACAGCTCCGGCATCAAGGAAATCGACAACGCCGCCAAGCGTATCGTCAAGCTGGGCGAGCCCTACGACAAGTTTACCCAGCAGATGCTCGGCAAGTACGGGGTGCTCGACCTCACCATGGCCTGGACCTTCTCGCGCACCGAAGCGCTCTCGGTCCAGACCCAGGTGCAACCCTAGCCGCATGGCCGCCAGGGGAAGCGTCAGGAGCCGATCCGGCGGCGGCGGCGCCGGCCGCCCCGCCGGCGGCCTGGGCCGGCGCATCTGGCGCAGCTTTCTCTGGCTGTTCCTGCTGCTCACCATGACCGTCCTGCTCTACGAGGGCAGCGTCTACGCCCGGGTCTGGTGGTGGAACGAGCACAACCCCACCGTCTCCTCCATCATGGAGCAGCGCCGCGACATCCTGCGCGAAAAAGACCCCGGCGCCAACATCACCCAGACCTGGGTGCCCTACGCGCGCATCTCCGGCAACCTGAAGGCGGCGGTGATCGCCGCCGAAGACAGCGGCTTCGTCGACCATGATGGCTTCGACTGGGACGGCATCGAAAAGGCCTTCGAGAAAAACCGCAAAAAGGGCAAGATCGTCGCCGGCGGTTCGACCATCACCCAGCAGCTCGCCAAGAATCTGTTCCTCTCGGGGGAGCGCAGCTATATCCGCAAGGGCCAGGAAGCGGCGATTACCTGGATGCTGGAAGACCGCATGCAAAAAGACCGCATCCTCGAGATCTACCTCAACGTGGTGGAATGGGGCAACGGCATATTCGGCGCCGAGGCGGCGGCGCGGCACTACTTCGGCATTCCCGCCGCCCAGTTGTCGCGCGAGCAGTCCGCCAAGCTGGCGGCGATGCTGCCCAACCCACGCTTCTACGACCGCAACCGCTATGCCCCCTACCTGATGCGCCGCACCGGGCTGATCCTGATGCGCATGAACCAGGTCGAGACGCCCTAGGCGGCCTGCGCGGGGCAATGCCGCCGGGCGGTCTGCCGGGCCAGCGGCTGGCCGCACGCTTGACGATTTTTAACTGGCTAGGCGCGGGCAATGCGCCTAAAATTGCGGCAATTTTTCCAAGGGTGCCGCTGGGCGCCCCTGCGCCGCCGCCCAACCTTTCGCGCATCCCTGCCGCCATGACCGATCCGCGCAACCCAGACATCGAAAAGCTCAAGGCGGCCGAGCTGCAGGGCCTGCGCGACGAGCACTCGCGCCCGGAGCCGCGCGAGCCCGACGAGCGCGAGGTCGAGCCGCGCGAGGCCGACCATGCCCAGGAAGCCCTGGAAGAGGCGCAGTCGCTGCTGGCGCGCTTTCACCTGATCGATACCACCGCGCGCGAAATCGACGCCGAGGCCGGCATCTCCCACCAGGGGCCGAACCCGGCGGTGCAGCCGATCCTCGACGAGCTGTCGAACAAGCTCGAGGAGCTGCACCCGGCCGACATCGCCTACATCCTCGAGGCCCTGCCGCTGACCGAGCGGATCATCGTCTGGGACCTGATCAAGACGGCCGAGCGCGACGGCGACATCCTGGTCGAAGTCTCGGATGCGGTGCGCGAGACCCTGATCGAGCACATGGACCGTGCGGATCTGGTGGCCGCCGCGGAAACCCTGGACACCGACGAACTCGCCGACATCGCCGAAGACCTGCCGCGCGAGGTGATCGACGAGGTGCGCCAGGGCCTAAGCCATGAAGAGCGCGAGCAGCTGCGCGCCGCCATGTCCTACCCCGACGACGCAGTGGGCGCGCTGATGGACTTCGAGATCGTCGAGGTGCGCGAAGACGTCACCCTCGAAGTGGTGCTGCGCTACATGCGACGCTTAGACGAGCTGCCGGACCACACCGACCAGATTTTCGTCGTCGACCGCAGCGCCGCGCTCAAGGGCGCGCTGCCGATCAACAAGCTGCTGGTCACCGATGGCGACGTGCTGGTGGGCGACGTCATGACCTCCGACATGCTGACGCTCAACCCCTGGGACAAGGCCGACGAAGCGGCACAGGCCTTCGAGCGCTACGACCTGGTCTCCGCCCCGGTGATCGACGCCGACAACAAGCTGGTGGGCCGCGTCACGGTCAACGAGGTGATGGACTACATCCGCGAAGCGCAGGAGGAGGAAAACCTCTCCAAGGCCGGCCTGCGCGAGGAAGAAGACATCTTTGCGCCGATCTCGCGCTCGGTGAAAAACCGCGCGCCCTGGCTGCTGCTCAACCTGTGCACCGCTTCCACCGCTGCCTACGTCGCCTCGCGCTTCGAGGGCACGGTGAGCCACATCGTCATCCTCGCCTTCCTGATGTCGATCGTCGCCGGCATCGGCGGCAACTCCGGCAACCAGACCATGACCCTGATCATCCGCGGCCTGGCGCTGGGGCAGATCACCAGCGCCAACGTGCGCCGCCTGGTGACCAAGGAACTCCTCACCACGCTGTACATCGGCGTCGGCGGCGGCGTGATCGCCGGCACCTTCGCCACCCTGATCAGCGGGCACCTCTCGCTTGGCCTGGTGATGATGGGCGCGATGATGCTCAACCTGCTGGTCGGCGCCACCGTCGGCATGCTGGTGCCCCTGGCGCGCTACCGGATGGGACGTGACCCGGCGGTCGGATCCTCAGTGCTCCTGACCTTCGCCACCGACACCATGGGTTTTTTCATTTTCCTCGGGCTGGCGACGCTGTTCCTGCTGTAGCGACCCGAAGCGCCCCGAAGGAAGTGGCCTTGGGCCACGCCCCAAAGGACGGTCCGCACAGGGGCACGGATTTGCAGGATCGGACAACGATTGCGCAGGATCAGGCGTGGCCCTGTCACCGTCGCTTTCCTATACTGAGCGCCTGCCCGCCCTACCGCCGCCGCGACCATCCGTCGCACAGTGCGGACGCGCTGCGCCGACCCGGCCGCAGCCAGGCGGGCCTCCATTCCTCTTACAGGAGCTCTTCCCATGCGCTACAAAAAATTCGGCAACACCGGCCTGTTCGTCTCCGAACTATGCCTGGGCACCATGACCTTCGGCGGCGATGGCGGCCTCTATGGGCAGATCGGCACCTTGCAGCAGGCCGACGCCAACAAACTCGTCGCGCGCTCGATCGAGGCCGGCATCAATTTCGTCGACACCGCCAACGTGTACGCCGAGGGGCGCTCGGAAATCATCACCGGGCAGGCACTGCGTGACTTGAAGATCCCGCGCGATTCGGTGGTGATCGCCACCAAGGTATTCGGCGATACAGCGCAGGACGCAAACGCGCGCGGCCTGTCGCGCTTCAACATCATGGCCGGCGTCGAGGCGAGCTTGAAGCGCATGCAGCTCGAGCACATCGACCTCTACCAGGTGCACGGCTTCGACCCGGCCACGCCGATCGAGGAAACCCTGCGCGCGCTGGACAACCTGGTGACGCGCGGCCTGGTGCGCTACATCGGCGTGTCGAACTGGGCAGCCTGGCAGATCGCCCGCGCGCTGGGTATCTCCGAGCGCCTGGGCCTGGCGCGCTTCGAATCCCTGC
>DATAZV010000036.1:0-2317 GCA_036271855.1 Burkholderiales bacterium
TCGAACAGGGGAACAATGTTGGGATGCGCGAGTTTGCCGACGATGCGCGCCTCGTCCAGCAGCAGCTGCACCATGGCCTCGCGCGCGGCGGGGTCGGAGCGCTCGATGCGCAGGGTCTTGACCGCCACCTTGCGATGCAAATAGCTGTCTTCGGCCAGATACACGGTGCCCTGGGCCCCGCGCCCCAGGACGCCCTGGATATCGAACCGGCCAATGCGTTCGGTAGCCACTGACTGCATGACTGCCGCCATTTGTCTCTCCAAGGGTGAACTGCGGGGTCTTCGGGTTTTCAGGTCTGGCGCGAGTTTAAATTCCCCGGGCCGGGCACGGTCACGGGAAAAGCACGTGGATTTCCGGCCAATTCCGGCCCTCATTGCACCTTTCCACATGCCTTTTTATGGTGCGCGAAAGCGACAAATCGCACCGCAAAAGGAGCGGATTGGAGTAAAATTTGCAGCGCAGCATTTGTCCCTTTTGTCTTTTTCGCACCCCGAAGGCCCTTTTCAAGTCTCCCCATCATGAACGCGCCCGCCTCTACCTCGATTTTTGCCAATATCGAACTCGCCCCCAAGGACCCCATCCTTGGCGTTACCGAAGCTTTCGTCGCCGACAAGAATCCGAACAAGGTAAACCTCGGCGTCGGCGTGTATTGCGACGACAACGGCAAAGTGCCGCTGCTCGAATGCGTGCGCAAGGCGGAAGCGCAACTGGTGGCCAAGGCCATCCCGAAATCCTATTTGCCGATCGACGGCATTCCCGCCTACGACCAGGCCGTGCAGCAACTCCTGCTGGGCGAGGGCAGCCCGATCATCGCCGCCAAGCGCGCCGTCACCGTGCAGGCCCTGGGCGGCACCGGCGGCCTGAAGCTGGCGGCCGACTTCCTCAAGCGCTTCGGCACCAGCGAAGAGGTGTGGATCAGCGACCCGTCGTGGGAAAACCACCGCGCCCTGTTCGAATACGCCGGCTACAGGGTCAACGCCTATCCCTACTACGATGCCGCCACCCGCGGCGTCGATTTCGCCGGCATGAGCAAGTCGCTCGAGGCGCTTAAGCCCGGCACCATCGTCGTGCTGCATGCCTGCTGCCACAACCCCACCGGCGCCGACCTGTCGCCCGACCAGTGGGGCCGGGTGATCGACATCGTCGCCAGCGGCCGGCTGGTGCCGATTCTCGACATCGCCTACCAGGGCTTCGGCGACGGCATCGACGCCGACGGTGAAGTGGTGCGCCGCTTCGCTGCCACCAACATGCCGATGCTGATTTCGAGCAGCTTCTCGAAGTCGTTCTCACTCTACGGCGAACGCATCGGCGCGCTGACCATCGTCGGCGCCTCCGCCGAAGAGTCGGTGCGCGTGCTCTCGCAATTGAAGCGGGTGATCCGCACCAACTACTCCAACCCGCCCACCTACGGCGGCCAGGCGGTGGCGCTCACGCTGACCACCCCCGAACTGCGCGCCCTGTGGGACAAGGAACTCGGCGAGATGCGCGTGCGCATCAAGGAAATGCGCCGCGCCCTGGTAGACAAGCTGAAGGAGCGCGTGCCCGCGCGCGACTTCGAGTTCATGGTCAGGCAGCGCGGCATGTTCTCCTACTCCGGCCTGACCAAGGAGCAGGTGGAGCGCCTGAAGAACGAGTTCTCGATCTACGCCATCGACACCGGCCGCATCTGCGTGGCCGCGCTCAACAGCAAGAACATCAACTATGTAGCCGACTCGATCGCCAAGGTGATCGCGTAAGAAGCAGCCGCCTCAAATGGAAAAGCCCGGGTCCGCCCGGGCTTTTTTTTGCCCGCGCGGCGCCCTATTTGCCGAAGAACTTGCCGATCTTGTCACCCACCTTGGCGCCGGCCGCCGTGCCCACACCCGGCAGCAGCACCGAACCCGCCAGTGCCCCGGCCAGCGCCGCCTTGCTCGGCAACAGCATCGGCTCGGCCAGCGTACCGGACACCGCCAGCGGTACGGTGACGATGCCGCCAGTGCGTTTCAGGTCCACATCCACCCGCCCGCCCAGCGCCTTGCTCGGGCTGATGTCCACGTTCGCCTTCGCCGCGATGATGCCGGAGGACACCACCACGTTGCGCAGCTTGTAAGCCTTGCCGGCGATCTGCGCGTGGCCGCTCAACTGGTCGAAGCGCGTCTGCCCGCCGGTCGAGCCGCGCGTCAGCAGGTTGGTGGCGGCCGAAACCAGGTCGAAGCCATGCAGCACGCCATCCTTGACGTTGAAGGCGAAGTCGCCGGTGAGGGCCTCGGCCAGCAGGGTGGGCTTGGCCGCCTGCGCGCCAAACGGCCCCTTGGCATCGAGCCGCCCGGTCAGCGTC
>DATAZV010000037.1:0-4468 GCA_036271855.1 Burkholderiales bacterium
ACGGAGCCTGCTTCGATCCCGCAGTCGGCGGCGATGTTCGCCACCATCGCCGCCACATGCGGCGCCATTTTCGGCGCCTGCGCGACGATGGTGCAATCGATGTTCACCACTTCGTAGCCGGCGGCGCGTACCCGTTTGGCGCATTCGCGCAGCAGCGCACGGCTGTCCGCGCCTTTGAAGGCAGCGTCCGTATCCGGAAAGTGGCGCCCGATGTCCCCCACCGCGGCAGCGCCGAACAGCGCATCTGTTATCGCGTGCAGCAGCACATCAGCATCCGAATGCCCGTCCAGTCCTTTTTCGTAGGGGATGGTGACGCCGCCGATGATCAGCGGCCGTCCCGCCACCAGGGCGTGGACATCGAAGCCCTGGCCGATGCGCAAGGGAGTGGCGCTCATGTACTGTCCTTGAGGTAAAGCGCGGCCAGGGCGAAATCCGCGGGGTAGGTGACCTTGATGTTGCGCGCGTCGCCAGTCACCAGGCGCGGCACGTGGCCGGCGCGTTCCATCGCCCCGGCTTCGTCAGTCACTTCGGGAAAGCGCGCATAGGCATCGGCCAGCATGGCCAGACGGAACATCTGCGGTGTTTGCGCCAGCCACAGGCCGTCGCGCGGCAGGGTCTGGGCCACGCGTTGCGAGGAATCGGCGCGCTTGACCGTTTCGGCCACCGGCAACGCCAGCAGGCCGCCGACGGCGTCCTGCTGCAGCTCGTCGATCATCGCGGCGATCATCGCCGGGGTAATGCAGGGGCGGGCGGCGTCGTGCACCAGCACCCAGTCGCCGGTCGCAGCCTCACCCGCCATCGCGCGCAGGCCGTTGGCGACGCTGTCGGCACGGGTGATGCCGCCGCTGCGATGTACCCGCACCTGCTCGGGAATCACCTGTTTTGCCAGTGAACCCAGCCATTCGTCTTCCGGCGAAATCACCAGATGCACGCTGGCGATGCCCGGTGCGGCAACGAAGGCACGCAGGGTGTGGGCGAGCATCGGCAGGCCGTTGATTTCGGCATATTGCTTGGGGATGGGAGCGCCGGCGCGGGCGCCTACACCGGCGGCGGGGATCAGGGCGTGGCAGCGGGACATGGGTAGGCGGTCAGGTTCGGGCGCAGGCAAAACGTGGCGTATTCTAGTGCGCGCCGGGCGTTGTGGGGCGGTAATGCTCCTATAATATCGGCTGTGCAACATGTTTCACGCGCCGCGCTTCTCTTCGCGGCGCGTTTTGCATTTGTAATTCCGCTGCGTTTGCATTTTAGTTCTTGCAGCCCCATTTTATCCTCCGTGAACCGCGACCTGATCCCCTTTTCCCTCACCCCGAAGCCCGGCGAGCGCCCGAGCATCGCGCTCCCGCATGGCGCCGCCGACGCGCTGATGTTCGCGCGCATGGCCGAGCAGCGCCGCGCCGAGGCCGGAGCCGGTAAGGACGCGAAGACCCGCCCGGGGCCGCTGGCGGTCATTTGCGCCGACGCCCAGGACCCCGAGCGCCTGAAAGAGGAAATCCTCTATTTCGCCCCGGAACTCAAGGTGCATGTGCTGCCGGATTGGGAGACCCTGCCCTACGACACCCTTTCCCCGCACCAGGACCTGGTATCCGAGCGCCTGGAGACCCTGCACCTGATCCTGCGCGGCGAAGCCGACATCGTGCTGGCGCCGGCCGCCACCTCGCTGTACCGCATGGGGCCGCCCTCCTTCATCGCCGGGCACACCTTCTTCCTCAAGTCCGGCGACAAGCTCGACGAGGCGGCGATGCGCGCCCAGTTGACCATGGCGGGCTATTCGAACGTCACCCAGGTGATGAGCCCGGGCGAATGGGCGGCGCGCGGCGGCCTGCTCGACCTGTTTCCGATGGGCAGCACGGTGCCTTACCGCATCGACATGTTCGGCGACGTCATCGAAACCATCAAGACCTTCGACGTCGATACCCAGCGCTCGATCTACCCGGTGCCGATGATCCGCATGCTGCCGGGGCGCGAATTCCCGATGACCGAAGAGGCCCGCACCGCCTTTCGCGGGCGCTTTCGCGAGATGTTCGAGGGCGACCCTTCGCGCTACGCCATGTACAAGGACATGGGCAACGGCGTGGCGGCCGCCGGCATCGAGTACTACCTGCCGCTGTTCTTTGAGGAACTGTCGACCCTGTTCGACTACCTGCCGAAGTCCAGCCTGGTGGTGCTGCACGGCGCCGTGGACAAGGCCTTCGACGATTTCTGGCGCGAGACCGAAGACCGCTACCGCTTTTTGCGCAGCGACACCGAGCGCCCGCTGTTCCCACCGGGCAAGCTGTTTTTGCGCGGTGAGGACTTTTTCGTCCGCCTGCAGGATTTCGCGGCGGTCTCTGTACGCCCCGGCAGCGAGGCGGTGGCGACGCGGCCGCTGCCCGGCATCAGCGTCAACCGCCGCGCCGATGACCCGCTGGCAAACCTGCGTGCGTTCTTTGCCACGTTCAATGGCCGCGCGCTGATCGCCGCCGAATCGGCCGGGCGGCGCGAGACCATGCTGGAGTTCTTCGCCGAGAATGGCATCAAGCCGGCGCCTTGCGAAAGCTTCGCCGACTTTCTCACCGCCCGCGCCCCCCTGATGCTGGGAGTGGCGCCGCTGGATGCCGGCTTCATGCTGCCGGAAGCCGGCATCGCCCTCATCACCGAAGCCGAGCTCTACGCCGAAACCGCCAAGGCGCGCGCCAAGCGCGAGAAAAAGCGCGAAAGCGACGTCGAGGGGATGCTGCGCGACCTCTCGGAGCTGAAAATCGGCGACCCGGTGGTGCATTCGCAGCACGGCATCGGCCGCTACATGGGCCTGGAGAACATCGACCTCGGCGACGGCATGACCGAGTTCCTGCACCTGCAGTATGCCGACGACACCAAGCTCTACGTGCCGGTGGCCCAGCTTTCGGTGATCAGCCGCTACTCCGGCGCCGCGCCGGAAGATGCGCCGCTGCACCGCCTGGGTTCGGGCCAGTGGGAAAAGGCCAAGCGCAAGGCAGCCAAGCAGGTACGCGATACCGCCGCCGAGCTGCTCAACCTGTACGCCCGCCGCGCCGCGCGCGAAGGCCATGCCTTCGAGTTCAAGCAGCACGACTACGAAGCCTTTGCCGAGGGCTTCGGCTTCGAGGAAACCGCCGACCAGTCCAACGCGATTGCCAGCGTGATGGAAGACATGAAGTCGGGCCGGCCGATGGACCGCCTGATCTGCGGCGACGTCGGCTTCGGCAAGACCGAGGTGGCGCTGCGCGCCGCCTTCATCGCGGTGGCCGGCGGCCAGCAGGTGGCGATCCTCGCCCCCACCACCCTCCTGGTGGAGCAGCACTTTCTCACCTTCAGCGACCGCTTCGCCGACTGGCCGGTGAAAGTGGCCGAGGTCTCGCGCTTTCGCAGCGCCAAGGAATCGGCCGCCGCCCTCAAGGGGCTGGAAGACGGCAGCATTGACATTGTCATCGGCACCCACAAGCTGATTTCCAAGAGCACGCGCTTTGCCCGGCTCGGCTTGGTGATCATCGACGAGGAACACCGCTTCGGCGTGCGCCAGAAGGAAGCCTTCAAGGCGATGCGCGCGGAAGTCGATGTACTCACGCTCACCGCCACGCCGATCCCGCGCACGCTCGCCATGAGCCTGGAAGGCTTGCGCGATTTTTCAGTGATCGCCACCGCGCCGCAAAAGCGCCTCGCCATCAAAACCTTCGTACGCCGCGAGGGCGACTCGATCATCCGCGAGGCGGTGCTGCGCGAATTGAAACGCGGCGGCCAGGTGTACTTCCTGCACAACGAAGTGGACACGATCCAGAACATGCAGGAGCGCCTGGCGCGCATCCTGCCCGAGGCGCGCATCGCGGTGGCCCACGGCCAGATGGGCGAGCGCGAGCTGGAGCGGGTGATGCGCGGCTTTTACCAGCAGAAGTTCAACCTGCTGCTGTGCACCACCATCATCGAGACCGGCATCGACGTGCCGACCGCCAACACCATCCTGATGCATCGCGCCGACAAGTTCGGCCTGGCGCAGTTGCATCAGCTGCGCGGCCGCGTCGGCCGTTCGCACCACCAGGCGTACGCGTATCTGCTGGTGCATAGCGAAGAGGCGCTGACCCCGCAGGCGAAAAAGCGCCTGGAGGCAATCCAGATGATGGAAGACCTGGGCTCGGGCTTTTACCTGGCGATGCACGACCTGGAGATTCGCGGCGCCGGCGAAGTGCTGGGCGAATCGCAATCCGGCGAGATGCAGGAAATCGGCTTCTCCCTCTATACCGAAATGCTGGCGCACGCCGTCGCTTGCCTGAAGGTCGGCAAGGAGCCGGACCTCTCCGAACCGCTGGGCGTCACCACCGAAATCAACCTGCATGCACCGGCCTTGCTGCCGGAAGATTATTGCGGCGACATCCACGAGCGCCTGACGCTCTACAAGCGCCTGGCCAATTGCAAGACCCTGGACGAGCTCAACTACCTGTTCGAGGAACTGGTCGACCGTTTCGGCCGGCTGCCCGAG
>DATAZV010000038.1:0-5875 GCA_036271855.1 Burkholderiales bacterium
GAGAGCCGCGCCGGCGGCGGCGCTTCGCACTTGATGAACACCTGGTAGCGGTCGTCCAGCATTTCACGCGCAAAATGCACCTGGCCGCCGTCGTCGACGAAGGCGTAAAGATCGGCCCGGGCGGTGGCTGGCAGCAAAATACCCAGCCCCAGGCCCAAAACCAGGGCGGGGAGAAGCTTGTTCACCCCGCCATTTTACAAGCGCGCGCCATCGACTGTCGGTAAGCCTTTGTAACTCCAGGCAAACCATTGATTCAAATGAGTTATTTCATCTGCAGCCGGCGCTTTACTCGTACTCCGGGCGCTCGTGCTTTTCACTCAGCACACGCAAGGTGGACTCGATCGCCACCATGAAAACCTTCTTGTCGCCACCCTGCGAGTCCTCCCCCCAGGTCAGCGCCTGGCCGATGTAGACGTCGACAAAAAACGGCACCGGCACGAAAGCGCCCTTGGGCATGGACTTGCCCAGCCCGTGCATGAAAATCGGCACCACCGGTACCTCGGGATACTTCGAGGCCAGCACCGCCACGCCGGACTTGAGCTGTTGCATGCGCTCCGGCTCGCCGCGCGTGCCTTCGGGGAAAATGATCAGGATTTCGCCACGTTCCAGCGCCTCGTAACAAGGCGCCAGCGGGTCGTCATCCGGATTCTCGCGCTTGCGCACGATCGGGATGATGCCGACGAAGTTGAGCGAGAACCAGCCCATCAGCCCGGTCTTCATGAAGTAGTCCGCCGCCGCCACCGGCCGCACCTTCGGAATCACGCTCAAGGGAAACAGCGTCAGCATCGCCAGGGTGTCGAGGTGGCTGTTGTGATTCGGCGTGACAATCGCCGGGCCCTTCAGCGGCAGGCGCACGCGGTGGCGCACGTTCATGCCCAGCACCACCAGGCAGATCGGATAGGCAACGAAGGTGACGAACAGCCAGCGGCACAAAGGGCGGAAGAATTTCATCGCCGCGCCCTAGTAGTAGAGAAAGTAGACGACGTGGAAGAACATCGGCGCGGTGAAGGTGAGGCTATCAAGCCGGTCCAGAATACCGCCGTGACCGGGCAAAAACGAGCCGGTATCCTTGATACCCATGTCGCGCTTGATCGCCGAGATGGTGACGTCGCCGATAAAACCGCCGAAGCCGATCAGCAGGCCGATGGCCAGCGCCTGTAGGTGGTTCAGCGGCGTCAACCAGGGCGCCAGCACGAAGGCAAGGAAAGTGGTGGTCGCCACGCCGCCCAGCAGACCCTCGATGGTCTTGTTCGGACTCACCGTCGGCGTCACCTTGTGGCGGCCGAACATCTTGCCCCAGACATATTGCGAGACGTCGTTGAGCTGCGTGAGGAACACGAGATAAAACAAGAGCGCCACCCCGCCGCCGTTCGGGTTGCCCTCGGGCGGCAGCACCAGCAGGTAGGCCGCGTGCGACAGCGAAAACACACAGGTCATCAGCCCGAACTGCAGGGTGCCGACGGCGCGCAAAAATCCCTTGGTCTCGCCGATCAGCACCATGCGCATCGGCATCAGCAGGAACCAGTAGACCGGAATGAAAATGATGAACACGCCGTACCAGTGCACCCCCACCAGCACGTATTGCGCGGGGATCGCCATGTAGGCCCAGAACAGCACGCGGTGGTCGGCGCGCCGGGTCGGGATCATCGACAGGTATTCCTTGAATGCCAGGAAGCTGACAAAGGCGACGCAAATGATCGAAAAATAAGTGTTGAAACCCAGCGCCAGGGTCACCAGGGTGACGATGATCCACCAGGTCTTGATGCGCAGGCGCAGTTCGTCGTAGTTGCGCTGCGGCCGCACCCGGCTCATCACAAAGGTGATCAGGGTGGCGAGAATAAGCAGCGCGTAGGCACCCAGAAAGGCATAGCCGACAGCTTCGGGAAAATGCGGCTGCGGAATGACTTCAGGCACCGACTTTATGGTGCTGCTCACCACCCTGGCGCCATGCGCCACCGCACCCTCATGTGCATCCATGCCGCCGCCCGCTCCCGTTTATACTTTTTTGTCCAGTGTGATTTGCTCCACTGCCCGGCGTACCCGGTTGATCACGGTCCATGCCGCCAGCAACAAGGTCACCAGCAGCAGGATACCGCACCAGCGTCCTGCCTCAAGCCCCGCACCGAGCAACAGCGCGATCAGGCCGAACACAAAAGCGCGGTCGCTCTTGCCCATCGGGCCATCGTAACGCCGCGAGCCGCCCAGCGCCTGCGAAATCACCCCGGCATATTCACCCACCACCGCCGCCAGCACCACGGCCACCACCAGCCAGCCGTAGGCGGGCAGCACCAGCGCGAAGGGCAGGTACAAAACACAATCGGCCAGCACGTCGGTCAACTCGTTCAGAAAACCGCCTAGCACCGTCTGCATGCCGTGCTCGCGCGCCAGCATGCCGTCCACCGCGTTGAGCGCCATCCGCACGAACATGGTCAGCGGCACCAGCAGCAGCACCGCGTGATAGGCCGGCCACAGGGCAACGGCCGCGCCGACCATGCAAGACAGGGCAAACGCCGCCAGAGTCACCTGGTTAGGCGTGACTCCGGCGGCGGCAAGCGCGCGCACCAGGGGCCGCAGCAGGTTCTGGAACGCGGGCTTGAGCTGGTAGATTGAGGGCATGCCGTGATTCTACGGGAGAGCCTTATCAATCCCATTGCTTGACGGCGGCGGGCAGCGCCCCTAGATTCGCCCGCTTGACCCATTGCATGCTGCGAAGGAATCCAACTTGGCGATCTATCCTGAACTGAAGGGCCGCAGCGTGGCCATCACCGGCGCCGCCAATGGCATCGGCGAAGTCGCCGCCCAGTCGTTTGCCGCGCAGGGCGCGACCGTGCACCTGCTCGATATCGATGGCACGGGTATCGAGCGGGTGGCAGCAGCGCTGCGCGCCGCCGGCCTGGCGGCGCAAGCGGTCCAGGCCGACATCACCGACGAAGCTTCGGTGCAAAACGCCTTTACCGCAATCGCCAAGGCCGGCGGCCTCGACGTGCTGATCAATTGCGCCGGCGGCTATGGGCGCCTGGCGACCATCGAAGACATGGACATCGGCGAGTGGGACCGCACCGTGGCACTGAACCTGCGCAGCGTGTTCCTCTGTTCGCGCGCGGCGATCCCGCTGCTGAAAAAGTCCAAAGCCGGGCGCATCATCAACATCGCCTCGATTTCCGGGCGCACGGTGCACGCCTCCTCCTCGCCCGCCTATGGCTCGGCCAAAGCGGGGGTGATCCAGTTCACCCGCTTTCTCGCCTATGAGCTGGGGCCGCACAACATCACCGCCAACAGCATCTCGCCGCTCACCACTCTCACGCCGCGGGTGGCGGCGCTGCGTACGCCCGAGCAGGTAAAAAAGATTGCCGAACAGGTGCCGCTCAAGCGCTTGGCCACTTCGGAAGATCACGTCGCCACCATGCTGTTCCTTGCATCGGATGGCGCCGGTTTCATCAACGGCGCGGCGCTGGACACCAACGGCGGCCGTGTCATGATGTAGCCGACGCGGCTCAAAACAAGGCAGCGCAAAACAAAGACAGGGAGACAAACATGTTCAAGCAAACTGGGCGCCGGCTTCTCGCGGCCCTCGCCTGCGCGGCGGTTCTGTGTGCCGGCCACGCCGGCGCGCAAGCGCCCTACCCGAATCGCAGCATCACCATCATCACCCCGCTGGCGGCCGGCAGCGCATCGGATGTCGCCTTGCGCCTGCTGGCCGACAAGCTCGGTGCCGCGCTGAAGCAACCGGTGGTGATCGACAACCAGCCCGGCGCATCAGGGGCCATCGGCACCGAGAAAGTGGCGCGCGCCACGCCGGACGGCTATACCCTCTGCGGCTGCAACAACGCCATCCTTTCCGTGCTGCCGCACATCCGCAAGGTCGGCTACGACTCGATCAAGAGCTTCAAGCCAGTCGGCATGCTGGCCGTGCTGCCGACAGTATTGGTGGTGCAGGCCAACTCGCCGATCAAATCAGTGAAGGACCTGATCGCACTAGCCAAGGCGCACCCTGAGACGCCGTATGCCACCGGCGGTGTCGGCAGCCCGCAGCACATCGCCATGGCGATGTTCGAGTCCATCGCCGGCATCAAGATGGTCCATGTGCCCTACAAGGGCGCCAGTCAGGCGGCGGTGGGATTGGCGGGCGGTGAAGTACAGAGCATGTTCAACGCCATCGGCACCGTGCTGCCGCTGATCAAGGCCGGCAAGCTGCGCCCCATCGCCTCGGCCGGCGCCACCCGCGCCCAGTCCTTCCCCGAGGTGCCGACGATGCAGGAGTCCGGCGTGCCGGGCTACGACTACGCTTCCTGGATCGGCGTCACCGCTCCGGCCGGCACGCCCGAGGAGATCGTCACCCTGCTCAACGCAGAGATGGTCAAGTCTTTGAAGACGCAGGAAATGGCTGCTCGCTTCGCCGACCAGGGCCTGGACCCCTTCATCACCAGTCCGCGCCAGATGGCCGACTACATGCAGGCCGATATCGTGCGCATGGCAAAAGCGGTGAAAGACGCCGGCATCCAGCCGGAATAATCCGCCGCCTGTCGGAAAAGCATGCCCGGCCGTGCTGCGGCGGCCGGGGATTTGCGCTAGAGTGCAGACAGCTTTTGCTCGCGGTCGTACGTTCAACTTTTCAAGGAGCGGAGATCATGTCGGCAGGCGTACTGGTAGGCGGTGTAGTCACCCTGTTCGGCGCCATTGCCGGCGCGGCCCTGGTGGCGCAAGGCATCCACCCAGATCTCGGGGTGAACGAGATGCAAACCTGGATCATCTACGTCCTGTGCTTCGGCGCCGGCGTGCTCATGCTGCTGGCCTTTTCGCGCCAGGCCAGCACCCCGATGGCGATGCAAGCACCGGGATCATTGGCCATCCTCCTCGGCCTGGTCGCCGGTGGCGCCGCCCTGGCCAAGGCTCTCGGCTTGCTGCCGCCCGGCAGCAGCGCTTCCCTCTGGGCCCTGTTCATCCTCAGCCTGCCGCCCGGCGTATTGCTGCTCACCGGCGCTTCCGCGCTGCGCAATCCTTCGCTGGAGCCAAAGTAGGCGACACCGCCGCTATTGCTGCGCCACTCGCAATTGGCACCAAAAAAGAAGCCGCGCGTCAGCGCGGCTTCTTTTCGTAGCTTTTCAGTCCCAAAAAATCGTCCGGCTCTGCCGGCGATTTTGCCTGTCTAGGCCGCTCAAAAGTAGGGGTGCACTTTTGAGCGTTATATATCCGCTTCCGCCTCATTCCCATGCAGCTCCAGCCAGGCTCTGCGCTGCGCGGCTTCGCCCTTGCCCATCAGCATGTTGAACTTCTCACCGGTGCCGATCACATCCAGCCCGCCGAAAGCCACCGGCAGCAGGCGCCGGGTATTCGGGTTCATGGTGGTGTCCCACAATTGCTCGGCGTTCATCTCGCCCAGGCCCTTGAAGCGTGAAATCTGCCAGGAGCCCTGGCGCACACCTTCCTTGCCCAGCTTGTCTTCGGTGGCTTCCAGCTCGCCCTCGTCCAGGCAATAGAGCTTGCGCATCGGCTTCTTGCCCGCGGCCGGCACGTCGACGCGAAACAGCGGCGGACGCGCGACGTAGACATTGCCGGCGTCGATCAGCTTGGGAAAGTGCTTGAAGAATAGGGTCAGCAGCAGCACCTGGATGTGCGAGCCGTCCACGTCGGCATCCGACAGGATGCAGATCTTGCCGTAGCGCAGGCCGGAGAGGTCCGGCGTATCGTTGGCGCCATGCGGGTCGACGCCGATAGCCACCGCGATGTCGTGAATCTCGTTGTTGGCGAACAGCCGGTCGCGCTCGGTCTCCCAGGTGTTGAGCACCTTGCCGCGCAGCGGCAATATGGCCTGGAACTCCTTGTCGCGGCCCATCTTGGCGCTGCCGCCGGCGGAGTCGCCCTCGACCAGGAACAC
>DATAZV010000039.1:0-12587 GCA_036271855.1 Burkholderiales bacterium
CGCGGCAGCCTGGGCCGGCAGTTGATGAGCAAGTACGACCTGAACCAAGGCGTGGACCCGCAGGCCTACGGCCTCGGCATCAAGGAACTGTGGGAGATCGATCCCAAGCAGCACGTGCCCGGCCTGGTGGTTCACACCGCCGGCTGGCCGCTGGACGCCAGCACTTACGGCGGCTCCTTTCTCTATCACCTGGAAAACAACCAGGTGGCGGTGGGCTTCGTGGTCGGCCTGGCGTACCAGAACCCCTACTTAAGCCCCTACGAGGAGTTCCAGCGCTACAAGCACCATCCGGCCATCCGCAAGTTCTTCGAGGGTGGCAAGCGCATCGCCTACGGCGCGCGCGCGATGGTCGCGGGCGGCCTGTTGTCGCTGCCCAAGCTGACTTTCCCCGGCGGCGTGCTGGTGGGCGACGACGCCGGCTTTCTCAACGCCGCGCGCATCAAGGGCAGCCACGCGGCGATCAAGAGCGGCATGCTGGCGGCCGAGGCGGCGTTCGCCGCCGTAGTCGCGGGGCGCGCGGGCGACGAGCTCACGGCCTATCCCGACGCCTTCAAGGCGAGCTGGCTGCATGCCGAGCTCAACCGCACGCGCAACTTCAAGCAATGGATGGGCAAAAACCTGTACCTCGGCAGCCTGATGGTGGGCATCGAGCAAAAGGTGTTCGGCGGCAACGTGCCCTGGACCCTGCATCACCAGCACGCCGACCACGAGTGCCTCAAACCGGCCGCGCAGTTCCAGCCGATCGCCTATCCCAAGCCGGACGGCAAGCTCAGCTTCGACAAGCTTTCCTCGGTGTTCATCTCCAACACCAACCACGAAGAAAACCAGCCGGTCCACCTAACCCTGAAAGACCCCAAGGTGCCGGTGGCGATCAACCTGGCGCGCTACGCCGGCCCCGAGGCGCGCTACTGCCCGGCCGGCGTCTACGAGTTCATCCGCAATGACGACGCCAGTGACCGCCTGCAAATCAACGCGCAGAACTGCGTGCACTGCAAGACCTGCGACATCAAGGACCCGACGCAGAACATCGTCTGGGTGGTGCCAGAAGGCGGCGGCGGACCGAACTACCCCGGCATGTAGCGCGATGCCGGGACGGCCAACAACAAGAATAAACAAGCGATGACGCCCGATTCCGCGTTCGACCAGGCCATGGCCTTCGGCTGGCAGGCCGAAAGCCCGTATGTGATCGCGCTCGCCGCCTTGTGCGCATTGGCGCTGCTGCGTTTCGGCGGCGACAACCGCCGCGCCCTGTATCACACGCTGCTGCTGTTCCTGGCCGGCTCGGCCGGTCAGTTCGGCGCCGGCCTGCTGCATGCCGGCGGCTTCGAGACCGGCGCAAGCTTCATTTACGAACTCAGCCTGCTGGTCGCCGGGGTGGCGCTGATCCGCCTGCTCGGCATGCTGTTCTTCCGCCTGCTGCTGCCGCTGGTCCGGGTGCCGACGCCGCGCATCGTCGAGGACCTGGTGACCATCCTGTTCTACGTCGCCTGGTCCCTGGTGCGCCTGCGCGCCTCCGGCCTGGACCCCTCCAGCCTGCTGGCCAGCACGGCGGTGGTGACGGCGGTGCTGGCTTTCGCGATGCAGGACACGCTGGGCAACATCCTGGGCGGCCTGGCGCTGCAACTGGACAACTCGATCGCGGTGGGCGACTGGGTCAAGGTCGACGACATCGTCGGCCGGGTCACCGACGTGCACTGGCGCTCGACCTCGATCGAGACGCGCAACTGGGAAACCGTGGTGGTGCCGAACAGCCAGTTGATGAAAAACCGCTTCACCGTGCTCGGACGCTGTGACAACCGCGCGATGCAATGGCGCCGCCACGTGCTGTTCAACGTCGGCCTGTCGGCGCCGCCGACGCGGGTGATCCCCGCCATCGAAAAGGCGATCCGCGAAGCGGAGATCGCCAACGTCGCTGCCCATCCCCAGCCCAGTTGCGTGCTGATGGACTACGCGCACGGCTACGGCCACTACGACTTGCGCTACTTCCTCACCGACCTGATGGTCGACGACCCCACCGACAGCCAGGTGCGCGTGCACATCTACGCCGCCCTGCAGCGCGCCGGCCTGCGCCTGGCGGTGGAAGAGCACAGCCTGCACCTGACCGAGCAGAGCGAGGAGCACCAGCGCGCGGTGCATGAGCGCGAAATCGCGCATCGCCTGCAATCGCTCCAATGCGTGGACCTGTTTTTCGCCCTGACGCCCGAAGAGCTGCGCACCGTGGCCGAACGCCTCACCTACTCGCCCTTCGCCCAGGGCGAGGTGATCACCCGCCAGGGCAACATCGCCCACTGGCTGTACATCCTCACCGCCGGCGAGGCCGACATCACGGTCGGCGACAACGGCCAGCGGCAGCACATCAACACCCTGCAGGCCGGCGCGTTTTTCGGCGAGGCCGGCATGCTCACCGGCGCGCCGCGCAGCGCCACCGTGCTGGCGAAGACCAACGTCGAATGCTACCGGCTGGACAAGGGCGCGCTGGAAGACATTCTCAAGGCGCGGCCCAAGCTGGCCGAGGAAATATCGCAGGTGATGGCTTCGCGCCTGAGCGCCCTGGCGCAGGCGATTGCCGAGCACAGCAAGACCGAGCGCCTGACCGCGCGCGGCCCGCACGAGCTGCTGGAAAGAATGCGCGCCTTTTTCCACCTCGACGAGGCGGAAAAGTAGCCGGGCCGCGCCAGTAAACGCAAGGGAGGCGCAGGGGAAGCGCAGGGGAAACGCGCAAGTTGCGGGCAGGCGCAGGTGTGCCCGCAAGCAGCCTAGAACTTGGGCTTCTTTTTCGCCTTCTTGTAATTCGCCACGCCGAGCATGATTTCGGCAGCCGCTTCCTTCGGGCCGCCCCAGCCTTCGACCTTCACCCACTTGCCTTTTTCGAGGTCCTTGTAGTGCTCGAAGAAATGCTGGATTTGCGCCAGGCGCTCGGGGTTGATGTCTTCCACTTTTTTCCAGTGTTTGTACCAGGGCAGCACCTTGTCCACCGGCACCGCCAGCAGCTTGGCGTCGCCGCCGGCTTCGTCCGCCATCTTCAGCACGCCGAGCGGGCGGCAGCGCACCACCACGCCGGCGAACAGCGGGAAAGGCGTGATCACCAGCACGTCGACCGGGTCGCCGTCGTCGGAAATGGTGCGCGGGATGTAGCCGTAGTTGCACGGGTAATGCATCGCCGTGCCCATGAAGCGGTCGACGAACAGGGCGCCGGTTTCCTTGTCGACCTCGTACTTGATCGGGTCGGCATTCATCGGGATCTCGATGATCACGTTGAAGTCGTTGGGCAGGTCGCGTCCGGAGTCGACTCGGTCCAGATTCATTTTATTCATGTCCTTGAAAAGCGGCTGATGCTTACATCATCCATCATTTGAAGCTGCGATTATAAGCGCCGCTGCTGCGACGCACAAACTGCAGGCGTCGCGCAAGGCAGGCAGCCAGCGGATAATCGGCCGATTCAGGTATTCCCCTTTGCCCTTCAAACCGCCGACCATGCTCCCGACCATCCAGGCCGCACACTTCATCGCCAATCGCTGGGTCGCGCCCGGCGGCGGCGCCACCTTACCGGTGATCGACCCCGCCGACGGCGAAATCTTCGCCTACATCGCGCGCGGCAACGCGGCAGACGTCGCAGCCGCGGTGCTTGCCGCCCGCGCCGCCTACGACGGCGGCGATGGCCCCTGGGGCCGGGTGCCGGCAGCCGAGCGCGGCCGGCTCCTGACCAGGCTGGCGCAGGAGATCGCCACCAACGCGGAAGAACTGGCGCTGCTGGAATGCCGCGACACCGGCAAGCCGGCGAAACAGGCGCGGGCGGATGCCGCCGCCTGCGCCAGGTATTTCGAGTACTACGCCGGCGCCTGCGACAAACTGCACGGCGAGACCCTGCCCTACCAGCGCGGCTACACCGTGCTGACGGTGCGCGAGCCGCACGGCGTCACCGGCCACATCATTCCGTGGAATTACCCGATGCAGATTTTCGGCCGCTCGGTGGGCGCCGCACTGGCCGCCGGCAACGCCTGCGTGGTCAAGCCGGCGGAGGATGCCTGTCTCTCACTGCTGTTCATCGCCGAGTTGGCGGCCAAACATTTGCCTGCGGGCGCGCTGAACATCGTCACCGGGCTGGGCAGCGAGGCGGGCGCAGCCCTGTCCGCGCACACGGACATCGACCACATCTCCTTCACCGGCTCGCCCGCCACTGGCTCCCTGGTGGCACAGGCGGCGGCGGTGAACCACCGCCCGGTGACGCTGGAACTGGGCGGCAAGTCGCCGCAAATCGTCTTCGCCGACGCCGACCTCGACGCCGCCCTGCCGGTGCTGGTCAATGCCATCATCCAGAACGGCGGGCAGACTTGCTCGGCCGGCAGCCGCGTGCTGATCGAGCAAAGCATCTATGCGCCGCTGCTGGCGCGCATCGCCGAGGCCTTCGGGCGCCTGCGCGCCGGCCCCGGTGCAGCCGACCTCGACCTCGGCCCGCTGATCAACGCCAGGCAGCGCGACCGCGTTGCCGCCTACATCGCCCAGGGCGAGCGCGACGGCCTGCGCGTGGCCGCGCGCGGCACGGTGAGCGAGGGCGCGCCGAATGGCGGCTACTACGTCGCGCCCGCGCTGTTCGCCGACGTGCCGCCTGAACATGTGCTGGCGCGCGAGGAAGTGTTCGGCCCGGTGCTGGTGGCGATGCCGTTTCGCGACGAAGCTGAGGCCGTGGCGCTGGCCAACGGCACCGACTACGGCCTGATCGCCGGCCTGTGGACCCGCGATGGCGCGCGCCAGCTGCGCATGGCGCGCAAGCTGCACGCGGGGCAGGTGTTCATCAACAACTACGGCGCCGGCGGGGGGGTGGAGTTGCCCTTCGGCGGCATGAAGCATTCGGGCTATGGCCGCGAGAAGGGCTTCGAGGCCCTGCTCGGCTTTACCGCGCTCAAGACCATCGCCATCAGCCACGGATAGGTTCCGAAAAAAGTACAAACCTACTTTTTTCGGGCTTGGCTTGTGTGAAATCGCTGGCAGAGCCAGTCGATTTCACAAGGTAAAAACGACGAAAAGGGCAACACCCTCCCCGTACAGGTAAACTCCGGTCATGCTCGTTTTTGTCATCCGGCGTTTGCTGCAAAGCCTGCTGGTGCTGTTCGTGATGTCGCTGCTGGTGTTCGCCGGGGTGTATGCGGTGGGCAACCCGGTCGACATCCTGATCAGCCCGGAGGCGACCCAGGCCGACCGCATCGCGGTGATCGCGGCCCTCGGGCTGGACAAGCCGCTGTGGCTGCAATACGTACTGTTCGTCCAGCACGCCTTCGGCGGCGACCTCGGCAAGTCCTTCGCCTACAACATCCCGGCGATCCAGCTGATTTTCGAGCGCATGCCGGCGACCCTGGAACTCGCCTCATTTGCCATGCTGCTGGCGGTGGTGATCGGCCTGCCGCTGGGCCTCTACGCCGGCCTCAAGCCGAATTCGATACCGGGCAAAAGCATCATGGCCGGCTCCATCCTCGGTTTTTCCCTGCCCACCTTCTGGGTCGGGCTGATGCTGATCATGGTGTTCGCCGTCTGGCTCGGCTGGCTGCCTTCGAATGGCCGCGGCAACACCGTCGACCTGCTCGGCGTGCCGGTGAGCTTTCTCTCCATCGATGGCCTGCGCCACCTGCTGCTGCCCGCGCTGACCCTGGCGCTGCTCAACATCGCCCTGATCATCCGCCTGGCGCGCGCCGGCACCCAGGAGGCGCTGCTCACCGACTACGTCAAGTTCGCCCGCGCCAAAGGGCTCACCGACGCACGGGTGGTCGGCGTGCATATATTGAAAAATATCCTGATCCCGATCGTCACTGTGATCGCCCTGCAGTTCGGCTCGGTGATCGCCTTCGCGGTGGTTACCGAAACCATCTTCGCCTGGCCGGGCATGGGCAAGCTCTTGATCGATTCGATCAACGTACTGGACCGGCCGGTGATCGTCGCCTACCTGCTGATCGTGGTGGCGATGTTCATCCTGATCAACCTGCTAGTGGACATCGCCTATTCATTGCTGGACCCGCGCGTGCGCCTCTCCGACGCAGGCAGTCACTGAAGGGCGGCGATGGATTTTCTGATCGAAATACTCCTTGAGGTGCTATTTTCGGTGCTGGGCGAAATTTTCTCGGGAACCATCGGTGCGGGCGTATCGACCATTTTCGGCCTACGCATGCCGTTCGCGGTAAAGGTGCTGCTCTATTTTCTGGCAGGCAGTGTCCTATGCGGGCTGTCGCTGATTTTCTTTCCCCATGCTCAGGTACACCTGGCGGACACGCGCCTTGCGGTACTGATCGGCACACCCCTTGCAAGCGGCGTGATCATCGGTTTCTATAACGCCTGGCGGGGGAACAAAAAACGTACCGCGCCAAGCGAAGTCTTCAGCTTGCCCGGCTTCTTTTATGGAATGCTGTTTGCGTTGCCGCTCGCCACGGGCCGCTACCTTTGGGCCCACTAGGCTCGCGATACCTAATGGAAGAATCCCCCTTCAAGCGTTTCGTCGCCGATTTTTGCGCCAGCCGCATCGCGCTGGCGGGCGCGGTCGCGCTGCTGGTGGTGCTGTTCATCGCGCTGTTCGCGCCATGGATTTCGCCGCAGAACCCATACGACCTGTCGCAGCTCGACGTGCTGGACGCGCGCCTGGCACCGGGCGAAAAAATGGGCAACGGCAGAACCGCGCTGCTCGGCACCGACGACCAGGGCCGCGACATGCTCTCCGCGATCTTCTACGGCCTGCGCATTTCGCTGCTGGTCGGCGTCTCGGCCACCGTGATTGCGCTTTTCATCGGCACCGTGGTGGGCATGCTCGCCGCCTACGCCGGTGGGCGCACCGACGGCGTGTTGATGCGCATCGCCGACATCCAGTTATCTTTTCCGCCGATTCTCATCGCCCTGGTGCTGCTGGCCCTGTTGGGCCAGGGCACCGGCAAGATCATCGTCGCGCTGATCACCGTGCAATGGGCCTACTATGCACGCACGGTGCGCGGCGCGGCGATGGTGGAGCGGCGCCGCGAGTACATCGAGGCGGCACAGGTGCTGGCGCTGCCCACTTCGCGCATCATCTTTCGCCACCTGCTGCCCAACTGCCTGCCGCCGCTGATCATCATCGCGGCGGTGCAGGTGGCTTCGGCCATCACGCTGGAGGCCACCCTCTCCTTTCTCGGCCTGGGGCTGCCGATCACCGAGCCCTCGCTGGGTTTGTTGATCGCCAACGGCTTCAACTACATGCTCTCGGGCAAGTACTGGATCAGCCTGTTCCCCGGCTTCGCCCTGCTGATCAGCGTGGTCGCCATCAACCTGGTGGCCGACCAGTTGCGCGACGTGCTCAATCCGAGGCTGCAGCGATGAGCGAACACAGCGGCGCGCCCGCCCTGCAGGTGGAAAATCTTTCGACGCATTTCTGTACCCGCCAGGGCGTGATCAAGGCGGTGAACGACGTATCGTTTTCCATCGGGCGCGGGCAGATCATGGGCCTGGTGGGCGAATCCGGTTCCGGCAAGTCGATGACCGGCTATTCGATCATGGGCCTGATCGATGCGCCGGGCCGCGTGGTCGGCGGGCGCATCCTGGTGAACGGCATCGACCTCGCCGGCTTGTCGGCCGAGCAGATGCGCCGGATGCGCGGCAACCGCGTGGCGATGATTTTCCAGGACCCGATGATGACGCTCAACCCGGTGCTGCGCGTCGATACGCAGATGACCGAGGCGATCCTGGCGCATGAGAAGGTCAGCCACGCCGAGGCCCTGAAGCGTGCGCGCGAGGCGCTGGCCATCGTCGGCATCCCCTCGCCCGACGAGCGTCTGCAAAGTTACCCGCACCAGTTTTCCGGCGGCATGCGCCAGCGGGTGGCGATCGCGATTGCGCTGCTGAATCATCCCGACCTGATCATTGCGGATGAGCCGACGACGGCGCTGGACGTGACCATCCAGGGGCAGATCCTGGCCGAGATGCAGCGCCTGTGCCGCGACACCGGCACCGCGCTGATCTGGATCACCCACGACCTGTCGGTGATCGCCGGTCTCGCCGACACGGTGAGCGTGATGTACGCCGGGCGCATTGTCGAATCCGGCAGCGTCGACGATGTGCTGGACTACGCCAAGCATCCGTATACGCGCGGGCTGATCGACTCGGTGCCTTCGCGCAATCCGCGCGGGCAGCGGTTACGGCAGATCCCCGGCAATACTCCTTCGATGCTGCACCTGCCTTCGGGCTGCCATTTCCGCGAGCGCTGCCCGCGCGCCGACGCCGCCTGCCTGGAAGACCCGCAATTGACAGATGAAGCACATGCCGTACGCTGCTTTCATCCGCACACCGAGCCGGTGGAGGCGCCCGCATGAGCGAGGCAGCGCAAATGAGCCCGATGCTCGAACTCAAGAACGTGTCCAAGCGCTTCGTCAAGCGCCTGGATACCGCCGCGCGCATCGGCAACTGGTTCGGCGCCGGCCTGAAGGAAGAAGTAGTGCGCGCCGTTGACGGCGTCAGCTTAAGCATCGCCGACGGCGAAGTGGTCGGGCTGGTGGGCGAATCGGGCTGCGGCAAGTCCACCCTGGGGCGCATGGCGGTGGGCCTGCATGCGCTGGACGCCGGCACGCGCCGCTGGCGCGGCAATGACCTCGGCGCCCTCTCGGGGCGAGAAGCGCGCGCGGCGCAACTGAAAATCCAGATGATTTTCCAGGACCCCTACGCCTCGCTCAACCCGCGCATGCGCGTACAGGACATCGTCGGCGAAGCGCCGGTAGTGCATGGCCTGATCCAGCGCGGCGAGCAGCGGGAGTACGTCGAGAAGCTGCTGGCCCAGGTGGGCCTGGATGCTTCGCTGGCGCGGCGCTACCCGCACCAGTTCTCCGGCGGACAGCGCGCGCGCATCGGCATCGCCCGGGCCCTCGCCGTCAAGCCGGAGTTCATGGTGTGCGACGAGGCGGTGGCGGCGCTCGACGTTTCGATCCAGGCGCAGGTGCTTAACCTGTTCATCGATTTGCGCGAACAACTGGGCCTGACTTACCTGTTCATCAGCCACGACCTGGGCGTAGTGCGCCACTTGAGCGACCGCGTGCTGATCATGTACCTCGGGCGCATTGTCGAAAGCGCGCCTACCGATGCGATCTACGCCAGCCCGAATCATCCCTACACCCAGGCGCTGCTGGCGGAGGTGCCCAGCCTGGAAAAACGCAAGCGTACCTACATTCCGATCAAGGGCGAGATTCCTTCGCCGCTCAACCCACCTTCCGGATGCCACTTCCACCCGCGCTGCCCGCATGCCTTCGGGCGGTGTAAAGTAGAAGATCCCAAGCTCAAGGAAATCGCGCCCGGCCGGATGAGCGCGTGCCATTTGAACGATCAGTAGCCCCGTCTTCCGCAACAGGTGAAAAAAATGAAAGCCGAACACCTCCCCGCCCCCAAGTCCGAGAGTCTGGAAATAATCCAGAAGCTCATTTCCTTCGACACCACCAGCCGCGACTCCAACCTCGGGTTGATCGAATGGGTGCGCGACTGGTTGAAGCCCTACGGCATCGAGTCCACCCTGGTGTACGACGCGGAGAAGCGCAAGGCCAACCTGTTCGCCACCATCCACGGCAAAAGCGGCAACGCGCCGCGCCCCGGCATCGTGCTCTCCGGCCATACCGATGTGGTGCCGGTCGACGGCCAGGCCTGGGACACCGATCCTTTCAAGGCGACGATCAAGGACGGGCGCCTGTACGCCCGCGGCTCCTGCGACATGAAGGGCTACCTCGGCGTGGCCCTGGCGATGACGCCGCGCTTTCTCGAAGCCAACCTGAAAGCGCCGATCCATTTCGCGCTGTCGTATGACGAGGAAGTCGGCTGCATCGGCGTGCGGGGGCTGATCGAGCTGCTGTCCAAGCAGGGTTTCAAGGCGGCCGGCGTGATCGTCGGCGAACCCACTTCGATGAACGTGGTGGTGGCGCACAAGGGCAAGCGTTCTTTCCGCTGCACGGTGCACGGCAAGGAAGCGCATTCCTCGCTGACTCCGCAAGGGGTGAATGCGATCGAGTACGCCGCGCGCCTGATCACCTACATCCGCAGCATGGCCGACCGCATGCAAGATTCGGAAGTGCGCGACAACGGCTTCGACGTGCCCTTCACCACCATGCAGACCGGCACCATCAAGGGCGGCACCGCGACCAACATCGTGCCCAAGGAATGCGCCTTCGACTGGGAGTTCCGCTACCTGCCGGGTGCCAACCCGGATGCGATCGAGAAGGAGGTGCGCGACTACGCCGCCTCCATGCTGCCGGAGATGCGCAAGGTGGCTGCGGAAACCGGCATCGACTTCAAGCTGCACTCGGCCATTCCCGGCTCCAACGCGCTGGAGATGGACGAGCTGACGCAACTGGCGCTGGCCTTGTCGCGCAAGCCCGGCGTGAGCAAAGTGGCCTACGCCACCGAAGCCGGGCTGTTCGAGCAGGCCGGGCTGCCCTCGATCATCTGCGGCCCGGGCTCGATCGAGCAGGCGCACAAGCCCAACGAGTATTGCGATTTGGAGCAGATCGCCCTGTGCGAGACCTTCATGGAGCGGTTGCTGGAGCGGGTTTGCGTCTAGATGCGTCTAGGTGCGCGTAAAGCCCGGCCCTAGGGCTGCTTGAGCGTAAAGACGACGCGGATCTCCGCGTCAAAGGGCTGTCCCTTGAGCTGAGGCGGGATCTGCACAAAAGGCTTGGCCTTTTGCGCTGTCTTTTTCGCCTGCTCGTCGAGCATGTCGTGGCCGGTCGAAGACACCAGGTCGATGCCGGCAATGCGTCCGTCGGCGCCAATATGCACCTTGATCTGCGCCGTGCCTTCCCAACCCTGGGACATCGCCTCGTTGGGATAGAGCTTGTACTTCTGCGCCGCTTGCGCCAACTGCAACTCGTAGCTCTGAATCAGCGCCTTCATTTCGCCGCTGGCCGCGGGCGCAGTAGCTGCTGAAGGGGCAGCAGCAGGCGCCTTGGCGGCATCGGCCTTGGCGTCGCTTTTGCTGTCCGGGGGCGCAGGCGAGGCGGGGGCGGGCGTGGCCGGCGCAGGGGTAGGCGGTTGCGGAGTCGCCGGGGCGACCGGCGCCGCTTTGCGCTCGACCGGCGGGGTCTTGGGCACGATGGTCGGCGCTGTCGGCGGCAATACGGGCTTGGGCAGCGGCACCGGTTCGGGCGGTTTGGGCGGCTCCGGCTTCGGCGGCTCGGGCATCACCACCTCCGGCTTGGGCGGCTCCGCGGCCGGCCGTGGCGTGGGCGGCGTTTGGGTACGAATGGTCGCCTTGAACTCCTGCACCATCGGCGCCGCCGGTTCCACTCCGTGCACGCGCCACATAAGCATGGCGTGCAGCAGCAGGGACGCGGCTATGCATCCCCACAGGAGGCGTTCGTTGACGGGCGGTTGGTAGGCAAACGTGGTCATGAAGCAAAAAACTATAGCACGCGGCTTGTGCAAAGCCGGCAGGCCGGCTTGCCTTTAAATAACACATTCATATAAAATATATGTTCTAAACAACAATTAGTTATATAGATATGAACTTCCAGCAATTGCGCTATGTGCGCGAAACCGTGCGCCAGGGGCTCAATCTGACGGCGGCGGCGGAAGCCCTGCACACCTCGCAGCCGGGCGTCTCGCGCCAGATTCGCGACCTCGAAGAGGAGCTCGGGGTGCAGATTTTCGTCCGCTTCGGCAAGCGCATCACCGCGCTCACCGAGCCCGGGCGCGCGGTGGTGAAGGTGGTCGAGCGCCTGCTGGTGGAGGCCGAAAACCTGAAAAGCACGGCCACCGAGTTCGCCGACCAGAAAAGCGGCAGCCTGACCATTGCCACCACCCACACCCAGGCGCGCTATTCGCTGCCCAAGGCGGTGGGCGAATTCAAGCGCAAGTACCCCAAGGTGAAGCTGACCATCCAGCAGGGCAGCCCGCCGCAACTGGCGCAAATGGTGGTGGACGGCGAGGCCGATCTCGCAATCGCCACCGAAACCATCGACCATCACTCCGACCTGATCGCCCTGCCCTGCTACCGCTGGCACCATGTGGTGGTGGTGCCGCCCAAGCACCCGCTGCTCAGCCTGGAAAAGCTCACGCTCAAGGCGCTGGCCGACTTTCCGATCATCACGTATGACTCCGCCTTCGCCGGCCGTTCCTCGATCAACCAGGCCTTCGCCGCCAAGGGGCTGACGCCGGACATCATTCTTTCGGCGATCGACTCCGACGTCATCAAGACCTATGTCGACCTGGGTCTGGGCGTGGGCATCCTCGCCGGCATCGCCTTCGACGAGCATCGCGACAAGCATTTGCGCGGCATCGATGCCGGCCACCTGTTCCCGGAGAAGACCACCCACCTGGCGGTGCGCGAAGGAGCGTATCTGCGCGGCTTCGTTTATGATTTCATCCACATGTACGCGCCTGACCTCGGGCGCGAGAAAGTGGACGCGGCGCTCAAGCGCGGCGCCGACTGAAACGAAGGGCAACACGGAAGGACGGCGATGGGTTTCGAGCCGGACAGTGAAGACAAAAAGGGCCGGGAGTTTTTCCAGTCCGAGGTATGGAAAGAAAAACGGGTCAAGGCGCCGCGCCCTGAGCTGGGCGCCTGGCGCGAACCGGCACGCGACCTCAAGGTTTACAAGCACACCGAC
>DATAZV010000040.1:0-3332 GCA_036271855.1 Burkholderiales bacterium
GACATGGTCAGCAGCGGCACGCCGCGGCGCTCGGTCACTTCCGAAATGGCCAGGGTCAGCGAAGAAACGAAGGCGCCGAGAATCGCGCAGCAATCGTTTTCGGCGATAAAGCGCTGCGCCACGGTAGCAGCGGCCGTGGGAATGGATGTGGAATCGGCCACTACCAGGTTGAGCTTGGCCCCGCCCATGCCCTTGAGGCCGCCTGCCGCGTTGATCTCGTCGGCAACCAGTTCAATCCCCTGCTTCGCGTTGATGCCGAACTGCGCATTGGCGCCGGACAGCGGCAGGATCACGCCAACGTTGACCGACTTGGCCTGGGCGCGCACCGCTCCGGGTAAGGCCGCCGTCAATCCGATCGCGCCCAGGGCCTTGACGGCCGAGCGCCGGGATTCCAAATGAAATTTGCTTTTCTGCTTTTGCATGTTTGTCTCCGGTGTGCGGCTTATAGAGTTTTCCGCCACTTCTGCCGCGAGGCATTTTGGGGGGCAAACCATGGCATGTCAACTTGATGCGCCCACCTTCGCCAGTACAGCCCGCGGGCCTGAACAAGATGCCCCGCATGTGGCGCAAGTGATTGATTAAAAAGTAAAAATCAAATACAATGCGCAGTCGCGGCCCCGCCCTTTCGATTCCCCCTTCCCTCGCCGTCCCCGCAATGACTCTCCCCCAAGAAGTACACCGCCGCAGAACCTTTGCGATCATTTCGCATCCGGACGCCGGCAAGACCACGCTGACCGAAAAACTCCTGCTGTTCGCCGGCGCCATCAACATCGCCGGCAGCGTGAAGGCGCGCAAGGCGACACGCCACGCGACTTCGGACTGGATGGAAATCGAAAAGCAGCGCGGCATCTCGGTGGCTTCCTCCGTGATGCAGATGGATTACCGCGGCTGCGTGATCAACCTGCTCGACACCCCGGGCCACCAGGACTTTTCCGAAGACACTTATCGCGTGCTCACCGCGGTCGATGCCGCGCTGATGGTGATCGATGCCGCCAACGGCGTCGAGCCGCAGACCAAGCGCCTGCTCGAAGTGTGCCGCGCGCGCAATACGCCCATCCTCACCTTCATCAACAAGATGGACCGCGAAGTACGCGAGCCGATGGACCTGATCGGCGAGATCGAGCAAAGCCTGGGCATGGACATCGCGCCCCTCACCTGGCCGGTGGGCATGGGCAAGCGCTTTCACGGCGTCTACGACTTGCGCCTCTCCCGCATGCGGGTGTTCCGCCCCGGCGAAGACCGGCGCAACGACGATGAAGTAGTGGCCGATCTCGACAGCCCGGAGATCAAGCAGCGCTTCGGTGCCGAACTCGAACAGGCATTGGAAGAAATCGATCTCGTCACCTCCGCCTCGATGCCCTTCGACAGCAAGGAGTTTCTCGCCGGCCGCCAGACACCCCTCTTCTTCGGCTCGGCGATCAACAACTTCGGCGTGCAGGAAGTGCTCGACGCCCTGGTCGATCTGGCGCCCCCGCCCGGCCCGCGCAAGGCGATGGAACGCGAAGTCGAGCCCGAAGAGCCAAAGTTCACCGCCGTGGTGTTCAAAATCCAGGCCAACATGGACCCGGCGCACCGCGACCGTATCGCCTTCGCCCGCGTCTCCTCCGGCAAGTTCACCCGCGGGATGAAATTTCGCGTGGTGCGCACGGGCAAGGACATCCGTCCCGGCAGCGTAGTCTCCTTCCTGTCGCAACGCCGCGAGCTGCTCGAAGAAGCCTACGCCGGCGACATCATCGGCATTCCCAATCACGGCACCCTGCAACTTGGCGACACGCTTTCCGAAGGCGAATCGCTGCAATTCACCGGCCTGCCGTTTTTCGCGCCGGAAATGTTCAAGGCCGTCGAGGTGGTCGACCCGATGCGCACCAAGCAGTTGCGCACCGGCCTCACGCAACTGGGCGAAGAAGGCGCGATCCAGGTGTTCCGCCCGCACACCGGTGGCGCACTCCTGCTGGGTGCCATCGGCGTGCTGCAGTTCGACGTGGTGGCGCACCGCCTGCAGCACGAATACGGCGTCGAGGCGCGCTACATGCCTTCCAAATACATGATGGCGCGCTGGGTCACCTGCGACAGCCCGCGTGAAATGGAACGCTTCATCGAGGCCAACGCCCACCGCATTGCCTACGACGCGGTCGATGCGCCCACCTTTCTGGTCTCCTTCCCCGCCGAGTTGCGGGTGATCGAGGAAACCTGGAAGGAAATCCGCTTCCACGCTCTGCGTGAGCACGCCGGGCTGGTGTTTTCCAGCGCCGGTACCTGAGCCGGCGTTGCTCTCAGCACCGCCCGGCTTGATACAGCGGATTCGCGCAAGCACGGCCTGAAAAAAGTATAGTGTCGCGCCAGTAGCGCGCCGCTTGCGCGCTTTCGCCATTGCCCACAAGGAGAACACAATCATGAATTGGACCCCGCGCCGCAAGCGTTTTCGCGCCCTCTTCGCCGGCAATCAATGCGTCTACCCCGGCTCGGTGTTCGACGCCCTGTCCGCCCGTGCCGCCGAAGACATCGGCTTCGAGGTCGGCATGTTCGCAGGCTCGGTGGCTTCGCTGGCCATTGTCGGCGGGCCGGACATCGCCGTCATCACCCTCTCCGAATTCGCCGACCAGGCCTATCGCATCTGCCGCGCCGGCAACCTGGCGCTGATGGTCGATGCCGACCATGGCTACGGCAACGCGCTCAACGTGCGCCGCACCGTCGAGGAACTGGAAACCGCCGGCGTCAGCGGCCTGTCGATCGAAGATACAGAGTTGCCCGCCGCCTTCGGCGCCAGCGACAAGGCGCGCCTGCTGTCAAAAGAAGAAGGCCTGGGCAAGATGAAGGCCGCCGTCTCGGCGCGCCAGGACCCCGACCTGCTGATCGCCGCGCGCACCAGCGCGATTTCGATTTCCGGCCTGGACGACACCATTGCCCGGGTCCAGGCTTATGAAACCACCGGCGTCGACGCCTTGTTCCTGGTCGGCATCAAAAGCCGCGATCAGCTCGAAGCCATTGCCAAGGCCACCAAGCTGCCGCTGATCCTGGGCGGCGTCCCCGCCGACATGATGGACCGCGAATACCTGGCCAGCCGCCGCGCCCGCATCTGCCTCACCGGCCACCAGCCCTTCATGGCCGGGGTGCAGGCGGTGTACGCGACCCTGAAGGCGCTGCGCGACGGCACCGACCCGGCCAAGCTCACCGGCCTGCCGGCACCGGCCCTGATGAAGCAACTGACCCGCGATGCCGACTACGCCAAGTGGGCGCAGGAAACCCTGGGCGGCAAGTAAGGTCCCCTCACCCATCCCAAACCTCACGGCCGCTTTCGCGGCCGTTTCTACGTGCATGTTAAGAAAAGCGGG
>DATAZV010000041.1:0-3889 GCA_036271855.1 Burkholderiales bacterium
TCGCACTTGTTTGAAGCGCGGGCACAAGATCGAATATCATTCCCCGAAGAACGGAAACGGCCGCGTTTTCGATAAATCGGGGAGACCTCAATTGTTTGCACTTTGCACCGGGCGCGCCAGGCGCGCCGCCTTCGGCCTCGCGGCCTTCGTATTGATTACATGCAATCTGGGGCTTGCCGGCCAGGCGATGGCGGCGGATGAATATCCGGCCAAGACCGTGCGCATGATCGTGCCTTATCCGCCCGGCGGCGCGACGGATGTGATCGGCCGGGTGATGGCGCAAAAGCTTTCGGTTGCGCTGGGCCAGCAAGTGGTGGTGGACAACCGCGCGGGCGCCGCCGGCAGCATCGGCGCGGCGGCGATGGCCAAGTCGGCGCCGGACGGCTACACCATCATGACCGGGGCGCTCACCAGCCATGCCATCAGCGAAGTGCTGTATGGCCAGCAGCAGGTGGGATTTGATATCGACAAGAGCTTCGCGCCGGTCAGCATACTGGGTACCGTGCCCCTGGTGTTCGTGGTCAATCCGAACGTCAAGGCGAACAATTTGATGGAGTTGATCGCGCTGGCCAAGGCCAATCCCGGCGCCATCACCATCGGTTCCGCCGGCAACGGCTCGCCACAACATCTGGCGGCCGAACTGTTCATGCGCGTGGCCGGCGTAAAAATGCTGCATGTCCCCTACAAGGGCAGCGGCCAGGCAATGACCGACCTGATGGGCGGCCAGGTGCAAAGCATGATCGAGACCGCGCCTTCCTGCCAGGCCTTCATCAAGTCCGGCAAGCTGCGCGCCCTGGCTACCACCACGCGCGAGCCGGTGGCCTTGCTGCCGGGCGTGCCGACGGCGGCGCAGGCGGGACTGAAGGACTTCGAGGTGAGCTCGATGTTCGGCCTGGTGGCCCCGGCTGGCACGCCGGCGCCGGTGATCGCCAAACTGTCGGCCGCGCTCAAGGGCATCCTGGGCGAGGCCGAAGTCAAGCAGACCTTGCTGGCGCAGGGCGCGCTGGCCACCTATACCACGCCGGAAGAAGCGGCGCACATCATCCACGCCGAGAAGGAGAAGTGGGCACGGGTGGTCAAAGAGGCGAACATCAAGGGTGATTGAGCGGATGGGGTTTGAGATGGGTTGTGCCTGATGTCCGCCAACCCGGTGCTGTCGCGGCGCGCCGCTCTGCTGCTGTTCGCCATTGTCATCTTCGCCTGGGGCTTCAACTGGACGGTGACCAAGCTGATCCTGCAAAGCGCGCCGCCCTTGTGGACCATCACGGTGCGCTCGGCGATCGCCGCGTTGTTTTTGTTGCCTCTGCTGATGCTGCGCGGCGAACTGGTGTGGCCGCGGCGCGGCGACCTGGCAGTGGTGGCGAGCATCGGCGTGCTGCACATGACTGCCTTCGCGGCGCTGGTGGGCGTGGGCCTGGGGCTGATCCCCGCCGGGCGCTCGATCGTGCTGGGCTACACCACGCCGCTCTGGGTGGCGCCGGGCGCCGCGCTGTTTCTCGGCGAACGCCTGACGCGCGCGCGCCTGGCTGGGGTGGCGCTGGGCGTGGCCGGGCTGGTACTGATGTTCAACCCGCTGGCTTTCGACTGGGCTGACCGCCGCGCGCTGCTGGGCAATGTATTCGTTTTGCTAGCGGCATTTTGCTGGGCCGCCAGCATCCTGCATGTGCGTGCGCACAAGTGGGTGTCGACGCCGTTCCAGCTGGTGCTGTGGGAGGTGTTGCTGGCGACCGTGCTGCTGGCGCTGCTGGCCTGGGTGTTCGAAGGCCCGCCGCGGATCCGCTGGAGCGCGCAGGTAGTCGGGCTGTTCCTTTACGGCGGGGTGATCGGCGTGGCGCTCGCGTACTGGGCGATGGCGATGGTCAACCGCAGCCTGCCGGCGGTGACCACTTCGCTGGGCATTCTCGCCACGCCGGTGGTCGGCGTGCTCTCGGCGCTAGTCACGTTGCACGAGCCGCTCAGCCTGCCGCTGATCGGTGCCATGCTGCTGATCGCCGGCGGCATCGCGATGGGTACGCTGGACCACTGGCGGCCGGCTGCCACGGTGAAGTAGGAATTGTCGCTAGCCAAGATGAACCAAACCTTGCACTCCATTCAAACACACCGATTGCCATGACCCATTTCCTGATCATCCGCCACGGTGAAACCCTGTGGAACCGCGAGCATCGCATCCAGGGCCAGCTCGACTCCGCGCTCTCGCCCACCGGCCTGGCGCAAGCCGAGGCCGTCGGCCGGCGCCTGCGCGAAGAGAAGGTAGAGCTGCTGATATCCAGCGACCTCGGCCGCACCCTGCAGACCACCGCGCCGATCGCCGCCGCCACCGGGCTGCCCATCACGCAGGACGCGCGCCTGCGCGAGCGCAGCTTCGGCATCTTCGAAGGCCTGACGCCGGAAGAAATCCACGAGCGCTTCCCCGACGATTACGAACGCTGGCAAGCGCGCGACCCGGACTTTGCGATGCCGGGCGGCGAGAGCCTGGCGCAACTGCGCGCACGCCTGTCCGCCTGCGTGGAAGAGATCGCCGCGCGCGGCCACGCCAAGGTGGCGCTGGTGACCCATGGCGGCGCGCTGGACGCGCTATATCGCACCGCCACCGGCACCCCCTACAGCACCACCCGCAACTGGGCGCTGGCCAACGCCAGCATCAACGACATCGTGGTGGAAAACGGCCAGTGGCAAATCCGCGGCTGGGGCGACATTGCCCACCTTACCTCCAGCGAGGACGACTTCGCCTGAGGGCGCCCGCAAGCGCTGGGCCGCCGTGGCCCCGGTGCTACAATATGTAGTTGTTGCGCTCCCCGCCACCGCCCCCCTGGGGTGACCCCAGCCGCACGGCGCGCAAGCCAGCAATCCGCAGTAATCGCCTTCCCACCGGCCCGACGTCGCGCCGCCGCCTATTTCCGGACCATAACGCCATGTTCAGCCGCTCGCTCCAGCTTTCCGCCGCCGACCCCGAAATCTTCGCCGCCATCGAAAAAGAGAATGGCCGCCAGGAAGACCACATCGAGCTGATCGCCTCCGAGAACTACACCAGCCCGGCGGTGATGGAAGCGCAGGGCTCGCAACTGACCAACAAATACGCCGAGGGCTACCCCGGCAAGCGCTACTACGGCGGCTGCGAGTTCGTCGACATTGCCGAGACCATCGCGCTGGATCGCGTCAAGCAATTGTTCGGCGCCGAATGCGCCAACGTGCAGCCCAACTCCGGCTCGCAGGCGAATCAGGCCGTGTACATGGCGGTGCTCAAGCCCGGTGAGACCGTGCTCGGCATGTCGCTCGCCATGGGCGGCCACCTGACCCACGGCTCGCCGGTCAACGCTTCCGGCAAGCTGTACAACTTCGTCTCCTACGGCCTGACGGAGAAGGAAGATATCGACTACGAGCAGGTCGAAAAGCTCACCCGTGAACACAAGCCGAAGCTGATCGTTGCCGGTGCTTCCGCTTTCAGCCTGGAGATCGACTTCGAGCGTTTCGCCAAGATCGCGCGCGACAACAACGTTTTGTTCATGGTCGACATGGCGCACTACGCCGGCCTGATCGCCGCCGGCGAATACCCGAACCCGGTGCCGCACGCCGACTTCGTGACCTCGACGACGCACAAGAGCCTGCGTGGCCCGCGCGGCGGCTTTATCCTGATGAAGTCGCAGCACGAAAAAATCGTCAACTCGGCGATTTTCCCCGGTATCCAGGGCGGCCCGCTGATGCACGTGATCGCCGCCAAGGCGGTGGCTTTCGGCGAGGCGCTGAAACCCGAATTCAAAACCTATGCCAAGCAGGTGAAGGTGAATGCCGACGCGATGGCGCGCACCCTGATATCGCGCGGCCTGCGCGTGGTCTCCGGCGGCACCCAGTCGCATGTATTCCTGCTCGACCTGCAGGCGAAAAAGATCAC
>DATAZV010000042.1:0-5971 GCA_036271855.1 Burkholderiales bacterium
TTCGCACCCACCTTGAGGTTCAGGTTTTTCGCCGAGCCGCTGGTGATGGTGGAGACCACCTCGATGCCCGGCGCCACTTCCACCGTCACTTCAGTGGTCACCGGGCCTTCGTGCATCGCCTTGACGGTGCCGGAAAGAACATTGCGTGCGCTGATTTTCATCGCTGTGTCTCCTGTTGCATGAATCCGCAGTATGCCCGAGCCGGGCTGGCCCTACTTCAGGCGGCGCGCGTCCCGGCGCCGCCGGCAATCACCCGCAGCGCCGTCGCCCCCTGCGGCACCTCGGCCTGGAACGGCGCCATTTCGTGGCGCACCACCCGGCCCTCCTCGATCACCACCAGCTCGCGCGCCAGGCTCTGCAAATCGGCGGGGTCGTGGGTGATCAGCACCATCGGCAATTTGAAGCGCTCGCGCAGTTCGACAAATTCATAGCGCATGCGTTCGCGCAGCGCCGGGTCCAGCGCCGCGAAGGGTTCGTCCAGCAACAGCAGGCGTGGCCGCGTTGCCAGCGCGCGCGCCAGGGCGGTGCGCTGGCGCTGGCCGCCGGAAAGCTGGCTCGGGTAGCTGTCGCGCAGGTCCTGCAATTCGAACAGGCGCAACATGTCTTCCACCCGCGCGCGCGCCGCATCGTCCAGGCGCCGCAGCCAGCCCTGTTGCAGCGCCGCGCCGATGTTGCCCGCCACCGTCAGGTGCGGAAACAGTGCGTAATCCTGGAACACATAGCCCACGCCGCGCTCGCGCGCCGGCACGCTGATGCGCTGCGCCGCCTCGAACAGGGTGGCGCCGTCGATTGAAATGCGCCCCGCGTCCGGCGCCACGAAGCCTGCCAGGCATTGCAGGGTCAGGCTCTTGCCGGCGCCCGAAGGCCCGTAGATCACCACTGCGTCGCTGTCGGTGCGCATGTCCACATCCAGCCGGAAATGCCGGCCGCGCGCGTGCAGGTCCTTGATGATGCGCAGTTCGAGTTGCATCGTCAGATACCGTTCAGTACCTGAAGGCGCGGCGATAGCCGCCCTGCAGCACGCGCCCCGCCACCACCAGCACGATGATGCAAATCACCGAGGCGATGATCACCAGGTTGTTGGCGGTGGCGTCGTCCCCCGCCTGCACCGCTTCGTAAATCGCGATCGACAGGGTCTGGGTGCGCCCCGGCAGGCTGCCGGCCACCATCAGCGTGGCGCCGAATTCGCCCAGCGCGCGCGCAAACGCCAGCATGGCGCCGGCCAGGATGCCGTGCCAGGCCAGCGGCAGGGTGACGCGAAAAAACACCTTGAGTTCGGAAAAGCCCAGCGAGCGTCCGGCCCGCTCCAGGTTGGTGTCGATGTCCTCGAAGGCGGCGCGCGCCGCCTTGTAGACCAGCGGAAAGGCCACGAAGGCCGCCGCGATCACCGCGCCCTGCCAGGTAAAAATCAGGTTGATGCCGAAATTCTCCTGCAGCCAGCCTCCGACCGGCCCGCGCTTGCCCAGCAGCACCAGCAGGTAATACCCCAGCACCGTCGGCGGCATCACCATCGGCAGGGTCAGCGCGGCGTCCAGCACCTCGCGGCCGAAAAAGCGCACCCGCGCCAGCAGGTAGGCAAAGGCCACGCCCGCCACCAGTGCCAGCACGGTGGCCCAGCCGGCGACCTTGAGCGACAGCAGCAGGGGAACAGCGGCCTCGTCGAACATTGGTTGCGCCGTTTAAGGCTTGCCGAAGCCGTAGTCGGAAAGAATCGTCTGCATCGCCGGGCTGGCGACGAAGGTCAGAAAGCTCTTCGCCAGCGCGGCGTTCTTGCTGTCCTTGACCACCGCGATGGGGTAGAGAATCGGCTTCTCGGTCGGCACTTCCGCCGCCACCTTGACGCGGCCCTTCATGATCGCCGCGTCGGTGGAGTAGACGAAGCCCGCCTCGGTCTCGCCGCGCGCCACGTAGTCCAGCGCCTGGCGCACGCTGGCCGCGTTGACCAGCTTGGGCTCCAGCGCGGCCCACATGCCGGCCTTGTCCAGCACGCCCTTGGAATAACGCCCGACCGGCACGGAGGCCGGGTTGCCGATGGCGATGTGCTTGATCGCCGGGGCCGACAGCGAAGACAAGCCGGTGATCGCCACGGTCGAATCGGCGGGCGCGATCAGCACCAGCCGGTTGCGCACGAAGTCATGCCGCGTCTTCGTGTCGATCACGTTTTGCGCCACTGCCTTGTCCATCGCGATCTCGTCGGCGGAGGCGAACACGTCGGCCGGCGCGCCCTTGGCGATCTGCGCCAGCAGCACATCCGATGCCGCGAAGTTGAGCACCACCTTGGTACCCGGGTTGACCCGCTCGAAAGCGCGGCCGATGTCGGCAAAGGCGTTGGTCAGGCTGGCGGCGGCGGAGACCACCAGGTCGGCGGCGCTGGCCGCGCCGCTGGACGCGCCGATCGCAAGTGCCACGGCGGCGCCCAGCAGGCGGCGGCGCGAAAAGGCGAATCTGGACGAAAGTGCGGGCTGGCGCGCGAGCTTGGATGTTTGAGGCATCGTAATATCCCTGCATATATATGGCAGCGGTCGAAGTATACCGCGATATATCGCCGAGATATTCCATGGGATACGTCCGAACGCCGCCCGGCCCGGCGCGGGGCGCAGGCTAGACGCACTCAGTGATTCAGCATGCGCCCGAGGCGGGCGATGTCGGCGGCGGTGCGCTCCACGGCCACCGTTTCGATGCCGCGGTACAGGCGGATCACTTCCATGCCGTAATCGTTGACCTTGGTGCCGCCGCCCTCTTTACCGCCCTTGGCACTGTCCACCAGCGGCTTTTTGAAGCAGCGGTTCATGTCGTCCACCAGCAGCCAGGCGCGGCGATACGACATGCCCAGGTGCTTGGCCGCCGCGGTGATCGAGCCGGTCTCGGCAATCGCCTCCAGCAGCGCCACCTTGCCGGGGCCGATGGCGACCTCCTCGCCCCTGTTGATGCGCAGCCGGAACCTCGCGTCCAGACCCATCGCAGTCTCCACGGCCCGCAAGGCCGGTTTGGTGTTGTCAAAACGCCATTATCCACGATGCCGCACTTGCCGCCGGCCGGCCGGCGTTCGCGGCAACTCGCCGCGTGCCTCTCCAGGTTCGTGATAAAGTCGCGTCCCCATGGCCCTGCACGCACGCACCCGCCGTTTCGCCGCCTGGCTCGCGACTTTCGCGATCCTGCTGGCCGCGCTCGCGCCCACGGTATCGCACGCCATGGCAGCCGTGCGCGGCGGCGCCTCCTGGGTAGAAATCTGCACCGCCACCGGCCCGGCCCTGGTCAAGGTCGCCGCCGAGCAGGTCCCTGCCAAGGGCGGCGGCACTTCACACTTCGATCATTGCCCCTTCTGCTCCATTCACGCCGGCGCCGCCGGCCTGCCGCCCGCTGCTGCCGCCTTGCCGGTAGCCACGGGCGCCTACGCCCTCCCCGAGTTGTTCCTGCGCGCACCGCGGCCCTTGTTTGCCTGGGCCGCCGGGCAGCCGCGCGCCCCGCCCGCCGCCTGATCGCGGCCGGCTGAACGCGCGCTTCACGCGCCGTTCATTCGACTTTTCCCCTGCCTGCATCCCGCGCCCGCTGGCCGCGATGCGTCCGCGCTCACGCATCCGCAGTACCGTCATTTATACGCGCGCCTCGCGCCGCACTTGAACACCAGGAATCCACCATGAAACTGATCCCCGTCACTCTCGCTCTCCCCTTAGCCCTTCTTCTTTGCGCCGGCAGCGCTTTCGCCCAGGTAACCGTCAAGGACCCCTGGGTGCGCGCCACCGTGCCCGCGCAAACCTCCACCGGTGCCTTCATGCAGATCACCTCCGCGCAGGACGCGCGCCTGATCGAAGTGCGCTCGCCGGCCGCCGCCACGGTGGAAGTCCACCAGATGGCGATGAGCAACAACGTGATGAAAATGAGCGCCGTCGACGCCATTCCCCTGCCTGCCGGCAAGCCCGTCATTCTCGGCCCGGGCGGCTATCACGTGATGATGATGGAGCTCAAGGGCCAGGTGAAGGCCGGCGACACCGTGCCCCTGACCCTGGTGATCGAGACCAAGGACAAGCAGCGCCAGAACATCGAAGTCAAGGCGATAGCGCAGCCGCTGGGCAGCAGCGGCCCGATGTCCGGCATGAAAATGAACTGACGCGCCATGCCCTCTCCAACCCTGCGCCCGCTGGCCGCGGCGCTGCTGGCCTGTTGCGCCGGCAGCGCCGCCGCGCAGAGCGCGCAAACCCCGCCGCCCGCGCCTGATGCGACCCTGCCCACGGTCAACGTCACCGGCACGCCCTCGGTGGCGAAAAAAAACCAGATTCCCTCCACCAGCGAGGGCCTCGACCGCGAGCAGATCGACGATACCGTCAACGTCGTCAACACTGAAGACGCGCTGAAATACCTGCCGTCGAGCTTCGTGCGCAAGCGCCATATCGGCGACACCCAAGCGCCTCTCGCCACCCGCACCTCGGGCGTCGGCGCCAGTGCGCGCAGCCTGATCTACGCCGACGGCGTGCTGCTCTCGCCTTTGATCGCCAACAACAACACCATCGGCGGCCCGCGCTGGGGCATGGTGGCGCCGAGCGAGATCGAGCGCATCGATATGCTCTACGGCCCGTTTTCGGCCGCCTATGCGGGCAACTCCATCGGCAGCGTGGTCGAGATCACCACCCGCATGCCGCAAAAGTTCGAAGCCGAAGCGCGGGTGCAGGAAAGCTGGCAAAGCTTCAACCAGTACGGCACCCACGACAGCTACAAGTCCACCGATCAAAGCCTGCTGCTGGGCAACCGCAGCGGCGACTTCGCCTGGTGGCTCTCGGCCAACCACCTCGACACCCACAGCCAGCCCCTGGCCTACGCCACCGTGCCGCGCTCAACTGCGGCCAGTGGCGCCGGCACCCCGGTGACGGGCGCCATCGCCGAGAACAACCGCACCGGCAGCCCGATCTGGGTGGTCGGCGCCGCCGGCCTGGAACACCAGATCGAAGACAACTTGAAGTTCAAACTCGCCTATGACTTCAGCCCCGCATGGCGCGCCACCTACAGCGTCGGCCTGTTCCAGAACAACACCAAGGCCACCGCGCAAAGTTACCTGAGCGACGCCGGCGGCGCCCCGGTGTACAGCGGCAGCGTCAACATCAACGGCACCAATGTGCCCGCCGCCAGCTTCGGCGCCAGCACCTTTTCCAGCAATGTTTACAACTTCACCGAACAGCATGTGATGCAAAGCTTTTCGCTGAAGTCGAACACCCACGGCAACTGGGACTGGGAAGCCATCGTCAGCAACTACAACTACGGCCAGTCGGTCAGGCGCGCGCCCAGCGGTGCCCTGCCGGTGGCCGCCGGCGGCGGCCCCGGCACCATCGAATACCTCAACGGCACCGGCTGGTCCACCGCCGACCTTAAAGGTTACTGGCGCCCCGCGGGAAAGGAGGGCGCGCACCAGGTGAGCTTCGGCGCCCACCTCGACCGCTACGTGCTCGAAGACCCGAAGTACAACACCGGCGACTGGATCGGCGGCGGCAACGGCTCACTCGCCACCGACTCGCGCGGCAAAACCCAGACCGCCGCGCTGTGGGCGCAGGACGCCTGGCGTTTCGCGCCCATGCTCAAGGCCACCGTCGGCGGCCGCTTCGAAAGCTGGCGCGCCTACGACGGCTACAACTACGCCTTTACCCCCGCGCTGATGGTCAACCAGCCCGGCCTCTCCGCCACGCGCTTTTCGCCCAAGGGCACCCTGGCCTGGGAACTCAACAAGCAGTGGACCGCCAGCGCCTCGCTGGCAAAAGCCTATCGCTTTCCCACCGTCTCCGAGCTGTATCAATCCATCACCACCGGCGCGACCATTACGGTGCCCAACCCGAACCTGAAGCCGGAGAACGCCACCTCCAGCGAAATCGCGCTGGAGCGCACTGGCGACAATGGCCGGGTGCGCGTCTCACTGTTCCAGGAAGACCTGAAGGACGCGCTGATCTCGCAAACCGCGCCGCTGGTGGCGGGCTCGACCACCCTGTTC
>DATAZV010000043.1:0-7115 GCA_036271855.1 Burkholderiales bacterium
AAAAATATTCCACCCTGACCCCTTTGGTTCTCCTAAGCAATCCCCCGGTCAATCAGCTTGCGGCTCAAATTCTCCGACAACATCTCCAGAAACTCGTACATATACCCGCGCAGAGGCAATCCGCGCCGCAGCATCGCATACGCTACCGTCGGCTCGAACAAATCGCCCAGCGTCTTGCCGCACAGTTCACGGTCGCTTTTCGCGTCGAAAGCGCCGGCCGGAATGATCGCCACTCCCAGCCCCGCTGCCGCATAGGTCTTGATCACGTCCGAGTCGCTGGCCCGCACGACGATGTTCGGTGTCAGCCCCGCGGCGCGGAATTTTTCCGCGATCTGCCGACTGATCAGGTACGAGGAGTCGTAGCCGATCAGCGGATGCAGCGCCAGGTCCGCGAGGCGGATTTTTTTCAGCTTGAGCAAGGGATGCTTCGGCCGCGCGACCAGAATGTGCTCGATCGCATAGGCGTGCACCAGCGCCAGGTCCGGCAGTTCCTCCGAAGGCCGGGTGGCGATGCCGACGTCGGCTTCCCCGCTGCGCACCCATTGCGCAATCTGCCCCGGCAAGCCCTGCAGGATGCGCACCTCCACCTTCGGGTAGCGCCGCCCGAAACCACCCAGCACCCGCGCCAGCACATAGCGCGCCTGCGTGTGGTTGGTGGCAATCGTCAGCGTTCCGCTCGATGGCGAGCGAAAATCCTCCCCGGTGCGGCGGATCGACTCCACTGCATCCAGCGCCACCCGCGCATGCTTCACCACCTGCGCCCCGGCCGGTGTCAGCCCGGTCAGACGGTTGCCGCGACGCAGCAGCAATTCCACGCCCAACTCCGCCTCCAGCACGCCGAGATGCCGGCTGATGCCCGGTTGCGAGGTAAATAGCGCATCGGCCGCCCTGGAGATGCTGAATCCCCGGTCGGCCACCTCGCACAGAAGTTTGAGTTGCTGCAGCTTCATGGCCCAAATATAACAAATTGTTATCGTTATAGCGATAAATGATCATTTTCAGGCACACATTGCCGGCGTAGCATGGCCCCGGACAAAAGCGCATTCCGGCCCCACCGGATCGCACGGAGACAGACATGGACTACAGCGGCTACCGCTTCATCCGCGCCGAGCGCCGCGGCCGGGTGCTCACCCTCACCCTGAACAATCCGCCGATGAACACCGTGCAGATGGAACTGCACAACGAGCTCTCGCGGATTTTTCTCGACGTCCAGGTGGACCACGAGAGCGACGTGGTGGTGCTCACCGGCAGCGGCGAGGTGTTTTCCGCCGGCGGCGATATTCCCAACATGCAGCGGCGCATCGACGACCCCGAACTATTCAACCGCAAGAACGTCGAGATGAAGCGCATCGTCTTCGGCCTGATCGAACTGGAGAAGCCGGTGGTCTGCCGCATCAACGGCGACTGCATGGGCCTGGGCGCGACCCTCGCTTTGCTGTGCGACATCATCATCGCATCCGACACCGCGCGCATCGGCGACCCACACGTGAAAATGGGCTACGTCGCCGGCGACGGCGGCGCGGTGATCTGGCCGCAGCTGATCGGCTTCGCCCGCGCCAAGCAATACCTGCTGTTGGGCGACACGCTCACCGGCAAGGAAGCCGCTGACATCGGCCTGATCAACTTTGCCGTTCCCGCCGGCGAACTCGATGAAAAGGTGAACAAGATCGTCGACCGACTGGCCAACGGCTCGGCCAAGGCGATCCGCTGGACCAAGACCGTGATGAACATTCAGTTGCGCCAGATCGCCCATGCCCAGCTCGATGCTTCGCTGGCCTACGAGGCACTGACCAACATCGGCGCCGACCATCAGGAAGCGGTGACGGCGTTCAAGGAAAAGCGCAAGCCGAAATTCGGCCGGCGCTCCTGACCCGCCTACGGATTACCTCATGCAAAAAGCCCTGGGACACATTCGCGTGCTCGATTTAAGCCGCGTTCTCGCCGGCCCGTTTCTCGCACAGAACCTGGCCGACCTGGGTGCGGACGTGATCAAGGTGGAGCGGCCCGGCCACGGCGACGAGTCGCGCACCTTCCCGCCCTACCTTCCAGGCAAGGACGGCGCCACCACTGAAGACTCCGCCTATTTCTCGTCGATCAACCGCGGCAAGCGCTCGGTGACCATCGACATTGCCACGCCGCGCGGGCAGGAACTGGTGCGCAAGCTGGCGTCCAAAGCGGATGTGCTCGTGGAGAACTACCGCGTCGGCACGCTCAAGCGCTACGGGCTGGACTACGAGAGCATCAAGGTCGTCAACCCCGGCATCGTCTATTGCTCGATCACCGGCTTCGGCCAGACCGGGCCGTACAAAGACCGGCCCGGCTACGACTATTTGTTCCAGGCGATGAGCGGCCTGATGAGTCTGACCGGCGAACGCGACGATCTGCCTGGCGGTGGCCCCGCCAAGGTGGGCGTGGCGATCTGCGACGTGATCACCGGCATTTATTCGAGCTTTGCGGTGTCCGCCGCGCTCCTGCACCGCGACCGCACAGGCGAAGGGCAGTACATCGACATGTCGTTGCTGGACGTCACCGTCGCGGCGATCTCGCACATCAACATGAATTACCTGGTGTCGGGGAAAATTCCGCCGCGCATGGGAACGGCGCATCCGTCGATCGTTCCCTACCAGGCCTTCGACGGCGCCGACGGCAAGTTCGTCATCGCGGTGGGCAACGACGGCCAGTTCGCCAAGCTGTGCGAGCTGATCGGCAATCCCGGCCTGGCGCGTGATCCGCGCTTCAAGACCAACCCGGACCGCGTGCAAAACCGCGATGCCCTGATTCCAGGCCTGGCCGACGCCCTGCGCACCAAGCCGGTAGCCCACTGGATCGAGCGCCTGGCCGCGCTCAACGTGCCCTGCGGCCCGATCAACGATCTCAAGCAGGTGTTCGACGACCCCCAGGTGCAGTCGCGCGAAATGCGCCGCGAAATGCCGCACCCGCGCGCCGCCAGCTTCCCGTTCCTGTCCAATCCGATCCGCTATTCCGCCACGCCCGTCACCTACGACCGGGCGCCGCCTGCTCTGGGCGAGCACACACACTCGGTGCTCGCAAACGAAGTCGGCCTTTCCGATGGCGAGATCGACCAGCTGCGGCGCGACCGCATTGTCTGAAGGAATGTCATCATGAATAGACTCGTCCGAGTCCTGGCCGCATTAACCGTCGCACTGGGAGCCGCTGGCGCCTGCGCCGCCGACGTCGGCGCCAGATATCCCAGCCAGCCGATCCGCCTGGTGGTTCCTTTCGGAGTCGGCGGCTATGGCGACATTGTCGGCCGCCTGGTCGGCAACGCCCTGTCGCAGCAGATCAACACTCCGGTGCTGGTCGATACCCGTCCCGGCGCCAGCACCATCGTCGGCAGCGAAATCGTTGCCCGCGCAGCGCCCGACGGCTATACCATCCTGCTGATCTCCACCACCAACGCGGTCAATCCCAGTCTGTTCAAGAAGCTGCCCTATGATCCGGTCGCCGACTTCACCCCGGTCACCATGGTCGACTCCACCCCCTTCGCAATGGTGGTTAACCCTGGCGTCAAGGCGCAGACCCTGGCTGAATTCGTGGCGCTTGCGCGGGCAGAACCGGGCAAGCTCAGCTACGGCTCGGCCGGCTCCGGCAGTTCCATCCATCTGACCGGCGAATTGTTCAAGAACGTGACCGGCACTGACATCGTCCACGTCCCCTACAAGGGCAGCGGTCCGGCCATGACCGATTTGATCGGCGGCCAGATCCATATGACCTTCAGCAGCACGATCAACGCGCTGCCCTTCGTCAAGGCCGGCAAGGTACGCGCCCTCGCCGTCACCAGCCTGCTGCGCAGCAAGGCCGCACCGACGGTGCCGACGATCGCTGAATCCGGCTATCCCGGCTTCGAATCCAGCTCCTGGCTGGGCATTCTTGCCCCGGCCAAAACTCCACCGGCCATCGTCGGTTATCTGCAGCAGCAGATAGCGATTGCCCTGCGCGCGCCGGCCATCGTCAAGGCCTTCGAGGCAGACGGTGCCGAAGCCGGGGGCAATACCCCGGAAGCCTTCGGCGCCTACTTTCGTTCGGAGATCGCCAAGTGGGCGAAAGTGGTGGCGAAGGCCGGCATCCAGATGGACTGAACGGATGCGATTTTCGGGCTTCGACAGAGGGGGAACGGCGCTTTTTCAATGCCTGAAAATCATCCACACTTAGTTGACCGACTTGCGTATCTTGGTTACCAGTGCCTCATTCCCACTGGAGAACCCTCATGGATACGACCCTCACCGACCGCCAGCAGCGGTTCGTCTTCGAATACCTCAAAGACCAGAACGCCAGCGCCGCCGCCGAGCGCGCCGGCTACTCCGCGCGCAGCCGCGCTTCGCAGGCCGGCGAACTGATGGGCATGCCGGCGGTGCGCGAATGCATTCGCATCGAGATGACCAGCCTGCTGGCCGAGTTGCGCCTCTCCGCCCTGGACCTGATGAAGGAACGCATGCGTGCCGCCTTTTTTCGTGCCGGCAAGCTGTTCGATGCGTCGGGGCGCCTGCTGGGCTTCGAAGAGATGGAGGCCGAAGTGCGCGACTCGCTCATCATCGGCGGCAAGTGGCGCAAGGGCGAGCCGGAAGTGAGTTTTCGCATGCCCAACCGCGAGCCGGCCTTGCGCGCACTGGAGCGGGTGCATGAGCGCCTGGAGAAGCTGAACGAAGCGCATTATGCGGCGCTGGAGAAGGAGCGCTGGCGAGAAGCGCCGCTGCCGGCCGCGCCGGGCGCGGTGCCGCCGGTGATGTGGGCGCCGCTGAAGCTGGAACAGGCGGCGCCGGCGCAAGCGGAGGAGGGTGGGGGGCAGGCTGTGGCCCCTGTTACAGGAACGGCGCAGGCCGCACCGTTGCCCGATTCTGCTAAAAATTCTCAGGTTTTCTCAGGGTCGGCCAACACATCTGTAGTGCAAACGCCGGTGCAAACGGGAGAGCCTGCTGGGCGTCAGGGCGGCACCCCTGGCGTGGAGCTGGCACCGGCCACGCCGGCGCCAGAATCCGCCGAAATTTCTCAGGGTTTCTCAGGGTCGCCGGAAAAGCCGGCCAGGCCTTCGGTGTTCGCCAAGGCCCTGTCCGCGCTGCTGCCGGAGAAAAAGGAAGCGCCGATCAAGCGCCGCGACCCCAACCTGCTGTGGGGCGGCACGCCGAAGTCGGTCGTGGTGGAACCCAGCCCGGCGCTGGCCGAGCATCTGGCGCGCATCCGCCACGAGGAGTTGAACGCGGAGGTAAAGCGCGAGATGGCGTTGCGCGGCGGCAAGATAAAGCCGGGGACGCTGCGGCCGCCGGGGGCGGACCCTGGATATAACCCGCCGTGGTTGCGTGACAACCGGCCGCGTTATGCGATTGGGGCGGGGGAGTTTTATTTCAGCGGGGAGGAGCCGGAGGCGTGAGGGCGCGTGCGGTGGGGCACATGCCCCCTTCGACAAGCTCAGGACAGGCTTCGACTGGCTCAGGGCGAACGGGGGAGGGTGCGATGCCGCATTCCTCGGTCGACGGAATCGGGGTCAGAGCACTTTTTTCGGTGAGGCTGAAAAAAATGATCCGACCCCCATTCCTGCGGCGGTGGCTGATTGCGGCGGGCCTACTTGCCGCCCCAGTGGACGAACTTGCGCTCGATGCTGAGGAACAGCAGGTTCAGGCAGTAGCCGAGCGCGCCGGCGGCGAAGATGGAGGCGTACATCTCGGGCATGTCGAAGATCATCTGCGAATTGATCACCCGCTGGCCGAGGCCGTCGGTGGAGCCGATGAACATTTCGGCGACGATGACGATCACCAGCGCCAGCGAGATGCCGGAGCGCATGCCGACAAAGGTCTGCGGCATCGACTCCCAGAAGGTGACGTCGGTCAGCACGCCGACACGCGAGGCGCCCATCACCTTGGCAGCCAACTGGCGCAGCTTGCGCGCGTTCATCACGCCGTAGGCGACGTTGAACAGGATCACCAGGGCGGCGCCGAAAGCGGCGACGGCGATCTTGGTTTTCTCGCCGACGCCGAACAGCACCAGGAATAGCGGGAACATCGCCGAGGCCGGGGTGGAGCGGAAAAAGTCGATGATGAATTCGACCGCGCGGTAGATTTTGTCGGAAGAGCCGAGCACGATGCCCAGCGGCACCGCGATCGCCACCGCGATGATGAAGGAGAGCAGGGTGCGGGTGACGGTGCGCAGGAAGTCGTGCAGCAGCGAGCCGCCGGTCATGCCTTTCCACAATGCTTTGGCGGAGTCGGCGGGCGAGGGCAAGAGGATGGGGTCGATCACCTTCATGCTGACGGCGGCCCACCACAGGGCGACGAATACCAGGGCGCCCCACAGCGGCGCCAGTTTGGCAAGGTAATCAGTCCAGGTCGGTTTCATGGCGGGTCTCATGGTTTTCTCACCTCGCGCTGGAACACTTCGAGGCTGTGCGCCTTGACGCGCACGAACTCCGGGGTGGAAAGGGTTTCGATGTCGCGCGGGCGCGGCGCGTCGAAGGCGACGTAGTCGGCCACATGCGTGGGCTTGCGCGTCAGCAGCAAAATCTTGTCGGCCAGGTGCACGGCTTCTTCGAGGTCGTGGGAAACCAGGAGCGTAGTGGTGCGGGTTTCCATGAACACCTTTTGCAACTGCTCGCGCATGAACAGGGTCATTTCGTAATCGAGGGCGGAGAAGGGCTCGTCCATGAACAGCACCTCGGGATCGACGATCAGGGCGCGCATGATCGACACCATCTGCTGCTGGCCGCCGGAGAGCTCGTAGGGGTAGCGGTGCAAGTCGATCTTTACGTCGAAGCGGGAAATCATTTTTTCCACCCGCGCGTCTTTCTCCGCCTTGGTGAGCTTGAGGAACTTCAGCGGGTAGCGCAGGTTGTCGATCGCGCGCAGCCAGGGGAACATGGCTTCGCGGTAGTTCTGGAACACGTAGCCGATGCGCGTGTCGCGCAGTTCCTTGCCGTCGAACAGCACCTCGCCGGCGTCGATCGGCAGGATGCCCGACATCATGTTGATCAGGGTGCTCTTGCCGCAGCCGTTCGGCCCGAAGATGGAAATCAGCTGGCCGCGCGGGATGTCGAGGTCGAAGTTTTCGTACAGCGTGGTGGCGCCGAAGCGCTTGGTCAGCCCGCGCACCGTGATGTGGGTGCCGGG
>DATAZV010000044.1:0-10455 GCA_036271855.1 Burkholderiales bacterium
GGGCTAACAACGCGTGTGGTAGCCGCGCGAAGTTTTTGAAAAAAGACCCGCATTTATTATCATTTAGCAAAACAGGCGCAAAGATTTTTGAAAAAACCTATGGTTTTCTCAGGTTGGCACTACAAGTGTGGTTGGGCGCGGCCCGGTCGCCGCGAGGTTGGCGCCTAGGCGGCGTCGGCGGTGAGTTTGGCGGCGTAGTTGTCGCGCACGTGTTGGCTGACGTAGGTGGAGAGGCCTTGGCCGCGGCGGGCGAGGGTTTGCATGCGGGCGACGTGGCTGGGGCCGGGGTGTTGCTGGTCGTAGAGGTAGATGTCGCCGTTGCGAAAGCGCAGGGTGAGGCTGCTGGGGTAGAGCTCGTAGTGAGTGACGCCGGAGTGGCCGCTGGCGTTTTTGTAGAGTTGCATGGGCATAGGCGAACCCGGCGCTGGGAAGTGGACCCGGCGGGAGGCCGGGGTTAGCTGCGGTTAGCGCTTGCGGGTGCCGCCCACCACCAGTACGACGATGCCGCCGGCCATCAGGGCCCAGCCCACTGCGGGGGGCAGGGCGAAGGTGTGCTGGCGTTCGGCCTTGGCTTCGATCGGGCCGAGCTTGAAGATGGAGTCTTCGGTAGTGTAGCTGTATTGCCCGAGCAGGGCAATGCCGATGACGATCAAGGCGATGCCGCTTACGACGATGGATTTCATTTTTCTCTCCGCTTATTGGGTGTTGGGCCCGCATGGTTCAGCACCATGGCAGCTCCGGGAGAAGACAGCCACGCCGCCTCCCCACCGGCCCAACAAGCTCAATGTAAGGTAGGCGCGGCGCGGGGACTGTCGGGGAGAGGCTGAAGCAGGTGTAGGAGAGGGGAGGACAAACCGGCGCCAGAGGCCGGCAGGGCGCGGGGGGAACGCCGCCGGCCGCGCGCGTGGCCCCTGGTGTGGCTTAGCGCGGTTGCTGACTCGAGTTGGCGGGAGTTTGTTGCGAGGGACCGCCGTTGCCCGTTAGGTTGCCGTCGTCCGTGCCTGCATAGGCGCCGGCAGCGAAAGCCAGCAGCGAGGAAAGGGCGATGTATTTGACCGCTTTGGAAAGTTGGGACATGTGATTTCTCCGAAAGGGAGCCGCGAAGGCCCGGGGGCTGCCACCAGGTGCTGCGCCGTGAAAGCGCGGTGGCTGCCTAAACTTACGGAGTTATTGTCGGCTGCACCGGGGTTTTGAAGAATAGGACGATGGCGAAGAAGCGTGTCCGCAGGGTCTTACGCATCAGGGTTGGCAGGGCAGGATGGGGTGAAGCAGCGCGGCGTAACAGAGATTGATGCGCAGCTCAGGCCGCCGGGTCCTGCGCCTGCGGTGTGGCAGACCCGGCATCGGGTGCTGCGGCCCCGGCATCGGCTTCCACCACCTCGGGCTCGGGCTTTTTCGCCAGCATCTCGGCGCGGCTTTGCGGCGTTTCCAGGGTGATGCGCCCGAGCAGGCCGCCGCGGTAGTCGGCCAGCAGGGCGATGGCGGCGCGGTCGAAGTCCGGCTCGCCGCCGCGCCCGCGCAGGCCGCGGCGAATCGCGATGCCTTCGATCAACGCGACGCCGTCCATGCCTTCGCTGCCGGGCACCACCTTGTAGCGCTCCGCCATCGCCTGCGGGTAGCGCACCAGCAAGAGGTCGGCGAGAAAGGTGGCGGCGTCGCTCTCGAAGTAGGCGTTGGCGCCAATGATGTGGCTGGCGGCGAGCATCAGGCCGTCGCTGGGCTGCTGGATGTGCGGCCACATCAGGCCGGGGGTGTCGGTCAGCCGCAGGCCGGGGCCTAAGTCGTAGCGCGTCTGGTTTTTGGTCACGGCGGGCTCGTCGCCCACCTTGGCGGTGCGCTTTTTCAGCAGCGCGTTGATCAGCGTGGACTTGCCGACGTTGGGCACGCCCATGATCAGCATGCGCAGCGGCTTGGTGTTGTCGACCAGGCTCTGGCGGTGCGGCGCCAGCTTGCGCGCGGCGGCGATCACCTTGGTGGCCTCGCCGGGCTTTTTGCAGGAGAGGGCGATGGCGTGGGTGTTCTTCAGGCTGTTGAAATACTTCAGCCATTCGGCGGTGACGGCGGGGTCGGCGATGTCGGTCTTGTTCAGCACCTTCAGCGCCGGGCGCTGCCGCCCTATGCGCATGCGCTCGATGTTCGGGTTGCCGCTGGCGCCCGGGCAGCGCGCGTCGAGCACCTCGATGACGACATCGTGCTCGGACAAGGCCTCTTTGGCCTTGTCGGAAGCGGCCACCATGTGGCCGGGGAACCAGTTGATCGACATCGGAGGAATAAGGAGGAAAAGCCGTAAACAAAGGCAAGGAACGGATTATGAGGCCTTTGCGGTTGCGCAAGGGCGCAGGAGGGCGGGCGAGCGGTGGAGGAAATGTGCGAGAGAGCAAGTGGGATGTAGAGAGAGCGAGGGCGTTGCAGTGGCCGCTGACGTACACGGCGACGCGCCCTGACCCCGTTCGTCCTGAGCCTGTCGAAGGACATGTGCCCCACGGACATCGCCCCTTGGGCCTTAAAGCTGTCGCTACACGCAACCAGCGGCACGCCGCACCGGGCGCAACCCTACACCGGCGGCACCAGCACCTCGACCGCCCCCGGCATCAGCTTCACCTCGATGTCGCCGCGATTCGGCAACTCGCTGTCGCCGGCGCGCCAGAGCTTGTCGTCCATGTGCACGTTGTCGGCCACCGGTTCGATCTTCAGCAGCTTGCCGCGCTTCGTCGGCAGGCGCGGCAGGGTGCTCTTGCCCTCCTGCCAGCCGGTGATTGCCGCCAGCAACTCGTCGCGGTGCGCCTCGTCGACCATCACCACGTCGAGCAGGCCGTCGTCGGGCTTGGCATCCGGCGCAAGGAACAGGTTGGGGCCGACGTAGGGCAGGTTGAGCGCCTCGAACAGCAGGTAGTTGCCGGAGATGTCGGCGCCGTCCAGCGTGGCCTTGATGTGGTCGGGCGCGTGCTCTTCCAGCAGGCGGCGCAGCATTTTCAGGGCATAGGAAAGGGCTTCGTCGGCGTTGGTGATGGCGGCCATTTTCGGGCTCTCGTCGGCCAGGGGCATCATCCAGGCGAACAGGCCCAGGCCCAAGCCTTCGATGAAGGCTTCTTCGCCCCAGGGGCCGCGGGCGATGCCGAGGTCGAGCTTCATGCGCCGCGCCTGTGGCCAGAAGGCGACGTGCTGCTCGAGGCTGTGCTGCATCAGCCCGAGGCTGCGCGCGATGTTGTTGGCGGTGCCCAGCGGCAGGGCGGCAAAGGGGGTGGCGGCACCGGCCAGGCGGCGCGCCACCCGCGCCACTGTGCCGTCGCCGCCGGCGGCCACCACCAGTTCGGCGGGGCGCTTGAGCGCCGCGTCCCAGTCCTCGGCGTCGGAGGACTGGTAGAAAACCTCGTGCCCGGCGCCGCGCAGCAGGGTTTCGAGCGCGGCGCGGCCGGAATGCTCGCCGCCGCCGGCGCCGGGATTGTGGATCAGGGTGATCTGCATTGAGGGGGCTTTGGGTGGGCCCGAGGAACTTGTAGGAACTTATCTGCTCTGATTTAACTACCGGGACGCCGAAACTATAAGCGATCCCCGCTCCTGAAAGTAAGAAGAATGCGCATCCTCATCGCCAATGACGACGGTGTCTACAGCCCGGGCATCGCCGCCCTGGCCGAGGTGGCCAAGGAGTTCGGCGAAGTGCGCATCGTCGCCCCCGACGTGGAGCGCTCTTCCGCCGGCCACGCCATCACCGCCTCGCGCCCGCTGTCGATCAAGCGCACGCCGATCCAGGGCATCGACGCCTGGCGCACCGACGGCACCCCGGCGGACTGCGTGGCCCTCGGCGCATTCTTGTGGGAGAAGGTCGACGTCGTGCTCTCCGGCATCAACCTCGGCAGCAACCTTGGCAACGGCATCTGGCACTCCGGCACCCTGGCCGCGGCCAAGCAGGGCGCGCTGATGGGCATGCGCGGCATCGCCTTTTCCACGCCCTCCACCGAGAGCGAGCCGCAGTTCGAGATACTCAAACCCTGGGTGCGCACGGTGTTGAAGCTGCTGCTGGACGCACCGGCGTTGCAACTGGTGAACGTCAACCTGCCGGAGAGCCTGCCGCGCGGAATTTTGTGGACCCGCCAGTCGGTGCGCCAGTACGACGGCCGCGTGGTGGCGAGCAAGGACCCCTACGGCCGCGCCAATTACTGGTTCACCGTGGTGCCGATCGAGGACGTGGAAGAAGGCACCGACCGCTGGGCCATCGAGCACGGCTACGTCTCCATGACCCCGCTGCGCCTGGACCTCACCGACAACGCCTGCCTAAAGCATGCGACCGAGGAGCTGTCGCTCGACAAGGTGCTGTTCACATGAGCAACGAAGACAAACCCGGACAAAACGGCAAAAGGCCGCTTGGCAAGTCTTCGCAGCATTCGAAAGACAAGGCGTCCGCCGCCTTGAGCAGCCTGATCCGCGCCACCCCGCGCAAGCCGGCGGGCAAGACCGCCGCGCGCAAGGCCGGCACCGGCGCCGCCCGCGGTGCCGCGTTCCCCGGCGGCTGGAAAACCTGCAGCCGCGGCCATCGCTATCGCGGCGCCGGCCCTTGCCCGGTCTGCTGGCCGGCCAGCAAGGTGGCAAAGAAGACGCGCCGCTCATGAACGCCGCTTGATGCCGGGGCCGCGCAGCCCCATATGACCAGCGGTCACGAGCAGACCGATTGGTAGTTCATGGCAGCCGCTGCAGGAAGCGGCCGCGCGGCAAGAACCCGGCAACGCCGCATCGGCCCACAACAACCGGAGCGCCGGTCGCGGGCACGCGCCGCGCCCCGCCTGGCTTTCCCGCTAAAATCCGGCCCTTGAAACTCACCGAAGAACAACTGGCCGCGCGCCGTGCGCGCCTGCCGGCCATCATCTACCCCGAAGAACTGCCGGTCTCCTCGCGCCGGGAGGAGATTTCGCGCGCGCTGAAGGCTAACCAGGTGATCATCGTCAGCGGCGAGACCGGCTCCGGCAAGACCACCCAGTTGCCGAAGATCTGCCTCGAAGCCGGGCGCGGCATCAACGGCCTGATCGGCCACACCCAGCCGCGGCGCATCGCCGCGCGCGCCACCGCCGCGCGCATCGCGCAGGAGCTGAAAAGCGAGCTTGGGCAGGCGGTGGGTTACAAGATCCGCTTTACGGAAAAGGTCAGCCGCGACGCCTACATCAAGCTGATGACCGACGGTATTTTGCTGGCGGAGACGCAAGGCGACCCGCTGCTGCGCGCCTACGACACCATCATCATCGACGAGGCGCACGAGCGCTCGCTGAACATCGACTTCCTGCTTGGCTACCTGCGCCAGTTGCTGCCGCGCCGGCCTGATCTCAAGGTGATCATCACCTCGGCCACCATCGATGCGCAGCGCTTCGCCCAGCACTTCGCTTCCGCCAAAGGCCCGGCGCCAGTGATCGAGGTGTCGGGACGGCTGTACCCGGTGGAAGTGCGCTACCGCCCGGTGCGCCACCCCGACCTCGATGAAGACGAAGAGCGCGACATCGAAGACGCTATCGTCGATGCGGTCGACGAATGCGCCCGCGCCGGCCAGGGCGACATCCTGATTTTCCTCCCCGGCGAGCGCGAAATCCGCGACACCGCCGACCTGCTGAACCGCCACGCCGCCCGGGGTCATGGAAAAGCGGGCAGCCAACTGGAAATCCTTCCCCTCTACGCCCGCCTCACCGCCGCCGAGCAGGAAAAGGTGTTCCGCATTTCCACCAACCTGCGCCGCGTCGTGCTGGCCACCAACGTTGCCGAGACTTCACTGACGGTGCCGGGCATCCGCTTTGTCATCGACACCGGGCTGGCGCGCGTCAAGCGCTATAGCTACCGCAACAAGATCGAGCAGTTGCAGATCGAAAAAATCGCCCAGGCCGCCGCCAACCAGCGCGCCGGGCGCTGCGGCCGCGTCTCGGCGGGCATTTGCATCCGCCTCTACGACGAGGCGGACTATCTGGCACGCCCCCGCTTCACCGATCCGGAAATCCTGCGCTCCTCGCTGGCCTCGGTGATCCTGCGCATGTCCGCCCTGCATCTGGGCGGGGTCGAAGACTTTCCCTTCATCGAGCCGCCGCCGCCCAAAGCAATCTCCGATGGCTACGACCTGCTGATCGAACTCGGCGCGCTGGACGAGGAACGTAAGCTCACCCGCACCGGCGAAGAGCTTGCGCGCCTGCCGCTGGACCCGCGCATCGGCCGCATGATCCTCGGCGGCCGCGACCGCCATGCGCTGACCGAGATGCTGGTGATCGCCGCCGCGCTCTCGACGCAAGACCCGCGCGATCGCCCGCTGGACAAGCAGGAAGCGGCAGACCGTGCCCACGCCAAGTTCGCCGCCGAGAAGTCGGAGTTCCTGGGTTTTCTCAAACTCTGGAAGTACGCCGAGGAGTTGCGCGACTCCCAGACCAACCGCCAGTTCGCCCACGCCTGCCGCGAAAACTTCATCTCGCCCCTGCGCCTGCGCGAGTGGCGCGACGTGCATAGTCAGCTGGTGCAACTGGCCGACGAGCAAAAGTGGCGCGCCAACACTACTCCCGCCACCTATGAGCAGATCCACCGTGCCCTGCTCACCGGCCTGCTCGGCAACATCGGCCTGAAGTCCGACGCCGAAGCGCATTACATCGGCGCCCGCGGCATCAAGTTCTTCGTGCATCCGGGCTCCACCCTGGGCAAGAAGGCCGGCAAATGGATCATGGCCGCCGAGCTGATCGAGACCACGCGCCTGTACGCGCGAAGCATTGCCAACATCGAACCGCAATGGATCGAGGACGCCGGCGCCCACCTGCTCAAGCGCAGCCAGTACGACCCGCGCTGGGAGAAGCGTGCCGCCAACGCGGTGGCCTTCGAGCGCGCCAGCCTCTATGGCCTGTTGATCTACAGCCAGCGGCGCATCGACTACGCCTTGGTCAACCCCAAGCACGCGCGCGAGCTGCTGATCCGTGGCGGCCTGGTCGAAGGCGAATACGAAACGCGCGCGCCGTTTTTTGCGCACAACCGCAAGCTGGTGCGCGAGATCGAGGAACTCGAACACAAGTCGCGCCGCCCCGACGTGCTGGTGGACGATGAACTGATCTTCGCTTTCTACGACGCCCTGGTTCCACCTGAGATTGTCAACGGCGCCGGTTTCGAGCATTGGCGCGAGCAGGCGGAAAAAGGCAATCCGAAGCTGCTTTACCTCAAGCGCGACGACCTGATGCGCCACGAGGCCGCCGGCATCACCACCGAGCTGTTTCCCAAGCAGTTGCGCCTGTCGGCCGGCCCGCTGGAGTTCGCGCTCACCTATCACTTCGAACCCGGCTCGCCGCGCGACGGCGTCACCGCCGCGGTGCCGGTGGCGGCGCTGAACCAGGTCAATGCCGCGCGCTGCGAATGGCTGGTGCCGGGCATGCTGAAGGAAAAGGCGCTGGCGCTGCTGAAGTCGCTGCCGCAAAAGCTGCGCCGTGGCTGCGTGCCGCTGCCGGAGTTTGCCCAGAACTTTGCCCACGAAGCGCAAGCCGGCGACACACCCTTGACCACCGCGCTGGCCCGCTACATCCGCGACAAGACCACCGTGGCGGTGCCGCTGGAAAGCTTCAAGCTGGAGACCTTGCCGCAACACCTGATCATGAATTTCAAGGTGGTCGACGAGCACGGCCGGCAAATCGACATGGGACGCAACCTGGCGCAACTGCGCGCCGAGCACGGCCCGCGCGCGGTGCAAAGCTTCAGCAACACGGCCGACGCCAAGCTGCAGGAGGCCAACGGCCGCGTGCTGTTCGCCGACCGCACCACCTGGGACTTTGGCGACCTGGAAGAGATCGTCGAAGTCGGTGGCCTGATCGGCTACCCGGCATTGGCTGACCACACCACCCACGTCAATGTCGAACTGTTCGACGAGCCCGAGCAAGCGCAGGCCGCGCACCGCGCCGGTCTGGCACGTTTGTTTCGCCTGCAACTGGCCGACCAGATCAGGTTTCTCGAAAAGGCGGTGAACGCCCGCGCCATCAGCCTCTTGTTCGCGCCCTTCGGCGGCGAGAAGGAGCTGACGGAGCAGTTGATCAGCGCCGGCATTGCGCGCGCCTGCCTGGCCGACCCGCTGCCGCGCAAGCAAATGGAGTTCATGGCACGCAAGGAAGAGGGGCGCGGCCGCCTGTCGCTGATCACCCAGGAGATCGGCGCGCTTACCGGGCGCATACTCGAGGAACACAATGCGGTGCTGAAGAAGCTGGCGGGTGCCAAGACCTTCACGCAAGCGAAGGAAGACATCGAAGCGCAATTGCAGCGCCTGCTGCCGAAGAATTTCATCACCGCGATGCCGCACGCGCAGCTCACCCACTACCCGCGCTACCTGAAGGCCGTCACCTCGCGCATCGACAAGCTGCGGGCCGACCCCGTGCGCGATACGCGCCTGATGGCGGAGATGACGCCGCTGCTGCAAAATTGGCAGCGTGCCAATATCGCGCAGGCGCGCCAGGGCGCCGCCGGGCGCGATGCCCGCCTGGAAGAATTCCGCTGGCTGCTGGAGGAGTTGCGCGTCTCGCTTTACGCGCAGGAGCTGCGCACGCCGATGCCGGTGTCGGTGAAGCGCCTCTCCAAAGTCTGGGAGGCTTACCGCAACCTATGAGCACCGAAGAACAACCAGGCCGCAGCTTCGACACCCTGCACAGCCCGCCGGGCAAACGCATCGGCGTGGTGGTCGCGTTTCAGCGCGCCATGCTGAGCCAGTTGCAGCCGGCGATGCTCGCATTGGCCATGCTGCCGGTGGTCGCCTTCGGCGTCGTCTGGGCGTTTGCGTTCTGGTTCAGCTGGGCTTACTGGCTGCACGGCTTCGAAACCCTGCTGGCCTGGCTGCCGTGGGTGGGGCAGTGGTTCAAGACCGAGCCGGGCCAGACCGGCGGCTGGTTCATCGCCACGGTGGCCGGGATCATCGCCTTCCTGGTCTATGTGCTGCTGGTGCTGACCACTGCGCTCACTTTCGTCAGCACCTTCGGCATGCCGCTGATGCTGCGCCATGCGGCAAAAGACTATCCGGAACTGGAGCGCCGCCACGGCGGCACCTTCACCGGCTCGCTGTCGAACGCGCTCTGGGGCGTGTTCTGGTTCCTGATCCTCGCCGCGGTCAGCTTGCCGTTCTGGTTCGTTCCCATCGTCGGCTGGCTGATCCCGCTGTTTTTGCTCGGCATGCTCAACGCGCGCATCCTGCGCTACGATGCGCTGGCGGATCACGCCAGCGTCGAAGAAATGCAGGCGCTGTCAGGCTCGCCGCGGCTCTATTGGCGCATCCTCGGCTTCGGCGGGGCGCTGCTCAACATCGTGCCGGTGCTGTGGTTCTTTTCCACCACATTGACCGGCCTGGCCTTCATCCATTACGCTTTGGCCGCACTGGCGGCGCACAGAACAAACTCCATCGAGAAAGCACGGGCATGAACTTCTGACTCATCATCATCGGCGACGAAATCCTCTCCGGCAAGCGCCAGGACAAGCACATGGCCAAGGTGGTCGAGCTGCTGAAGGCGCGCGGCCTGCGGCTTTCCTTCGCCGAATACCACGGCGACGACCGCGCCCACCTTGTCGCCACCTACAAGCGCACCTTCGAACTGTGCCAGACCGGGGAGTGGTGCATCTTCAGTTGCGGCGGCATCGGCGCCACGCCAGACGACCACACCCGCCAGGCCGCCGGCGAGGCACTCAACGTGCCGCTGCAACTACATCCCGGGGCCGAGGTGCACATCCGCGCCCGCGCCGTCGAAATGAAATGGGAGCTGACCCCGCAGCGCCTGGCGATGGGCGAGTTTCCTTTCGGCTCGGACATCATTCCAAACCCGTACAACAAGATTGCCGGCTTCACCATCGGCCACCACTGGTTCGTCCCTGGCTTCCCGGTGATGGCCTGGCCGATGATCGAATCGGTGCTGGATACGCACTACCCGAAATACTTCAACCACGCGCCGTATCTTGAAAAGTCGGTCTACGTGCTGGAGCTGGGCGAGTCGCAGGTGATCGACATGATGACCAAGGTCGAGCGGAACCCGGAAGTGAAGACCTTCAGCCTGCCCTCGGTCGGCGACGACAAAACGCCGCGCCACATCGAGCTCGGCGCCAAGGGCGAGCCACACGCGGTTGAGGAGGCACTGAAATACTTCCAGTCCGAGGTGGTGCGCCTGGGCGGCGTGTGGCGCGAGAGCCTGTAGTCAGGATCACGCGCCGCCATCGCGCGGAACCGCAGCGCGTCAGCCGCGCGCGTTGTAGAAGTAGTAGATCGCCTGATAAGGCACGCGTGCTTCGGTACCGGCCTGGGTAGCTTCGCAGGTCGGGCCGGGCGCCTTGCCGGCCACCGTCTGCACCCGCTGAACGGTCTGGGTACGGCCGAACACACCGCTGCCGCTGACCGACTTGGCGGAAAGCAGCAGCCAGGGAATCGCATTGGCGTCCGGTCCGGGGTCGCTGGCGAGCACCTGGCCCACCACCTTGCTGCCGTCGTCCGATTCCCAG
>DATAZV010000045.1:0-8598 GCA_036271855.1 Burkholderiales bacterium
AGGGGCCGCCGCTCTTCTTCAGGTAGGCCTCGATCTTCATGCACATGTCCTGCAGCACGTCGAGGGCCTTTTCGATTTCTTCCGGCTTGAAGGGGTTGCGCGCCATGCGCAGCCAGAGGTCGCGCCGCTCTTGCGAGGGGATGGCGTCCAGGTGTTCCTGCAGCTCCTTGTCCGACCACTTCTTGGCGATCGGTTCCATCGACTTGCTCCAGTTCGGCTTTTGCACCGCCGGCAGGCAGACGTCGTCGACGTACTTGGACCAGCGCCGCACTTCGTGGCGGTCGATCGGGTCCGCCGGCATCAGCGGCGGGTTGGGAAAGGCCTCGTCGAGGTATTCGTTGATCAGGTTGCTCTCGACCAGGATCTTGCCGCTCTCCAGCACCAGGCAGGGGACGATGGCCGAGGGGTTGAGCTTCTTGAACCACGGCGTGTGGTGCTGGAAGCTGCGCAGGTCGATCACGCGGCCGTCGTAGGCCAGGCCCTTTTCGCCCAGGGTAAGGCGCACCTTGCGCGAGGCGGAAGAACTCCAGCCGTGGTACAGGATGAATTTCGGTTGATTCGATTCGGCCATCTTTGATGCATCTCCCGTCGATGTGGTGGGGGGGCTAATCATTCGCATGATTGGAAAAGCGCAAGTGTGCGCGGCGAGCGCCGCAGCGTCAATCCGGCAAAGCAGATGGGCGCCATTACGCTGTAGGACCTTGTAGGACCACGCCTTATATTTTCGCCGCGGCCGGGGCGATACAGTGAGGCCAGTCCTTACCGGAGATGCAGCGATGAAAAACAACCCGAGCACCGAACAAAAAGAGCTGATGGCCGAATTCGACCTGGCGCGCCAGGCGTTCAACACCTCGCACGCGCAACTGCGGCGCAACCTGCTGGCCGCCGGGAAGGGCAAGAAGCCGGTATCGGTGCTCAAGCGCAGCCTGAAGCAGCACCTGACGGCGGCCGCCTGCCTGCTGGCGATGGGGCGGGCGACTTCCGAGTTCAGGCGCCAGCATCCGGCCTGAAGGCCGCCGGCCCGCGTCAGCGCCTGAGGTCAGTTCCGCAATTGCGCGAAGGCCGCCTGCACCGAGGCCAGGGTGGCCTTGACCACCTCCGGGCCGTGCGCCGCCGAGACGAATCCCGCCTCGTAGGCCGAAGGCGCGAAGTGCACCCCGGCGTCCAGCATCAGGTGGAAAAAGCGGTTGAACAATTCCTTGTCAGCCTGCATCACTTCGGCGTAATTCGCCGGCGGCTGCGGGCTGGCGAACAGGCCGAACATTGCGCCGACCGAAGCGGCTGAAAAAGGCAGCCGGGCTTGCGCGGCGGCCTGGTTGATGCCGGCGGTGAATTCGCCGGTGATGCGCCCCAGCGTTTCGTAAAAGCCCGGTTTCTGGATTTCCTTCAGTGTCGCCATGCCGGCGGCAATCGCCACCGGGTTGCCCGACAGCGTGCCGGCCTGGTACACCCCGCCCAGCGGCGAGAGGTGTTCCATGAATTTCTTTTTCCCCCCCAGCGCGGCCACCGGCATGCCGCCGCCGATCACCTTGCCCAGCACGGTGATGTCGGGGTCGATGTTGTACAGGCTTTGCGCGCCGCCTAGCGCGACGCGAAAGCCGGTCATCACCTCGTCGAAAATACACAGGGCACCGTGCTTGGTGCACAGCGCGCGCATGGTGCCGAGAAACTCGGGCGTGCCGGGCACCAGGTTCATGTTGCCGGCAATCGGCTCGACGATCACGCCGGCGATCTGCTCGCCGTATTTCTTGAAGGCGTCTTCCAGTTGCTGCGGATGGTTGAAGTCCAGCACCAGGGTGTGCTGCGTGATCTCCGGCGGTACCCCGGCGGATGACGGGTTGCCGAATGTCAGCAGGCCGGAGCCGGCTTTCACCAGCAGGCTGTCGGCATGGCCGTGATAACAGCCTTCGAATTTGATGATCTTCGGGCGCCCGGTGGCGCCGCGCGCCAGGCGGATGGCGGTCATCGCCGCCTCGGTGCCAGAACTGACAAAGCGGATGCGCTCCAGCGACGGCATCAGCTTGACCACCATCTCGGCGATGTTGATTTCGTCCTCTGTAGGCATGCCGAAGGACAAGCCGCGGGTGGAGGCTTCCTGCACCGCCTTGATCACCGCGGGGTGGGCGTGGCCCAGGATCAGCGGCCCCCAGGAGCCGACGTAGTCGGTATAGCGCTTGCCGTCGGCGTCCCACACGTAGGGGCCGGAACCGCGGGTGATGAAGCGCGGGGTGCCGCCGACCGAGCGAAAGGCGCGCACCGGCGAATTGACGCCACCCGGGATGATCGCCTGGGCGCGGGAAAACAGGGTTTCGTTGTTGCTGCTGTTCTGGTTCATGATCAGGTACAGGGCTTTAAGTAAAAAGCGCGCCGAACTGGCGCGCGCGCGCGGCGATGTCGGGCGCGTCGAAAATATCGCTGATCACGGCCAGCGCATCGGCGCCGGCTTCGACCACCGCTTGCGCATTGTCTGCGGTGATGCCGCCGATGGCCACCATCGGCAGCCCGAGCGAGCGCGCCTGGGCGAACAAGTCAAGCGGCGCGCGCACCGCGGCGGGCTTGCTGGGAGAAGCGTAAATGCTGCCGAAGGCGATGTGATCGGCGCCGGCATTCCTGGCGGCCTGCGCCAGTTCGAGCCGGTCGTAGCAGGAGGCGCCGAGCAGCTTGCCCGCCCCAAGCTTCTTGCGCGCGGCCGCGAGCTCACCGTCGTCCGCGCCGAGATGCACGCCGTCGGCATCGACTTTCAGGGCGAGGTCGAGATGATCATTGACGATGAAGGTGGCGCCGAACTTCTGGCACAGGGCGGCCAGGGCGATGGCATGCTCGATGCGCTGGCTGGGCGCGGCGACCTTGTTGCGGTATTGCAACACCCGGGCGCCGCCTTCCAGAGCTGCCTTGGCTGCCAGCACCAGCTTCAGGGTGTCGCGCCAGTCCGGGGTGACGACGTACAGGCCGCGAATCCGTGCGGCCGCGCTCACGGGCCGGCCTGCCCGCCGCCGGCTTCACCGGTGCCGTTGGCTTCACTGCTTGCATCAGGGGTCTGGCGGGCCCAGAAAAAGCGGTCCGGGATGTACTGGCCCATGCCGGGGCGAAAGGCGAATTTCAGGGTGTTCCAGGTGTATTCCTGCGCCTCGCGCACGGCGGCGGGCACATCCAGCCCGTTGGCCAGGGTGGCGGCGATGGCCGAGGCCAGGGTGCAGCCGGAGCCGTGGTAACTGCCGGGCAGGCGGGTCCAGGCGTCGCTGCGCACCAGGCCCAGTTCGTCGCTGTCGGGCCCGCCGACCGGACCATAGAGCTGGTTCACCACCTGCTGGGTGTTCTCGTGGGTGCCGGTGATCAGCACGTATTCCGCACCCATTTCCAGCAGCGCCTTGGCGCAGAGCTCCAGCGCCGGGTCTTCTTCCTCGAAATGCCCCGCCACCAGGCGCCGCGCTTCCAGGCTGTTGGGCGTGAGCACCGTGGTCTGGGGGATCAGCAGTTCCCGGATCGCGGCGATCATCTCTTCGTTGGCCAGGTCGTCGCCGTTGCCGGCGGCCAGCACCGGATCGAGGATCAGCGGGATATCGGGATAATCGGACACCACCTCGGCAATCGCCTGGACGTTTTCCACGCTGCCCAGCAAGCCGATCTTGAACGCGTCCACCGTCATGTCTTCCAGCACCTGGCGCGCCTGGTCCTCGACCCAGGCGGCGTCGATGGCGTCGATCGCCTCGACCCGTTCGGAGTCCTGGATGGTCAGCGCGGTGATCACCGACAGCGGGTGGCAGCCCAGGCTGGCCAGGGTCATGATGTCGGCCTGGATGCCGGCGCCGCCGGAAGGGTCGGAACCGGCGAACACCAGCACGATCGGAGGCGAAGTCGGAGCGGTGGCCATGTAAGTCATTTGGGGCCGGCTGGCGGCGGCGGAAATTGGGATGGGGAATGGGTAAGCGCGGGGGGGGGTAAGGGCCGGTAAGGGCCCGTAGGGGCAGAGGCGATTTTCCTGTAAATTCAGGAAAATGCCGGATGAAGATGCACCAAGCTATTAAGTCCGATGCTATTATCCCCATTTTAATCGTATTCGGCGGCTAGAACCGCAGCAAACGCAAAAATGGATAACGGCTTCAAGACTTGGATGTGCCTGATTTGCGGCTGGGTTTACGACGAGGAAAAAGGCGCTCCCGAAGACGGCCTGGCGCCTGGTACCCGCTGGGAGGATGTGCCGTTGAACTGGACCTGTCCGGAATGCGGTGCGCGCAAGGAAGATTTCGAGCTGGTCGAAATCTAGGAAAGATTTCGAACTGGCCGAAATCTAGTGAAGCTTTCGAACTGGTCGGGATTTGGACAAGATTTCGCGGCCCGTGCGTCCGGGCAGGCAAGAATTCAAGCTGATTGGAATTTGAGCAGCAGGTCGAAATGGCCGTAACCCGGAAAGACTTCGAGCCGGCCGAAATTTGATTTTTTTTTTGGATTTAGGCGAGAATCCCGCTAAATTGAACAATACCTTATATGACAATCTCATAAGGTCTTGTATCATTTACGGCTTTACGAGCGGCGGCGGGCGGAATCCACGCCGCCGAAAATCAGAACGGGCAAGGCGGGGGCGGGATGGCGGAGACCTATAATCTGGCCGGCGTGAAAGTCATGGTGATCGACGACTCGAACACCATACGACGCAGTGCCGAAATTTTTCTGGTGCAGGCGGGGGCCCAAGTGATATTGGCGGAAGATGGTTTCGATGCGCTGGCGAAGATCACCGATCACGCGCCCAACATCATTTTCTGCGACATCATGATGCCCCGCCTGGATGGTTACCAGACGTGCGCGCTGATCAAGAAAAACGCGAAATTCGCCAGCACGCCGGTAATCATGCTGTCCTCCAAGGACGGGTTGTTCGATCGCGCGCGCGGTCGCATGGTGGGTTCCGACGAGTACCTGACCAAACCCTTTACGAAGGACAGCCTCTTGAAGACCGTTGGCGCCCACGCGGGTAAAACTGACTAACTGAACCAAGTAGGTGAATAACATGCCGGTCAAAAAAATCATGGTGGTGGACGATTCGCCCACCGAGCGCTTCTTCCTCCAGGAACTGCTTTCCAAGCGGGGCTATACCATCGTCACCGCCGAAAACGGCGAGGACGCGGTGGCCAAATCGGCCAAGGAAATGCCTGACCTGATCCTGATGGACGTGGTGATGCCCGGCCTGAACGGCTTCCAGGCCACCCGGGCGATCTCGAAGGCGCCGGAAACCGCGCACATCCCGATTTTCATGTGCACCACCAAGGACCAGGAAACCGACAAGATCTGGGGCGTGCGCCAGGGCGCGAAGGACTACCTGGTCAAGCCGATCAACGGCGACGAATTGCTGGAAAAGATCAAGGCGCTGGGCTGAAGGCCCGGGCCTGCTTCCGCTCATCTCCCCGCCGCTTTTTCCACTACGGTTACCTCTAGGAACCCTCAAGCGTGGCCATCAAGACCAGCCTCAGGCAATTCCAGCAGGACCTGGCGCAGCGCCTGCAAAGCGCGAAGGCGCAGCCGGCGGCCGACACACGCCTGGGGGTACTGTGCGGGCAGAATTACTGGCTGATCGATCTGGGCGACGCCGGCGAAATCGTGCCGGTGCCGGAAATCCTGGCGGTGCCGCTGACCAAGCCCTGGTTTGTCGGCGTCACCAATATTCGCGGCAGCCTCTACAGCGTGGTCGATTTTTCCGCTTTTTCCGGTGCCGAGCCGGTGGCGCGTGCGCAGGAAAACCGCCTGGTGCTGGCCGGCTCGCGCTTCGGCATCAACGCCGCCATCCTGGTGTCGCGCATGCTCGGCCTGCGCAACCCGAAGGATTTCACCCGCCAGGAGGGCACCGAAGGCACCGAGAGCCCCGGCCGCGGGGCGCCGTGGGCCGGCGCGAACTGGCGCGACGCCGATACCCGGCTGTGGCACGAATTGAAGTTGCAGGAGCTGGTGCAGGACCAGGATTTTTTGCAGGTGGGGCTATAACGCGGTTGCGTAAACGCGCAGCGGCGTGGTCAGTGGAACGTAGGAGGGAGAAATCATCATGGCATTGAGCATCAAACTGCCCGCGCGCGGCAAGGACAAGGGCGCCAAGAGCGGCAAGGCCAGGGACGGCGACGCCGCCAAGGCCGAAGCCGCCAAGACCGAGGTTGCCAAGGCGGGGCCGCCGACTACCAGTTCCGCTGCCACCGGCGGCGGCACCCGCGTACCGTTGATCGGCAAGCAGGCGATCGGCCGGCAATACGGCGTACTCGGCCTGGTGCTGGCGGTGATTGCGGTCCTGCTGGGCCTGGCGATCTTCTCCTACGTGTACCTGGCGAACCAGCTGACCAACGGCGTGGCGGTGACCGGTGATGCCCTGATGCACTCCCAGCGTCTGGCAAAAGCGGTGCCCAACGCGATCGCCGGTAACCAGGTGGCGTTCCGCCAGCTGCAGGAAAGCCGCGACAAGGTCGAGGCCAACCTGAAAACGCTGTCGGGCGAGGGCGACAACCCGGTGACCACCCCGGGCTCGGTGCAGCCGCTGCTCACCGGCGTGAAGACCGAATGGGAAAAGACCCGCAAGAATTCCACCGTCGTGATCGACCAGGAAAAGAACCTGCTGCTGCTGGGCAACTCGATCCGCGCGATCAACGCCAACAACCCGCAGCTGCTGGAACTGGCCGAGCAGATCTCGGCGCTGAAGCTGCAGGCCAACGCCGGCCCGCGTGAGCTGTCGGTCGCCGGCCAGCTCGTCATGTTGACCCAGCGGATGGCGAAAAACGCCAACGCGCTGCTGGCGGGCGAGTCGATCGACCCCGAAGTGGCCTTCCTGCTGGGCAAGGACACCAACACCTTCCGCGACCTGCTGCAGGGCCTGATCAAGGGCAGCGATTCCCTGCGCCTGACGCCCACCACCGACCAGGACACCAAAGACCGCCTGGCCGAGCTGGAAAAGGCCTTCGCCGGCTACCAGAGCGCGGTGGCCGGTATTCTCGGCAACATGCAGCGCCTGGTGAACGCCAAGCAGTCGGCGCAAAACGTGTTTGCCGACAACGAGTCGCTGAAAGACAAGCTCTCCGGCCTGGCCAATGGCTACCAGAATGCATCGGCGGATTTGCGCATCTACTTCCTCGGCATCGCCATCCTGGTGGTACTGGCGCTGGTGACGGTGTTCTTCCTGTTCCAGGTCTACCGCGTCGACCAGCAGACCCGCGAAGTCGAAGCCGACCGCCGCCGCGAAGAGGCGGTGAAGCTGGAAGCCGAAGCGAAGAAGGTGAACGACCAGAACCAGGCCGCCATTTTGCGCCTGATGAACGAACTGGCCGAGGTGGCCGACGGCGACCTCACGGTACAGGCAACGGTGACCGAAGACATCACCGGCGCGATCGCCGACTCGGTGAACTTCACGATCGAAGAACTGCGCAACGTGGTGTTGCGCATCAACCAGGCGACCGCGCAGGTGTCGACCGCCTCGGAAGCCGCCCAGCGCACCTCGGCCCAGCTGCTCGCCGCGCAGGACAAGCAGTCGAACGAAATCCGCCAGACCGGTGAATCGGTTCTGCGCATGGCGCAGGACATCAACCAGGTGTCGTCCGGCGCGCGCCAGAGCGCCGACGTGGCGCGCCAGTCGCTCTCCGCCGCCGAAAAGGGCATGGGCGCGGTGCAGAACTCGATCGCCGGCATGAACGAAATCCGCGAGCAGATCCAGGAAACCTCCAAGCGCATCAAGCGCCTCGGCGAATCCTCGCAGGAGATCGGTGAAATCGTGGAACTGATCTCGGACATTACCGAACAGACGAACGTGCTGGCGCTCAACGCCGCCATCCAGGCGGCCTCCGCCGGTGAAGCCGGCCGCGGTTTCACCGTGGTTGCGGAAGAAGTGCAGCGCCTGGCGGAACGCTCCGGTGAAGCGACCAAGCAGATCGGCGCCATCGTGAAGACGATTCAGACCGACACCCAGGATGCGGTGTCCGCGATGGAAAAATCGACCCAGGGCGTGGTGGAAGGGGCGAAGCTGTCCGACGCCGCCGGCCAGGCGCTGGGTGAGATCGGCCAGGTGTCGCGCCGCCTCGCCGAGCTGATCGAGGGCATTTCCAAGACCACCTCCACCCAGGCCGAATCGGCCGCCGTGGTGGCGAAAAACATTCAGGACATCCTGAACATTTCCGAGCAGACCTCCAAGGGTACGCGGCAAAACGCGGACTCGGTGCGTCAGCTTGCCGCGCTGGCGCAGGAACTGAAGCAGTCGGTGTCGGGCTTCAAGGTCGCGTAAGCGGATCTGGCAACAGCAGTGGCAGTGGTTTGAGAGGGGGAGGAGTCATCGTCGCGGCGCCGCAGGGCGCGGTGCGGTGGCTTGGTTGGAAGCTTCGTGGTTGGAAGTTTCGTTTATCCAGGCCGGTTCGGGACCGGACCGGCCGGGCCGCTTGAATCGCGCGGTCTGAAGACGCTGCCCGGAGCACCGGGCGGCGGTCCGCGCGGCGTCCGTCAACCGGGCGCCGCCAGCAATGAGAGGTGACGGTATGGGAGCCGCAAACGAATTCGACGTCGGTCCGCTGACCTGGGTCAAGGGTGAAATCGAGCAGGCGCTGGCCAAGGCCGCGGAGGCACTGGCCGCTTTTGCCGCCAATCCGC
>DATAZV010000046.1:0-2720 GCA_036271855.1 Burkholderiales bacterium
CGGCGCGCTGCATGATGTCTCCCGGCGCGCCTGTTGTCGACTCGTGAGGAATGCGCCAAAGGCGCTGCGCGCTGCAGGCGCAAGTTAACAGGTCATGGGCGCCTTGATGGTGGCGGCGGGCTTATGCGCCGCTTAAGCAGCGGGCGCCGCCGCCAGGCGGGCAGCGGCGCACAGCCTTCAGGGCCGCTTCACTTCGCGGATCTCGTCGACCCGATCCGGATAAAACGCGATGTGATCCTTGATCGCGGCGACGGCCGGGTAGGGAGTCTCGTAAGTCCAGACCGCGTTGGCCGAACGTTCACCGCCCAGCGGGATGCTGTAGTAGGCGCAGTCGCCCTTGTAGGGACAGTAGGTGGCGTGCGCGGTGCGCGTGAGCAGCGTCATGTCGACGTCGGCGCGCGGAATATAGTGCACCGGCGGGTAGTTTGCTTCGCGCAGGGTCAGGGCTTCGGTGCTGCTGGCGATGGTGCGCCCGGCGAGGGTGACCACAATCAGGGCAGGGCTGGACTCGATGGTAATGGGGTGGTCCGCACCGGGTAGCTTGATCGGCTTGTCAGTCATGGAGTGATCCTTTAATTTTCTTGTTTCGACATGTGTTTGGCGGCAGCGCGCGAGGGCAATGCCACTCCCCCCGGCGAGGTCCGCGCAGTGCTTCCAATATGGTTGTGCGGGTCGAAAAGTCAAGGACGGCGGGCAGCTTTTCTGCAGGGTTGCCAATCCGATGCATAAATATCCCCGTCGGCGTGGCGGATATTTTCGTGTCATAGTGGATGCGGGCCGACGAGCCTGCCGTACCGACAATTACGAGGAGACGAGTATGCATTCCACGCGCCGCATGGGAATGGCCGGCCGCGCCGTTATTTCCGTCCTGTTCTTCCTGGGTGTCTGTTTCGCGGGGGCGGCGCCGGCGGCCGATCCGATCAAGATCGGCTTCGGCCATTCGCTTACCGGCGGCAACGGCGGTCTGGGCAAGGCGTCGCTCCTGACCTTCCAGATCTGGGCCGAGGAAGTAAATGCGCGCGGCGGCCTGCTGGGACGCAAGGTCGAGTTGGTGTATTACGACGACCAGAGCAACGGCGCCACCGTGCCCGGCATCTATAACAAGCTGATCGAAGTCGACAAGTGCGACGTGCTGCTTTCGATGGGCACCAACTTCACTGCGCCGGCGGTCCCGGTGGCGATGCAGCACAACCGCTTTTTGCTCGCCACCCTGTCGCTGGCGGCGAACGACCAGTTCAAGTATGGCCGCTATTTCCAGACCATGCCTTACGGGCCGGACGGCAAGTCCGCCATCGGCCTGGGCTATTTCGAAATCGCCGCCAAGCTCAACCCGAAGCCGAAGACCATCGCGCTGGTCGGCGCCGACATCGAGTTCGCCAAGAATGCGCTGGAGGGCGCGCGCGCCAACGCCAAGCGCATGGGCCTGAACATCGTCTATGACCAGAGCTACCCCGGCAATACCCTGGACTTCGGCTCCATCATGCGCGCCATCCAGGCGAAAAAGCCGGACCTGATTTTTGTCGGCTCTTACCCGATCGATAGCGCGGGGCTGGTGCGCGCGGCGCGCGAAGTCGGCATCAAGTCGATGATGTTCGGCGGCGCCATGGTCGGCCTGCAGATCACCACGGTGAAGCAGCAGATGGGCGAGATCCTGAACGGCATGGTGAATTACGAGCTGTTCCTGCGTGAGCCGACGATGAATTTCCCGGGGGTGAACGAATTTCTCGCCAAGTACCGCGCCCGCGCCGGTGCCGCCGGCACCGATCCGCTGGGCCTGTACGTGCCGCCGATCCAGTACGCCACCGCGCAGGTGCTGGAGCAGGCGATCGTCGCCACTGGCGGCACCGACGACGACAAACTCACCGATTACCTGCACAAGAACACCTTCAAGACCATCGTCGGCGACATCAAGTTCGGCGCCAACGGCGAGTGGGCCAGCCCGCGCATCCTGATGACCCAGTTCCAGAAGGTGAAGGGCAACGACATGAGGCAGTTCGACACGCCGGGGACACAGGTGATTTTGTACCCGGAGTCGCTGAAGTCGGGTGAATTGAAGTATCCGTTCCCGATCCAGTGAGGGAGCAGGCGGGCGCCTGGTGCGCCCGCCTTCTACATTTCAGTCGACCATCGCCACAGCGCGGGTCCAGCCGGCGGAGCCGCCTTTGACGCGCACCGGGAAGCAGGCGATGTTGAAGCCGTGGCCGGGAATCGCTTCCAGGTTGTGCATTTTTTCCATGTGGCAGTAGCCCACATCCATGCCGACGCGGTGGCCTTCCCAGATCAGCGAGGCGTCCTTGGTTTCGGCGTACTTCTGCTTGGTGTGGACGAAAGGTGCGTCCCAGCTCCAGCCGTCGATGCCGGTGACACGCACGCCTTGCTCCACCAGGTACATCGTCGCTTCGCGGCCCATGCCGCAGCCGGAGGAGACGTAGTCTTCATGGCCGTAGCGCGAGCCGGCGCGGGTGTTGACCACCACGATGTCCAGCGGCTTCAATACGTAGTCGATGCGCTTGAGTTCGGCGATCACGTCTTCGCGGGTGGCGACGTAGCCGTCCGGGAAATGGCGAAAGTCGAGCTTCACTCCAGGGCGAAAGCACCAGTCCAGCGGAATCTCGTCGATGGTGGCGGCGCGCTTGCCGCCGTCCATGGTGGAGAAGTAATGGTAGGGCGCATCCATGTGGGTGCCGTTGTGGGTGTTGAGCTTGATCTGCTCGATGGCC
>DATAZV010000047.1:0-5600 GCA_036271855.1 Burkholderiales bacterium
TCACGAAGGGCGAATTGACCAGCGGCGAGGCAGGTGAAAACGCCAGGGTGTAGCCGTCCGGCGCGGCCCGTGACAGCGCGGTGAAGCCGACCACGCCGCCGGCGCCGTCGCGGTTGACCACGATCCAGTTCTGCCCGGTGATGCGCGTCGCCTCGCGAGCGAAGGCGCGCGCCATTGCGTCGACCCCGCCGCCGGCGGCATAAGGCAGGATGAGTTCGACGTTTTTCGCCGGATAGGTCTGCGCTTGCGCAAAGGCGCACAGCATCAGGCCAAGCAAGAGAGCAAGCAGGCGGCGCATGATCAGCGCTTCCCGTCGATCAGCACAAAGCAGATGCGCGCGAACTTGCCCGAGCGGTTCGCCCACGCATGGTTGGTGCCGCGCTGGACCAGCACGTCGCCGGCGCGCATCACGGTTTCTTCCCCTTCAAGGATGGCGGTAAGCTCGCCTTCCATGACAATGGCGTAGTCCACCGTCTCGGTGCGGTGCATGCCGGGGTGCTCGCCGGGCTTGGGCGCATGTTGGGCATCCTGATACAGGTTGGAGAAGGAAGCCTTGAAAGCCCGCTCGCGCTCCGCGGGATCATTCGATTCCGGCGGGTAGTCGATGATGCGCACCACCGTGCCCTTGGGCGGCGGCGCGATGCCCTTGAGCTCGGCCAGGCGGTCGGGATCGTTGATCGGCGCCGGGCTGTCGGCGGTGATCCACAAGTTGGTGACGCGGTAGCCGGGGCGCTCGGCCACCGTGCGCACCGCCGAGGCAAGGCCGTCTTCGATGATGACGGCGCGGCCGGAAGCGTCGTGGCCGGTGACAATGCGCCGCACCGGCGCGGGTTGTTGCGACATGAAAGTCTCCTGGTTATCGTTTGAATTTATGCAGTACGCCATTATTCACCCGCATTATTCATCATCTGGCCGGCTCTAATACCAAAGCAAGGGTTCCGCACCGGACCGGCTCATGGTAATTTCGGCGGGTTTTGACTCCAGGCGGCCAGGATCGCCCCCTTTCCGGAATACTCATCATGTACGCGCGCACCTGCCCCAAATGCTCCTATGTCCGCCGGGACACCGATACCGCGCCGGACTGGCAATGCCCGTCCTGCCGCACCGCTTATATCCAGGCCAGTGCCGAGTTGGCCGCGGCGCGGCGAGCGGAGCGCGCGGCCGCCCAGCCGGCGCCGCCACCGCCGAAAGAACCGCGCATCAAGCTGAACTGGCCGGCCTTGATCCGGGCCGGCGGGCTGGCCGTCTTCGTCGGCGTCCTCGCCTACGGCGCCTACGGCAAGTTCGTCGTGAAGCCGGCAATAACAGCGCCGCGGGTCGCGGCTGCCGCGGCCGCGGAACGCCAGCTTCAATTGGTGGTGCTCTACAGCATCCCTGTGTGCCCGGATTGCCAGGCTGCCCGCGAATTGCTCGACAGGCGCGGCATCAAGTACATCGAGGTCGATGTCGAAAAACAGCCCGACCGCCAGGAACACATCATCGAGAGGTACCATGTCCCGGTGTTTCCGATCATCGAGGTCGGCGAGGAAGGCGTGATCGGCTTCCAGCCGGCTGAAATCGACAGGGTCATCGCCAACGCCAGGCGCATCTGAGGCGCCCGGCGACGCGCCGGGAAAATAAAGGGCCGGGACATTCCCGGCCTTTTGCATTCCTGCCCGGCCGCCGGCCGGCGGCGGGTAAAACCGCCATCCGGGCCATGATGGCAGCCTGAACCAGATATCGGGAACGCGGCGTGAGGCCGCTGCATCCAACAGGCAGAAGGACCAAAACATGCGCCAGAAAACTTCCGCCACCATCCTCTCCGACCGCAGCACCGACGACGAACTCGCCGCGCTGGCCGCCGCCGGCAATAGCCGCGCCTTCGAGCTGATCATGCGGCGCCACAACCGGCTGCTGTTCCGCAGCGCGCGCAGCATCCTCAAAAGCGACGCCGAAACCGAGGACGCGCTGCAGGAAGCCTATCTCAAGGCATGGCGCGCGCTGCCGGCATTTCGCTCCGAGGCCCGGCTATCCACCTGGCTGACCCGCATCGTGATCAACGAGGCGCTAGGCCGGACCAGGCGCAAGGGCGCGGAGGTGATTTCGCTGGCGGCTCCCATCGACACCCCCGATCAGGAGGCCGACGTGGCCGCTGCCGAATCCGAGAACATGGCCGAAGACAACCCCGACGACCGCCCGGAAAGCGCCGCCATGCGCGCGCAGGTGCGCCTGATCATGGAGTCGCGCATCGACGCCCTGCCGCAGCCGTTTCGCACCGTGTTCATCCTGCGGGCGGTCGAGGAAATGAGCGCCGAGGAAGTCGCGCAGGTGCTGGAGATTCCCGAAGCCACCGTGCGCACCCGGCTGTTCCGCGCCAAAAGCCTGCTGCGCGAAGGCCTGTCGCGCGACCTGGACATGGCTGTCGAAGGCGCTTTTTCCTTCGACGGCAGCCGTTGTGACCGCATCGTCGCGAGCGTCCTCGCGCGCCTCGCATGAACACGATGCACCCCCCCGCAACACCACCCCTAAGGAGTTCACCATGTCGTTTTTCCAAATGGCGTCGCCGCAAGCGGCACGCCGGCTTTTTCTCGGCCGTACCGGCCTGATGCTGTCGGGCAGCGCCATCGCCTTGCTGGCCGGCAATGACGCGCTGGCCGCCAAAGCGGCCGATGGCGCGGCCGGCGATATCCAGATCCTCAACACCGCGCTGGGCGCAGAACTCGAAGCCATCGCCGCCTACCAGTTGGGCGCGGAAAGCAAGCTGCTGCAAAAACCGGTGCTCGACCTCGCGGTGACCTTCCAGGGACACCACAAGGAACACGCCGACGTGCTGGCCAAGACCGTCGCCAAGCTGGGCGGCAAGGCGGTGACGGCGAAAGCGAAATACGATTTCCCGGTCGACCAGCTGAAGTCGCAGGCCGATGTCCTGCGCTTCGCTGCAAAGCTGGAACAAGGGGCGGTGAGCGCCTACCTGGGCGCGGTGCCGCTGTTCGGCAACCGCGACCTCGCCAAGGCCGCCGCCAGCATTCTCGGTGACGAGGCGATGCACTGGGCGGTGCTGCGCAATGCCCTGGGCGAAGCGCCGGTACCCGCGGCTTTCATGTCGTGAAACGACTGCTGCTGATCTGCGCCGCCGTTCTTTTTTGCGCGGCGGCGCATGCGGCGCCGGATGCGGCACGTGGCGAGCAGATCTACATCCGCTGCCTCGCCTGCCACGCGCTCACTACTGACCGCGTCGGCCCGCGCCACTGTGGCCTGTTCGGCCGCAAGGCGGGCAGCGTGCCGGGCTTCAACTATTCGCCGGCGATGAAAAAATCCGGCATCGTGTGGAACGAGAAGACATTGGACCGGTTCCTGCAAAGCCCGCTGAAAATGGTGCCCGGCACGGCCATGACCTATGACGGTGTCGGCGATGCCGGCGAGCGGTCTGACCTGATCGCCTACCTCAAGCAGGCCAACACATCGCCGGAGTGTGCCCGCCGCTAGGCGTCTGGGTATAGGGATAGGGGTGCGGTGTGCTATCTTCACCGATCGTCATGTCGCGGTGCGACGTCCGCACCCCGCCTGTCCCGGGAGATCGTCGCCATGTTCGTGCGTACCTGCCCCAAATGCGCCCATGTGCGCAAAGACACCGAAACGGCTCCTGCCTGGCAGTGCCCCGCTTGCGGCATCGTCTACGCCAAATACGGCGAGACGGCGGTCCACCACCATGAGGATGCGGATGCCCCGACCCCATCGCCCATCATGGTCGGCGGCAAGCCCCTGCTCACCAACAGGAACGGCCGCGGGCTGAACTTCGTGCAAATCGCCGGCTTGATCGTCATTGCAGGCGCGGTCGCGGTCAGTGGCTATAGCAAGCTCGTGCACCGGTCGCCGGCGCATGCGGTTTCGAGCGCGGAGAACCAGGCAGCCCCGGTCGCCATCCTGTATGCCACCTCCTGGTGCCCGTATTGCAAGCAGACGCGCAAGCTGCTGGAGCGGGACGGCGTGAAGTACACCGAGATCGACGTCGAAAAAGACCCGCACAGCCAGGACCACCTCAGGCAGAAATTCCACGTCTCGGGATTTCCCATCCTGGAAGTGGACGGCGAAATCGTGGTTGGCTACAAGCCGGCGGAGATCGAAAAGCTGGTAGCCGGCGCGCAGCGCATCTAGGCCGCGACGGTTTGCATTTGATGCAAAAACACAACGGTCAACCGATTTGCTGTTGACAGCGTTATTCGACTGCGTAGAATCCGCGTCTTACGAATTCCGGCGCATGTGCAAAACATGCGCCCCAACCCTCAAGCCGCCCGGCGGTGACTCAATCAAGCAAAGGAAAGGAAGCATGACGGCAGTCCAACGAACACCGCGCTGAGCCCCAAGGCCCCCTGGCTTGGAGCGAGCGCATCGCACATCCAAGCCGAGGCCGGTTCACGCGGTCCGCGCATCTCTTGATCCGCGGCCGTCGCTTCCCAGCCCTGGCTCATCCCCAGGGCTTTTTTCTTTTGGTATTTGGAGTTACGTATGAGCATCAAACTGACCCTGAACAAGGGCCGCGTGCCGGTGAAGGTGTGGACCGCGGATATCGAACACGAAGCATTGCAACAGCTGATCAACGTCTCGCAGCTGGAAATCGTGCACGGCCATATCGCCGCCATGCCCGACGTGCACGCCGGCATCGGCGCGACCGTGGGCTCGGTGATTCCGACCAAGGGCGCAATCATCCCGGCGGCGGTGGGGGTGGACATCGGCTGCGGCATGAACGCGGTGCGCACCTCGCTGAAAGCGGCGGACCTGCCGGACAACCTGTATCGCGTGCGCTCGGCCATCGAGGCCTGCGTGCCGGTGGGCTTTTCGCAGCACGAGTCGAGCAAGGTGAAGGGTTCGCAGCACGGGCGCAATGCGCGCGTGCTGGATCAGCGCCTGGACGACATCGTGGCCAAGCATCCGGGCCTGATGAAAATGCAAAAGCGCTTTTCGCAAACCTGGATCTGCCAGCTCGGCACCCTGGGTGGCGGCAACCACTTCATCGAAATCTGCCTCGACGAGGCCGATCAGGTGTGGGTGATGCTGCACTCGGGCTCGCGCGGCATCGGCAACGTGATGGGGCGCTATTTCATCGAGGCGGCGAAGAAGGACATGCGCGTGCACTGGATGAACCTGCCGGACCGTGACCTCTCGTATTTCCGCGAGGGCACGCAATGGTTCGACGACTACGTGGAAGCGGTGGAGTGGGCGCAGGATTACGCGCTGCTCAACCGTGCAGAGATGATGCGCTTGGTCCTCGCGGTGCTCCAAGAGGAACTGCCACGTTTTAGTCTCCTGGGTGAGGCGATCAACTGCCACCACAACTATGTGTCGCAGGAAAATCACTTCGGCGAGCACCTGTTCGTCACCCGCAAGGGCGCGATCAGCGCGCGCGAGGGCCAGTTGGGCATCATCCCCGGCAGCATGGGGGCGAAGTCCTACATCGTGCGTGGGCTGGGCAACGCCGAGTCACTGTGCTCCTGCTCGCACGGTGCCGGCCGCCGCATGAGCCGCACCGCGGCCAAGCGCCAGTTCAGCCGTGAGGACCTGGAGCTGCAAACCGCCGGCGTCGAATGCCGCAAGGACGGCGGGGTGATCGACGAGATCCCCGG
>DATAZV010000048.1:0-2209 GCA_036271855.1 Burkholderiales bacterium
CGCTGACTTCCGCCGAATTCATCGCGGCGACAATCTCCTTGGTCAATCGCGCCAGCACCGCCGGCGGCGTGCCCGCGGGCGCCAGCGTGCCCCACCAGGTGGTTGCTTCATAGCCCGGCAAGCCGGATTCGGCCAGGGTCGGCACCCCCGGCAGCCAGTCGACGCGCTTCGGGCCGCCCACGCCGAGAGCCTTCAGCCGTCCGGACTTGATCTGCGACTGCACTTCCAGCGGGTTGGTCAGCATGAAGGTGAGCTGGCCGCCGATCAGGTCGGTGACGGCCGGCGCGCCGCCCTTGTAAGGTACGTGCAGCGCATCGACCTTGGCCGAGATCTTGAACAACTCGCCTGCCAGGTGCTGGGAGGAGCCGTTGCCGGAGGAACCGTAGCTGAACTTGCCCGGGTTGGCGCGCAGGGCCGCCAGCAGTTCGGCAAAGGTCTTGTAGGGTGAATCGGCACCCACCACCAAAATCAGCGGCGCGCCGCCCAGGCGCGCCACCGGCGCGAAGTCCTTGAAGGTGTCGTACGGCAGCTTGCTGTAAAGCGACTGGTTGGTGGTCACCGCCGGGATCGCCATCAGGATGGTGTAGCCGTCGGGCGCCGACTTCGCCACTGCCTCCGCCCCGATGTTGCCGTTGGCGCCGGGCTTGTTGTCGACGATCACCGGCTGGCCGATCTGCGCCGACAGTTTCTGCCCCAGCACCCGCGCGACGTTGTCCACCGCGCCGCCCGCCGCCAGCGGCACGACGATGTGCACCGGCTTGTCCGGAAAGGTTTGTGCCTGGACAACACCTGCCGCCAGTAGGCCTGCGAGGACGCAGCCTAGCAAGGCGTGTCGTTGAAAAAATTGGGACTTCATCTCATTGCCTCCACATGGGGGACCTGTCTCGCAGGCTTTCCCGTTTTTTCGTAGCATTTAAGTCAAAAAATCGACCGGCTCTGCCGGCGATTTCTTTGCTGACCCGAACCACGCAAAAGTAGGCTTTTACTTTTGCGTGCTCAGAAGGTTCCCGGGTAAGCCCCGCCGTCCATCAGCAGGTTTTGCCCGGTGATGAAGCCGGCATGCGCGCTGCACAGGAATGCACAGGCGGCGCCGAATTCCTCGGCGGTGCCGAAGCGGCCTGCCGGATTCTCTTTGCGGCGGCGCTCGGCGGCCTCGTCCAGCGGGATGTTGGCGTTCTTGGCGGCGGCGGCTATCGTGGTCTTCAGGCGGTCGGTGTCGAACGGTCCGGGCAACAGGCCGTTGATGGTGACGTTGTGCGCCACCGTCTTGCGCGACAGGCCGGCGACGAAGCCGGTCAGGCCCGAGCGCGCGCCGTTGGACAGGCCCAGCACCTCGATCGGCGCCTTCACCGCACCGGAGGTGATGTTGATGATGCGCCCGAACTTGCGCGAAATCATGCCGTCGACGGTCGACTTGATCAGTTCGATCGGGGTCAGCATGTTGGCGTCCAGCGCCTTGATCCAGATGTCGCGGTCCCAGTCGCGGAAGTTGCCCGGCGGCGGGCCGCCGGCGTTGTTGATCAGGATGTCCGGCTGCGGATTGGCGGCCAGCGCGGCGGCGCGGCCTTCCGGGGTGGTGATGTCACCGGCGATGGCGGTGACTTTCACCCCATGGAGCTTGCGGATTTCGGCGGCGGTGGCTTCCAGCGCTTCCTTGCCGCGCGCGGTGATCACCAGGTCCACGCCCTCGGCGGCCAGCGCCATCGCGCAGCCGCGGCCCAGGCCCTTGCTGGCGGCGCACACCAGTGCGGTCTTGTCCTTGATGCCCATGTCCATGTTGCATAACTCCTATGTCAGATTTGTACGCCCTCAGGCGCTTCTGGGTTTTTGAGAGACGAACCATACACCAACCAGCACCAGCAGCATGCCGGCGAACTGCGAAGCCGAAACCGTCTCGTTCAGCACCAGCATGCCCAGCAGCACGGTGGCCAGCGGCCCCATCGAACTAAGGATGCCGACATGCGCCGGGCCGATGCGCCGGTTCGCCTCCGACACCATGAACACCGGCAGCGCGGTGCAGAATACCGCCATGCCGATACCGTAGGCGTATACCGGCCAGGGGAGTGCCAGCGCGGAGAGCGGATGGACGATCAGGAAATGGACGATGACGGCGATGCATGAAACCGTCATCGCGTAGGCGGTAAAAGGCACCGAGCAGATGCGCGCGATCAGCTTGTTGCTGAAGATCAGATACAGGGCGTAGCACACC
>DATAZV010000049.1:0-9831 GCA_036271855.1 Burkholderiales bacterium
GTCGTCGCCGATCCAGTTGGTGACGGCGTGCGAGACCCAGGAGGCGCGCTCGGGGCCGTAGTCATACGCGCCGGGGGCGCCGACCTTGTGGGCGAACTCCTCTTCCCAATGCACGCGCTCGGGGCAGTCCGGCACGCCGAAACGGTTCTTGATGCCGGTGTTGGGGTGCTTGCTGATCATCTTGTAGGCCAGCTTGTGGGCGCGGATGTACAGGCCGCCCCAGCCTTGCGTGTAGGCGATGAAGCCGGTGATGGTCATCGGACCTTTGACGGTGGTGGGCAACTTCTCGCCTTCCTTGACGTCCTCCCAGTAGCGCGGGGTGGCGCCGCGCACTTCTTCCTTGGCATACAACTCATAGATATCGGCCATCTCCTGCTCGGTGTAGACCTTGTGGGCCTTGCCCTTCAGGTGGTCGTACTTGGTGCCGGACTCGCGCGCCATGTCGCGGTCGGTGCGAAAGCACCAGGACTCGGCGGCGGCGAGCTGGTCGCCGGTCTGGTCGAAAAAGTCGACGTGGTAGATCTGCTGGATCGAGCGGCCGGCGAAGCGGGTCTTGTGCTCGACCAGATCCTTCAGGTACGCGACGGTGGAAATCTGCGCGTTGCGGTGAATCGGCTTCATCCAGTTGAAGTCGGTGCCGGCGAACATGGCGTGCACGCCCGGCAGGCCGCCGACGTAGCCGCTGATGATGCGGCTGCACGCCAGGATGAAGGAAGGCGGGGCGATCACGTCGCCATACTTCGTCTTTTTCGCGTACTCCGGGTCGCACCACAGCGGGTTGTCGTCGCCGATGCCGTGGGCGTAGTGGCGGATGTTGTCGCGCGTGGCTTCATAACACCAGGGCTCCAGGGTGTCCGTGATCTTGACGCCGATACGCTTGCGCAAATCATCCAGCGCACGATCGTTGATGCCGACGAATTCGCGTTGCAGTGTTTCCGACATTTTTTGCTCCTTGGGTTGATCTTTGCTTGCACGTATGGCTATTGGGCGGCGGCCACGCGGTCGCGCAGCACCTTGCGGTTGACCTTGCCGGCCGGGGTCTTGGGCAGTTCGTCGACGAACTCGACCTGGCGCGGATATTCGTGTTGCGAGAGCTGCTTTTTCATGAAGGCCTGGATGTCGGCAATCACTTCGTCGCCGCGGCTTTTGGCGACGATGTAGGCGCGCGCCACCTGGCCGCGCAACTCGTCCGGCACGGCGATCACCGCCGCCTCCAGCACGGCCGGGTGCTTCATCAGGCTGTTTTCGATTTCCACCGCGCTCATGGTCCAGCCGGCGGAAATGATGACGTCGTCCGAACGGCCTTCGTGATAGAAATAACCTTCGGCGTCGGTGCGGCCGCGGTCCTTGATGTAGAACCACTCGCCTTTTCTCTTGACGGCGATTTCGCCCGAGGTATCCGGCGGCTGCACCGCACCCGCCTGGTCGACCACGGCCACCTCCCAGCCCGGCGCGGGCTTGCCCAACGCGCCGGGGATGACGGTGTAGCCGGCGAAACCCGGGTAGTTGACCACCACCACGCCGACTTCGGTGGTGCCGTACATGCTGCAGGCCGGGCTGCCGAGAGTGGCCAGTATCCACTCGGCGGTGACGCTGTCGATCGGCTCGCCGGTGAAGGAAATTTTCGGCAGGTGGATGTCGCCGGGTTTTAGCAAATTGGCGTTGCGGATCATGCGGAACACGGTGGCGGCAGCGGCGAAGTTGTCGATCTTGAATTCGCGCAAGGCCTCGACGATGCGCGCCGGATCGAACTTGCCCGAATAAGCCGCGATGTGAATGCCCAGCGCCAGTGGCGCGATGGTGCCGTGCCACAGGCCATGCCCCCAGGCGGGCGAGGAGGGACAGAAGTAATTGTCCTGCGGCGCCAGGCCGACGCCGTAGAGCGCCGCGATCATCAGCGTGACCACCGCGCGGTGCGTGTGCTTGACTGCCTCCGGCAACTCGCGCGTGGTGCCGGAGGTGTACTGGAACACCGCGAGGTCGGAAGCGCTGGTGTCGGACTCGAACGCTGCGTCCTCCTTCGCCAGCTCGGCCCAGAAGGCGTCGTTCACCTGCACTACCTGCGTGCCGGGAAACTGCGCGGCGAGGGTTTGCGCATCGTTGTGCGTAAGGATCAGCGAGGGTTTGCAGTCATTGATGCGCAGCGCCAGCCCTTCCGGCCCGAACAGGGTGAACAGCGGCACGCCGATGGCGCCGCGCTTCACCGCGCCGAACAGCCCGACATAAAACCCCAGCGAAGGCTCGAGTATCACCGCCACCCGGTCGCCCTTGGCGACGCCGCGCTTCACCAGCCAGTTGGCGAAGCAGCCGGTCAGGCGCGACAATTCCGCGAAGCTGTGATTCTCGGCGCGGCCGTCGGCGAACTTGATGCTCACCGCCGTGCGCTCCGCTCCTCCCGCATGCCGGTCGAGGCACTCGTGCGCCAGGTTCATGCGCTCGGGGGTGCCGTCGAACAGTTCCCACAGCTTGTCCCACGAGAACTCGCTGACGACTTGCGGGTAGCTGCGGATGTCGGTGATGCGCGTCATATCAATCGGCCTTGATGCCTGCTTTGCGGATGGCCCCGCCCCAGCGCGCGGACTCGCTTTGCACAAAGGCGGCGAGCGATTCAGGGGTGCCCTTGCCCGGCTCGAAGCCGAGCTTGAGCAGGCGCGCTTTCACCTCCGGCTCAGCCAGCGCCTTGGCCATTTCCCCGTGCAGGCGCTTGATGATTTCCGGCGGTGTTTTCGCCGGGGCGAACATGGCGTTCCAGGCCACCAGCTCGAAGCCGGCCATGCCGGACTCGGCAAGCGTCGGGATGTTCGGCGCGAGTTCGGAGCGCTGGCCGGTGGAAATGGCGATCGCCTTGATCTTGCCCGCCGCGATCTGCGGCAGCACCGCGGGCACGGTGTCTATCATCAGTTGCACCTGGCCGCCGACCAGGTCGGTCAGCGCGGCGCCGCTGCCCTTGTAGGCGACGCCGAACAGCGGCGCGTTGTCGCCCGACTTGATCATCTCGTAGAGCACGCGCGCGGTGGTCGAGGTCAGCGCGACATTGAGCGTGTCGGGCTTGGCGCGCGCCATCGCCACCACGTCCTTCATGCCGTTGGCCGGAAAGCCGTTCGAAGACGTCAGGACCATCGGCAGGATGCCGACCAGCATGATCGGCGAGAAGTCCTTGACCGGGTCGAAGGTCATGTTGGAGTACATCGCCGCGTTCATCGCATGCGTGGCGTTGGTGCCCATCAGCAGGGTATAGCCGTCGGGCGCCGCCTTGGCGACGATGTCGCTGCCGATGTTGGCGCCGGCGCCGGGGCGGTTGTCGACCACGATCTGCTGGCCCAAGCCGGCGGAGGCGCGCTCGGCCAGCAGGCGCGCCAGCACGTCGGTGCCCTGGCCCGGCGGATAGGGCACCACCAGGCGGATCGGATGGTCGGGGTAGGCCTGCGCCAAAGCGGCGGCTGGCGCGGCAAGGGCGGCCGCACCGAACAAGGCAATGGTCAAACAGCGTTGCAGCAGCTTCATGGTTCGTCTCCTGATTTTTATCGGGGCTGTCGTTCGTCAACCCGGCTTGCGCGCGCCGGCCCGCTCGACACGCACTGCGCCTTCAGCAATCAACTTCGCAATCTCGTCACCGCTATAGCCGGCCTGCGCCAGCAATTCGTCCGTATGTTCGGCAAAGCGCGGCGGCCGCGCGTAAGCGCCGCCCGGCGTGGCCGAGAGCTTGACCGGCACGCCGAGCACGCGCACACCGTCGGTCTCCAGGGCCATGGCGCGGTGCCTGGTATGTTCGTGGTCCAGCGCCTGCGCCACCGAATGCACCGGCCCGGCCGGCACGCCGGCGGCCATCAGGGTCTCGCACAGCGCGCCGGGCTGGTGATTGCGCAGCACGGCTTCGAGGTCGCGTTTGAGCGCCTCCTTGTTGTGCAGGCGGGCGGCGTTGCCGGCGTAGCGCGGGTCTTCCGTCCACGACGGTTGGTCGAGCACTGCGCACAGCTTGCGGAACTGGCCGTCGTTGACCACGCCCAGGAAAATCTCGCCGTCGGCGGTGGCGAACTTGTCGTAGGGCGCGATGTTCGGATGCGCACTGCCGGTGAGCCCCGGCACCTTGCCGGAGGCGAAAAAATTCGCCGCATGCGGGATCAGCAGCGACAGCGCGGTGTCGTACAGGCAGCCGTCCACCAGTTGCCCGCGCCCGGTTTTTTCGCGCGCCGCCAGCGCCAGCATCACGCCGAAGGCGCAATAGATGCCGGTGACCACGTCCACCAGCGGCGTGCCGACGCGCGTCGGGCCGATTTCCGGCGCGCCGTTGATGCTCATCAGCCCGCCCATCGCCTGCAGCACCGCGTCGTAGCCCGGCAGGCTGCCCAGCGGGCCGTCGGCGCCGAAGCCGGTGACGCGGCAATACACGAGACGCGGAAAGCGCCCGGCCAATTCGGCCTCGTAGCCCAGGCCCCACTTTTCCATCGTGCCCGGCAGGAAGTTTTCGATCAGCACATCCGCCTCTTCCAACAGGCGCAGCAGCACCTCGCGCCCGGCCGGCTGCGCCAAGTCCAGGGCGAGGGCGCGCTTGTTGCGGTTCAGCGCGCTGAAATAAGCCGCGCTGTCGCCGGTGAAGGGCGGCCCCAGGCTGCGCGTCTCGTCGCCGCCCGGCGGCTCGACCTTGACCACCTCGGCGCCGTGGTCCGACAACAGTTGCGCGCAATACGGCCCCGCCAGCACGCGCGAAATGTCGAGCACGCGCAGGCCGCTGAGGGCGCCGCTGGCGGAAGCGGGGAAGGGAATGGCGATGTCTCCGGGGTGGATAGTCAACTGCAAACTGGATTTGGCGGCTGCGAATGATTATCGGCGCGTGCCACCCCGCTGCGGCGCGCCATTCCAGCGATGTTTTACAATGTAAAACTTGTTGCATAGCGGAAAACCATGCAAACGGCATTACGCGGCACCCAAAGCATCGCCCGGGCGATGGCGCTGGCGCGCACCGTTGCCAGCCGCCCGCTGCTGGGCTGGCGCCTGACCGACCTGGCCGCCCACTGCGGCCTGGACAAGGGCACGGCGCACCGCATGCTGGCGGCGCTGGCGCAGGAACGCATGGTGCAGCAGCGCGCCAGCGACCGCCATTACGTGCCCGGCCCACTGCTGTTCGAACTCGGCCTGGCGCTGCCGCAGTGGAGTGCCTTCCAGGCCGCTTGCGAAGCGGCGCTGACGCGCATCGCCCGGCGCACCGGCTCGGTGATGTTCATGTACCTGCTTTCCGGGGAGGAGTTCGTCTGCGCCGTGCGCGTCGGCCCGACCACGCTCAAGGGCCTGTCGATCGAGGTCGGCACGCGCCGCCCGCTGGCGGTCTCGGCGATGGGCGCGGCGATGCTGATCGCCCTGCCGCCGGCACGCCAGGATGCGGTGATCGCCGCCAACCTGAAGCAGGTGGTGCCCTTCGGGCCCGAGCGCCTGGCCGGGGTGGAGCGCATGCTGCGGCGCTCGCAGCGCCACGGCTACGGCATCAACCTGGCCGACGTGGTGCCGGGGATCAACGCCTACGGCGTGCCGCTGTTCGACACCCAGGGCCGCGTGTTCGCCGCCATCGGCCTGGCGGCGGCGGTGCAGGACTTTCCGCGCGCCCGCGCGCCTGAGGTCGAGGCCATGCTGCTGGCGGAAGCGCGCAAGATCGAGCGCGACAACGCCGCCAACATCGCCGCGCTGACCGAGTAAGCGGCGCTACTTGCGCAGGCCCAGCGTCGCGCCCAGTTTTTCGTACAACTCGTATTGCTCGTGGGCGAACTTCTCGGTCTCCGCCGGTGAGCGCACCGCCGGGATGCCGCCGATGGCGACGTTGCCGGCGAGCCAATCCTTGTCTTGCGCAATCTGCTTGAACGCCTCGGTCCACTTCGCCACCACTTCCGGCGGCAAGCCCGGCGGCCCGTAGAGCCCGCTCCAGCCGGTGAGGGCTTCGAGCTGCGGCCAGCCCAGCTCGCGCGCGGTGGGCGTGTCCGGCAGGTCCTTCAGGCGTTCGGTGGTGGTGGTCATCAGCGCGCGTATCGTCCCCGCCTTCAGGTGCCCACCCAGCGTGGTCATGTTGGTGCACATGAATTGCACCTGGCCGCCGAGCAGGGCCGCGGTTGCCTCACCCGCGCCCTTGTAGCCGACGTGCTCGGCCGCGCCCGCCGGCAAGCCGGCGACATTGAAAATGTATTGCGGCCCCATGTGCTGGATGGTGCCGGCGCCCGCGCTCGAATAATTGAGCTTGCCCGGGTTGGCCTTGAGCATGCCGATCAGGTCCTTCATCGTCTTGGCAGCCGAGTTGGCATTGACCACGCACACATACGGGTTCAGTTCCAGCAGCGAAAGAAAGGTGAAGTCGTTCCACTTGTAGGCCATCTTGGTGTCGAGCGCGGGCAGGATGGCCTGTGAGCCGATGCGCGCGATCAGCAGCGTATAGCCGTCCGGCGTGCTGCTGCGCACCTTTTGCGAGCCGATCACCCCGGAGGCGCCGACCACGTTGGTGATGATCAGCGGCTGGCCGTTCAAATACTTCGGCGCGACGTTCGCCAGGTTGCGCCCCGAGAGGTCGCTGTCGCCGCCCGCCGCATAGGGCGAGACCACGGTGATGGGACGGCTCGGGTAGCCCTGCGCCTGTGCGTTCGCCGCAACCAACGCCCATGCGGCCAATCCCGCGCCGATGATGGCGCGCACCCGCGCCTTGCTGCATGAAATCATTACCGCCTCCTGTTTGTGTTGCCGCGTTGCCCTGTCATACGCGCTGTTGCGCCTCCATCGCGTTTGTCACCGCGCCTGTATGAGTTGTATGTGCAGCATGGCGCTTTTGTCTGGTTATATATTACGATTTGCTCATGCAGTGTTCCGGAGTTTGGAAAAAAATGCAAATCATGGAGACAAGCCAGGCCACCGAAATGCCCCCCGGCGCCATCAGCGGCGCTGCCGCATGGGTGGGCCCGGAGATGGCCGCGCACCCCGAGCGCTGGATCTGGCGCTTGAGCTCGGCCGAGATCGCCGAGATCGACGCCGCGGTGGAACGCTTCAAGGCCGGCGGCACGCCGATGGAGGCGATCAGCGAATCCACCTTCGTTTTACCCACGCTCAAGCCCAAGGTGATGGGCGTGCTGGACGAATTGCTCGAAGGCCGCGGCTTCATCATGGTGCGCGGCTTCCCGGTGGAGAAATATTTGTCGCGTGGCGACCTCGCCGGCGCCGCCATCGCCTACCTCGGCCTGGGCCGGCATTTCGGCAGCCTGCGCTCCTCCAACGGCAAGGGGCATTTGCTGGGCCATGTGCGCGACCTCGGCATGGACATCAAGGACGGCAACACCCGCTTCTACCAGACCAACCGCCGCCTCGAATACCACACCGATTCGGTCGACATCGTCGGCCTGCTGTGCCTGCACACGGCGAAAGCCGGCGGCGAATCCTTCATCGTCAGTTCGATGACGGTGTACAACGAAATCCTCAAGCGGCGCCCGGATTTGCTGCCCGCCGCCTTCACCCCTTTCCCTACCGATCGCCGCGGCGAAGTGCCGGCCGGGATGAAGCCCTATTTCGAGATTCCCATCTTCAACTGGTACGCCGGCAAACTCTCCGCCATCTACCTGCGCCACTACATCGAAGAGGCGCAAAAGCGCTTTCCCGACGCACCTCGTTTGACGCCGCAACAATATGAAGTGATGGACCTGATCGACAACCTGGTCAACGACCCTGCCCTGCATCTGCAAATGGCGTTCGAGCCCGGCGACATGCAGTTCCTGCACAACCACCAGATATTGCACTCGCGCAACGACTTCGAAAACTGGCCCGAGCCCGGGCGCGCGCGCCACCTGCTGCGCCTGTGGATGGCCCCGCCTTCCGGCCGCCCCCTGCCCGAGGTATTCGCCCCGCGCTACGGCAGCGTCACCCCGGGCGACCGCGGCGGCATCATCGTCCCCGGCACCATGTTGACGGTGGCCCTGCAGGCGAATTAGGCGAAAGCGGCGCGCAACTGCGCGCCACGTTGCACTTTCTTACCAATCAATCGCGCCCGCAAGGCTTGCGCGGCGCCCAAACCCGGCATAATCGGCCGCATGATCCAGCGTGCCCGGGCCTTTTACGCACAATACGTCCGCGATTTTTTCGCCGAATACTGGCTTTCCATCCTGGCCATCGCCGCCGCCCTGGCGCTGCTGGTTCTGTTTGTCGACCCCGCGCCGCCGGACCACATCAGCATCGGCATCGGCGCCGATGAAGACGCCTACCGCCCCTACGCCGAACGCTACAAGGCGGTGCTGGCGCGCGACCACATCACCCTCAACCTGGTGCCCACCAGCGGCGCCCCGGAAAACCTCAAGCGCCTGAACGACGACAGTGCCGGCATCGATGTCGCATTCTTGCAAGATGGCCTGACCAGCCAGGCCGACTCGCCGCATTTGAGTTCGCTGGGCAGCCTGTACTACGAACCGCTGTGGATTTTCTATCGCACCGGCGCCTCCGCCAAAACGGCGGCCGGCGTACGCGCGGGCACCGATGCCAAGCAGCCCGCCTGGCAACAGCTGCTGGCGCGCGCCGGCCTGGCCAAACAGCAGGAGCAGAAATTCGTCGCGCCCGACCGCCTGTCGCAACTCGAAGGCCTGCGCGTTGCCATCGGCTCGGGCGCCGGCGGCACGCGCCAGCTGGCCGAGCGCCTGCTCTACGCCGCCGGCATCAACGGTGACAACACCAAGTTCGTCACCGTCGGCGGACGCCAGGCGGCCGACGCGCTGCTCGCCGGCCAAGTCGATGCCGCCTTGTTCCTCGCCACCCTGGACGCGCCCTGGGTGCAGCAGCTCCTGGTCAACCCCGGCATCGGCCTGATGAGCATCGAGCAGTCCGATGCCACCGTGCGCAACTTCCCCTTCCTGCACGACCTCACCCTGCCGCACGGCGCCATCGACCTGCGCCGCAACCTGCCGCCGCAGGACACCCACCTGCTCGCCCCCACCGTCACCCTGGTGGTGCGCGACACCCTGCACCCCGCGCTGGCCAGCCTGCTGGTCAAGGCCGCCATCGAGGTGCACGGCAAGCCCAGCCTCTTGAACCGCGAAGGCGAATTCCCCGCCGACCGCGACGCCGACCTGCCGCTGAACGCCGAAGCCGCGCGCTACTACAAGTCCGGCCCGCCGCTGCTGCAAAAATACATGCCGTTCTGGCTCGCCACCCTGGCCGACCGCATGGGCCTGGTGCTGCTGCCCCTGCTGGCCGTGCTGATCCCCCTGGTCAAGCTCGCCCCCGCCGTCTACGGCTGGCGCATCCGCGCGCGCGTCTACCACTGGTACGGCGAACTGAAGTTCCTCGAAGTGCAATTGCGCGACGCGCCGGAAACGGCGTCGCTGCCCAAGGTGCTGGAGCGCCTCGACTGGATCGAAACCCAGGTCAACCGCATCCACCTGCCGCTGTCCTTCTCCAACCACCTCTACTTCCTGCGCGAACACATCGAACTGGTGCGCAACGCCATCCACCGCCACGCCGCCCACGCCGGCCTCGACCCCGCCGCCATCCGCGCAGCGGAGATGGCCGCCGCCGCCAAAGTAGCGAGCGATCCCGCTACGCAGGCAAGCTAACGCCACCGGGCCCCAGGCCGCTTGCGAAGACTGGTGGAAAAAAGAAACCGCGCGAGAGCGCGGCTTCTTTTCCTAGCTTTTCAGTCCCAAAAAATCGACTGGCTCCGCCAGCGATTTTGCCTATATAGGCCGCTCAAAAGCAGGTGTGCACTTTTGAGCGCTCACTCCATTTTGACATTCGCCTGCTTCACCACCTTGGAGTACCGCTCGGTATCGTCCTTCAGCGCCGCCGTATATTCCTCCGGCGTGCTGCCCACCGGGTCGATGCCCA
>DATAZV010000050.1:0-11611 GCA_036271855.1 Burkholderiales bacterium
CCCAGCACGTCGGTCATCGCCTGGCCGCCGCCCTTGTAGGGCACGTGGGTCATTTTCACCCCGGTGGTGCGGGCGAACAGCGAAGTGGCCAGGTGCATCAGCGAGCCGTTGCCGGAAGAGGCGTAGAACACCTCGCCCGGTTTGGCACGGGCCACGGCGATCAGCTCGCTGATGTTTTTCGCGGGAAACGAGGGATGCACCAGCACCACCAGCGGCAGGGTGGCGATCACCCCCACGGTCTCGAAGGAGCGCTGGGTGTAGGGCAGCTTGGGGTACAGCGCGAGGTTGATGGCGAATGAGGCGGCATCGACGAAAGCCGTGGAGCCGTTGGGCGTGCTGTGCGCCACGTAGGCGGCGCCGATCTGCCCGGCGGTGCCCGGCTTGTTGTCGACCAGCACCGTTTCGCCGAGGATAGGGCCCATGCGCGAGGCGATCAGGCGCGCCATGATGTCGGCGCCGCCGCCCGGGGCATAGCCGGTGATCAGCGTGGTCTGGCGATTCTGCGCCCAGGCCGGCAGCACGGCGGCGCCCAGGCCGGCGGCGCCCAGCCGGAGGAGGTTGCGGCGGTGGTTCATTGGTTCGTGCTCCTTGAAAGCCGCGGTGCGGCTTTTTTGTCTCCGGCCTCGGTGGCGCGGGCCGCATGTGACGGCATCGATGCCTGAGTATCGCTCAAAAAAACCGCGCAAAAAACGCCATGCCGGGCATACCCCGGATTACCTCGAACCAGCAGGAAGGGCCGCTGCGCCTACCGGATGCTAGGGAAATCTACGTACTGCGCATGCCGATGAACTGCGTTACTTTTCGCCCGCGGGTCTGACCTCCTCACCACCCCTAAGCGGCCGGTACCTCCGGTTGCATTTTCAATCACATTACTGGATAGAGACAACCATGACCAAAACCATCGCAGCAATCGCCCTTGCCCTGTTCGCCACCTCAGCCGTCTACGCCGCCGACGAAATGAAAAAAGACGAAATGGCGAAGGACGGCATGGCGAAGAAGGACGAAATGCACAAGGACGGCATGAAGAAGGACGGCATGAAAAAAGATGCGATGAAAAAGGACGAGATGAAGAAGGACGACATGATGAAAAAAGACGACAAGATGGCCAAGTAGGCTTGCAGACGCCGCGCCGCAGCGGGCGGCAGTGCCGCAGGCGCGGCGGGCCGAACGCGGCGCGCGTTACTTCGGGCGCGGGCGTTTCAGTTTTGCATCCGGCACCGAGAGGCGGCCGGCGCGCAAGTCGGCCACGGCACCCACCACCGCGCGGGCGACGTTGCGCATTTCCTCCTGCACGTTCTCGTCCGCATCGAGGGTGTCGTGGCTGGTGGCGTAGGGCTGGTAGTAACCGATCAGGCGGTCCATTCGCGCCTGCTCGCCGGCGTCGACCAGGCCCATCCAGTCGAGCCAGTCGGTGAGCGCGCGGCGCGCGCCTTCGGTACCGGCGACATCGCCGTGCACCATGGTGCCGTAGACCCGGCCGGCCATGTGCTTTGGGTAGTCCCAGCCTTTTAGCTCCAGGGTTTTGGCCTCTTCGGCTTTTTTGCCGTGGGTGGAGCTGGGGTCGGGGTTGCCGCCGTCGGCGCACACCAGGCGGTCGATCATCAGCTTCAGCGGGCTGGGCGACTGGTACCAGTACACCGGGGCGACGATGATGATGCCGTGGGCGGCGGTCCAGCGCTCGTAAATCTCGGCCATCCAGTCGTGTACCTGGCCCAGGGCATGGTTGGGGTAGCAGCTGCAGGGCCAGTGGCATAGCGGCATGGCGGTGGAGACGCAGCCCTTGCAGGGGTGGATTTCGCGGCCGTATTCGGAGGTGATCAGGCTCAAGTCGAGATAGTCGGCCTCGATGCCGGCGGATGCCACGATCTCGCGCGCCAGCCCGGCGAGGCGAAAGGACTTGGAGATTTCACCGGGGCAGGTGGTGTCGTTGCGCGAGGAGCCGGAGATGATCAGCACGCGCGATCTGGTTGCGGGGTCCGCCTGTCGTCTGGCGGCGGCCTTGAGGCGCTCGCTGGTTTCTATCCATTCCACCGAGAGGTCGTAATCCGGATCTGCGTAACCCGGGCCGGCCTTGCGCGTGACCGGTGACTTGCGTGCCTGCTTGTACGCGTCCCAGGCGATGGCCTCCAGCCGTTCCAGGCTTTGGCTCTCGCTGTTGAAGGCGGGGTCGTAGAAGGACTGCATGAAACGCCGCTTGAATTCATCGCGTTGCAGGAAAGGCGCGGCTTCGCCTTTGCGGACAAGGGGGGAGGTGGGCATGGGCAGACCACACGAGTGAGCGAGCACCAAGCCTGCGCGCGCCGGAGCGCCGCGGCTGACAGCGGCAGGCGGATTTATTTGTCGGAAAAAACCGACGCGCGGAATGCCGCCGCGAAGAAAAACCCCCTGGCCCAGCCCGGACGTGCGGGACGACGCCGGCCAGCCTATTTCGGCTATTCGTTGCCGTAGGTCTTGGCCAGGTAGTCGACGATCACCGGCATGTCGGCCGGGTCGATCGGCGCCTTGAACACCGCTTGCATGCGCTTGACCATGGCGTCCCAGTAGGGGCGCGGCGCATTGGGCGGCTGGTAGAGCATGTATTCGGCCGAGTGGCAGGCGACGCAGTTGGCTTGCGCCTTGGCGTAGCCGGGCAGGGTGCTGGCCTTGAGCTGGGCGCCGTCGGGCGGCAGGTTGATGGTCTTGGGTTCGGCATGGGCGCTGGCGGCGGCCAGCGCGATGGCGACGGCGAGGAGGGGGCGGGAGATCATTTGTGCGCCTTTCATGCTGCCCACACCTTGACCGATTCGACCACGTTGCGCATGTAGCCGGCGGGCTGCCACAGCGCCTCCATCGGCTGGCTCTGGCCGGAGCGGTTCCAGGCGCGCACGCGCAGGTCGTGCTTGCCTTTTTTCGGGGTGAAGCCGAAGGTGAATTCGCGGAAGGAATAGCGGCCGAGGTCTTCCCCCAGCTTGGCTTCGCGCCAGCTGGCGCCGCCGTCGTCGGACCAGGCGACTTCGCGGATACCCTGGCCGCCGTCGAAGGCGATGCCGCGCACGCCGACCGCGCGGTTTGCGTGCAGGCGCGCGCCGTCGGCGAGCGAGGTGATGAAGGAGCGCACGTTGAAGCGGCCGATCGGCCGGGTGGCGGCGGGCGCGGTGCCGGGCTCGATGCAGGCGCAGGGGTTGTCGGGGATGCGGTAGGCGGGCTTCATCCAGAAGCCGTCGAACTCCTGCTCCACCACTTCGATTTCCGAGAGGTGCTTGACCCAGTAGGTGCCGTAGTAGCCAGGCACGATCAGCTTGACCGGGTAGCCGTTGAGCATCGGGATGTCGGCACCGTTCATCCGGTAGGCGATCATCACCTCGCCATCCATCGCGTGGCCGACTTCAAGTGCCTTGACGAAGTCGCCGCCGCCGAAGACGCCGGTGTCCAGGCCATTGAAGGTGACCTGGCGGGCGGTGCTCTTCAATTCAGCCTTGGCCAGCACGTCTTTCAGCGGCACGCCGACCCAGCGCGCATTGCCCATCGCGCCGTTGCCCAGCTGGCCGCCGGTGACGCGCGGGGTGAACAGGGCGCGGCTGTTGCCCGAGCACTGGTTGACGGCGGTGAGTTCGACCGGCTTGAACTGGCTGCGCAGGTCGGCAACGCTGATCTCGAAGGGCTTGGCGACGGCGGCCCCGCCGATCTTGATGGTGTGCTTGTCGCCGTCGATCGACGTCGGGATACCGGCGTTGTGATAACGCACGAAAAAGGCGTCGTTCGGGGTGATCAGGCCTTCGTTGAAAATCTCGAACGGCGTTTCGAGTTGCGGCGGCCGCGAGGTGAGCACGATCAGCGGGCGCTTCTCCGGGTAGGCGGCGAGCTTGCGGCGGCCGTTGACAAAGGGCATGTCGGTGGCGGCGCCTTGCGCGCCGGCGAGGCCGCTCAAGCCTGCGGCGAGGCCGCCAGCGATGAAGCGGCGGCGCGGGTGGCTGACACTGTGCTTGCGCATGCTTTGTTCTCCTCGATTGTTATTCGCGGCTTGCCTGCACCGCTTTTTCGCGGCGGGTTTCCGGCCCCTGCCGCCGCCCCGGGCTTCCAGGGCAAATTGATCTTGCCACAGGAGGGCGATGTATTTGTTGGTAGATGTCGCTTTGGCGGCGGCGCCGGGCGGCGGGATTTTTTGTGCGCGGCCCTTTGGTTTTTCGCGCTGCGTCCCCATCTGCGTTGCGCGATGCGCGCGATGCGCGCGATGCGCGCGATGCGCGCGGTGGTAGGCTGCGCGCAACTGGTTTTCGTGAAGGGAAGTTGCTTTCGATGATGCAACACCTGGTGTCCCTGTTGGCTGAAAACGGCTTGTGGCTGGTGTTCGGCTGGGTGCTGATGGAGCGCATCGGCGTGCCGGTGCCGGCGCTGCCGATCATGATCGTCGGCGGCGCGCTGGTGGCCGATGGCCGCATGTCGCTGACCCTGCTGTGCCTGGTGGCGCTGGCTGCCTGCCTGCTCGGCGACGGGCTCTGGTACGCGGCGGGGCGGCGCTATGGGGCGCGGGTGCTGCGCCTGCTATGCCGCATTTCGCTGTCGCCGGACTCCTGCGTCAAGCAGTCGGAAAGCCGCTTCGAGCGCGCCGGCGGCCCGCTGCTGGTGGTGGCGAAGTTCGTGCCGGGGCTGGCCACCATGGCCGCGCCGGTGGCCGGCGCGATCCGCCTGCGCGCGGGCATTTTCTTTTTCTATACCGGTCTCGGCTCGCTGCTGTGGATCGCGGTGGGCGCCGGGCTGGGCATGATGTTCCATGCGGAGATCCAGAAGCTGTTTGCCCGCCTCGAGGGCCTGGGGCATGTCGCCGTTCCGGTGCTGTGTGCGCTGCTGGCCGCCTACGCCGGTTTCAAGTGGTGGGAGCGGCGGCGCCTGTTCAAACTGCTGCGGATGGCGCGCATCAGTGTCGACGAGTTGTGGACCCTGATGCAGGCCGGGCACCAGCCGGTGGTGGTGGACGTGCGCTCGGGAGTGGCGCGTAAGGTTGACCCGCGCGGCATCCCCGGTGCGCTGCCGCTGGAAATGGAGCGCCTGGGCGACCAGGTGCAGCACCTGCCGCGCGACCGCGAGATCATTCTCTATTGCACTTGTCCGAACGAGGAATCGGCCGCCCATGTTGCCAAGCTGCTGATGAACCTGGGGTACACCCGGGTGCGGCCGCTGCATGGCGGGCTGGATGCCTGGGTCGATGCCGGTCACCAGGTCGAGGAACTGGGCCTGCCGCGCGGGCAGCAAGCGCAGGCCGCCCAGGCCCTGCCGGCGGCGTAATGAAACCCGGCTGTTGCAGCAGGTGACACCGGGTTGAGGCGCGGTTACCATAGCGGCCCGCTGTTGGGCAGACTCTGAAGGTGCAGGAAAATGGCTTATGAAATCGACCTGACCGGCAAGGTAGCGCTGGTGACCGGCGCCTCGTCCGGCCTGGGCGCGCGTTTTGCCAAGGTGCTGGCGCAGGCCGGGGCCACGGTGGCGCTGGCGGCGCGGCGCACCGAGCGCCTGAAGGAGTTGCGCGCCGAGATCGACGCCGAAGGCGGCGAAGCCCATGTGTACGCGCTCGACGTCACCGACGTGCAAAGCGTGCGCGCCTGCGTGGCGCAGGTGGAAGCGGACCTGAAAAAGATCGACATCCTGGTCAACAACTCCGGTGTCTCGGCGCAGGCGTACGCGCTGCAGGTGACCGAGGAAGACTACGACTACGTGATGAACACCAACTTGAAGGGCAGCTTTTTCGTCGCCCAGCAGGTGGCCAAGGTGATGACCGACAGGAAGACCGCCGGGCGCATCATCAACATCGCTTCGGCAGGAGGCATGCGCGCCCTGTCCCAGCTTTCGGTGTATTGCATCTCGAAGGCGGCGCTGATCGCCATGACCAGATCGATGGCGCTGGAATGGGGGCGTTACGGCATCAACGTCAACGCCATCTGCCCCGGTTATATCGAAACAGAGATCAATTCCGCCTATTTCGGCAGCGAGGGCGGGCAAAAGCTGCTGAACATGCTGCCGCGCCGGCGCCTGGGCCAGCCGGAAGACCTGGACGGCCTGCTCCTGCTGCTGGCCAGCGACGCCTCCGGATTTATCAACGGCGCGGCGATTGCGGCCGACGACGGGCTGTCGGTGGCCTAAGGCCAGGGCTTCCCCGGGGGCGTTCAAGCCCCTGGCCGGTGCCTGGCCAGCACCTCTAAGCCCCTGTTAGCGTTTACAAATTCGGTGATTTGGGGATTTGGGCGCGGGTGCGCCGATTTGCCGCAAAAACGCTCGCCGCCAGACCAGGGTACGACGGCCAAGCCCTTGATTTATAGGGCTACGGGACTCTTTTTTGACCACTTGTCAAGCCCCCTGGAGAAGATTAAGCGATTGTTTTTTAGGCGAAAATGCTTATAATTTCAGGTTTGCCGCGCCGCACCCTTAGACCTCATCAGGGTATTCAAAGCGTTAGGCTCAGGTCCGAACTCCGGTATGAAAAAAGAAGGTTTTCCGGAAGGCATCAGGCTGGTGCACACGGAAACGATGGCAATACGCTGGGGCGACATGGACGCGATGATGCACGTGAACAATACCGTGTATTTCCGCTACATGGAGCAGGCGCGCATCGGCTGGATCGAGACTTTGGGAGTGGGCCTGACGGCGCAGGAAGCTGAAGGGCCGGTGATTGCGAATGCGTCTTGCAAGTTCAGGCGCCCGTTGAAGTATCCCGGCGGCGTGGAAGTGCGGCTTTACGCAGGCAGGGTCGGGCGGTCCAGCCTGCCGACGTATTACGAAATGCGCCGCACCGACGACCCGGAAACGGTCTATGCCATGGGTGAAGCGCTGTTCGTCTGGATTAGCAATGTCACGGGAAAGCCTGCCGTGTTTCCCGAAACGGTGCGCCGGCGCCTCGAAGCACAAGCCTAGAGGGCACCGGCAATGATGCAAAAAGCGCCACAAGTTCCGAGGTATGAGCCGATTCTCCGGCCGATGTTTAAAGTTGCGTGAATGATGACCGAGACAAATCCGATCCTGTGGGAACCGAGCCAGGCCCAGCTTGAGAAAGCCAATCTCACGCATTTCGCGCGCGCCGCGATCAAGCGCTGGAAGCTCAAGCTCAATACCTACCCGGATTTCTACCAGTGGAGCATCGACTCGCCCGAGCAGTACTGGCAGTCGGTCTGGGAAGAACTGGGCGTGATCGGCCAGCCGGTCGAGGCGAAAAAGGGCAGCAAGGCGCCGGTCGGCTTCAAGGCCGGCGTGCTGGTCGATGCCGACCGCATGCCCGGGGCCAAGTGGTTCCCCGGCATGCGCCTGAATTTCGCGCAGAACATCCTGAAAAAGCACGATTCGTCCGAGGCCATGCTGTTCTGGGGCGAGGATAAGGTCAAGCGCAAGGTGACCTGGGCGGAACTGAACAACCAGGTGTCGCGCTGCGCCCAGGGCCTGAAGGCCGCCGGCGTGCGCCAGGGCGACCGCGTCGCCGCCTACATGCCGAATATGCCCGAGACGGTGATCGCGATGATCGCCACCGCCTCGATCGGCGCGGTGTGGACCTCCTGCTCGCCCGACTTCGGCGTACAGGGCGTGCTCGACCGTTTTGGCCAGGTCGAGCCCAAGGTGCTGCTGGCGCCGGACGGCTATTACATGAACGGCAAGGCGATCGACCTGCTGGACAAGGTCTCCGACATCGTCAGCAAGCTGCCTTCGGTGCGCGAAGCGGTGATCGTGCCTTATCTTTCAGCCTCGCCGAACGTGGACGGCGTGCCGCGCGCGCTCACCTGGCCCGAATTCACGGCGCCCTACAAGGCCGGCCCGGTCGAGTACAACCTGCTGCCCTTCGACCACCCGCTGTTCATCCTGTATTCGTCGGGAACCACGGGCGTGCCCAAGTGCATCGTCCACTCGGCCGGCGGCATCCTGCTCAAGCACCTGGCCGAACACCAGTTGCATAGCGACATCCGCCCCGGCGACCGGCTGTTCTACTACACCAACACCGGCTGGATGATGTGGAACTGGCTGGCCTCGGGCCTGGCCTCGGGCGCCACGCTGATCCTCTACGACGGCTCGCCGTTCATCCGCCGCGGCAACATTTTGTGGGACCTGGCGCAAGCCGAGAAGGTCACCCACTTCGGCACCTCGGCCAAGTACATCGAGGCGATCGCCAAGATCAACATGAAGCCGCGCGAAACGCACGAGCTGAACCGCCTGCGCGTGGTGCTTTCGACCGGCTCGCCGCTGGCGCCGGAATCGTTCGACTACGTATATACGGCAATCAAGAGCGACCTGCTGCTGGCCTCGATCTCCGGCGGCGCCGACATCTGCGGCTGTTTCGTTCTCGGCGTGCCGGTGCTGCCGGTGCATCGCGGCGAAATCCAGGGCAATGCCCTGGGGGTCAACATCCAGGTGTTCGACGACAAGGGCCGCAGCCTGGCGCCGGGCAAGAAGGGCGAACTGGTGTGCGTGGCGCCCTTCCCCTCGATGCCGATCTATTTCTGGAACGACGAGGAAGGCCGCAAGTATCATCACGCCTATTTCGATACCTTCCCCAACATCTGGCGCCACGGCGACTACGTCGAGCGCACGCCTGCCGGCGGCATGGTGATCTACGGCCGCTCGGACGCCGCGCTCAACCCCGGCGGGGTGCGCATCGGCACCGCCGAGATCTACCGCCAGGTGGAAAAGCTCGACGAGGTGGTGGAGTCCCTGGTGATCGGCCAGACCTGGCCGCCGGGCAAGATCCACGGCGACATCCGCATCGTGCTGTTCGTCAAGCTGCGCGAAGGCATGCAGCTCGATCCCGCCCTGGTCGACAAGATCAAGAACCAGGTGCGGGTCAACACCACGCCGCGCCATGTGCCGGCCAAGGTGCTGCAGGTGGCCGACATTCCGCGCACCAAGAGCGGCAAGATCGTCGAGCTGGCGGTGCGCGACATCGTCCATCACCACCCCGTCAAGAACGTCGACGCCCTGGCCAATCCGGAAGCGCTCGAGTTGTTCCGCGACCGGCCGGAGCTGCAGACCGCGTGACCAAAGTCACGCCATGCCGCTTTTCCACGAGTTTCATGCGGCATGGCAGCGACCGGACGCCTCGAATTTCCGCAAAAGTCATCCGGCTTTGCGGTATTTGGCACCTGTAACAATCATTAACACGCGCAAAAGCCGGAAATCCTCCCCACCCTTGCTACTATATGCGCTGGGAGAGGTGCTTCGAAGTGGAATCCGGCAGCAGCCACGCCGGCGTGCACTTTCAGGCAGCAGGGGTCAAGGGCCTCGATACCCATAATGAACATCAGGCCTTTGCTGTAACAATTCTGTCATCAACCGGTCCAGACGCATTTAAGAGCCCGTGGCGAACATACTCGTAGTCGAAGACGATCCGACGATACGCGAGCTGGTGCGGCTGCATCTGGCTTCGGCGAATCACGACGTCATCACGGCTTCGGACGGCTTGCAGGGCCTGCAATTGGCGGTGAACCGCCTGCCCGACATCATCGTCTCCGACGTGCAGATGCCCAATATGGACGGTTTCGGCATGCTGGCGGCGGTACGCGCCAATGAGCAGACCGCATCGATCCCGGTGATTTTCCTCACCGCGCTGGACGACCGCGACAGCTTCCGCAAGAGCATGAACCTGGGCGCGGACGACTTTCTCAACAAGCCGGTCAAGCGCAACGAATTGCTCAATGCTATCACCGGGCGCCTGAAGCGCCTCGAAGGCCAGCGCCTGTCGGGCTCGCAACTGGTGGTGGCCGACGAAACCGACACCCAGGAAGCGCGGCCGATGCGCACCGGGCCGGGCGGGGAGAACGCCGATACCGAGGCGCCGGAACAGAGCAGGCAAATCGATTCCAGGCCGCGCGAGCGCGACCGTGAGAACGAGGCCCGGGTGCCGGAGCCGCGCAGCAGCAATTCGAGCACCCGCACCCAGTTGCGCGACCCGAAAAAGACCCGTGCCTCCGGCCGCTCCAAGCGCGCCCTCGACCTCACCGCCCATCTCACCTCGATGGAAGAGAGTTCGCCGCCGGACATCCGCGCCGCCACTTCGCGCGAGACGGTGCACGGCACCATCCTGTTCGCCGACATCCGCAACTTCACCACCTTCTCCGAAATCCTCGAGCCCGAGCAGGTGGTGGAATTCCTCAACGCCTTTTTCGGCCAGGCCTGCGAGCCCATCCTCGACCAGGCCGGCTGGATCGTCAAATTCCTGGGCGACGGCTTGGTCGCCATGTTTGACACCAGGGCCGGGTCTTCAACAGACCATGCCGAGCGGGCCTTGAAGGCCGGCGTGCTGATGGTGCTGGCCGCGCACCGCTTCAAGCCGTGGATCCGCGAAAAGCATCCGGGCAAGAACCTGCCCGAGTTCGCCATCGGCGTCGGCATTCACACCGGCGAAGTCTCGGTGTGCCGGATGGGCGCCGGCGAAGCCGCCGAGACCACGGTGATCGGCGATACGGTGAATATCGCCTCGCGCCTGGAAGGCAAGACCAAGGAACTGGGCTGGTCGATCGTCGCCTCGCGCGCCTCGGCGGACGCCGCCGGGCGCCGCTTCATTGCCGGCCGCGGCGGCCAGCTGGCGCTCAAGGGCCGCACCGGCACGGTGGACATCGTCGAAGTCATCGGCATGACCGCGCGCCCGGGCGCCGACACCCAGTTCTACGAACTGATCAGCGCGGCGATCGCCGCCAACTCGGCGATCATCGTCGCCTCGCTGCAAAAGAACATGACGGCGCAGCAGCGCCTGTCGCCCTCGACCAACACCCCGCTGCCGCGCGGCGACGCGCCGATCAACGTCGACGGCTACCGCCTGATCCGCAAGCTCGGCGAAGGCGGCATGTCCAAGGTGTTCCTGGCCGAGCAGGGTTCGAGCCAGGAGCATCACGTGCTGAAGATGCTGCCGATCGCCCCGGCGGATGATGAAATCGGCAGCGACCTGATGGAGCGCTTCCTGCAGGAGTTCGCCCTGGTGTCGCAGATCGACCACCCCAACGTGGCGCGAATTTTCAACCAGGGATTCACGGACGCCTACGCCTACATCTCGATGGAGTATTTCCCCGGCGGCGACCTGCGCGAGCTGATTGCCAAGGGCCTGGCGCCGAACGTGGCGGTGGCGATTTTGCTGCAGATCGGCGGCGCGCTTACCGCCGTCCATGCCCAGGGCATCGTCCACCGCGACATGAAGCCGGACAACGTGATGATCCGCGCCGATGGCTCGCTGGCCCTGGCCGACTTCGGCATCGCCAAGCAGACCAACTCGGAATTTTCCCGCACCAAGCACGGCGAAGTTTTTGGAACGCCATACTATCTGGCCCCGGAACAGGCGCTCGGCCTGCCGGTGGACCAGCGCACCGACATTTACAGCCTGGGTATCCTGTTTTTCGAGATGCTTACCGGGCGCCGGCCGTTCCAGGCCGACAACGCCCAGGCCCTGATGTACCAGCACGTCAACGCGCCGATCCCGCGCCTGCCGACCACGCTCTCGGCCTACCAGCCGCTGGTCGACAAGATGATGGCGAAGAAAAAGACCGAGCGGTTTGAAACCGCCAACATCCTGATCGAGTATGTACTCGAGTCGGGCCTCATAGAGCAAGCCGCGTAGCGGCTCACTTCTCACCCTCCCTTTCAAGGGGAGCCGATAGGCAAATGAGGGGTGGGG
>DATAZV010000051.1:0-12615 GCA_036271855.1 Burkholderiales bacterium
TGGCTGGAAAGGACGGAAGACATCATGGCGGCAGACCCCTTTTCTACTTGATGGCATAGTAGGCCAAGCGCCGCCCGCGCGTCAGCAGCCTGCGACGGACGCACGTGGTACCCCGATGAGCGGTCGGAACCGGTCGTTCCGGATTGTGGTCAGACCCCAAATAAGCGCCTGCCTGGGCGCCGGCACGACGCTGCTGCCGCCTTTAAACCCGGGCAGAGCGCCCGGAAAGCCCGGCCCTCAGGCGAGGCCGCGCGGCATCGGAAAACGCACCATTTCCTCGGTGCCCGGCAGCTTTTTCACCGTTTTCGCCCCCATCTGGCGCAGGCGCTCGATCACGTCCTGCACCAGGATTTCCGGCGCCGAGGCGCCGGCGGTGACCCCGACCCGGGTCTTGCCGGCAATCCAGGCCGCTTCCAGCTGATCGGCGCGGTCCACCATATAGGCGTCGGTGCCCATGGTGCGGGCGACTTCGCGCAGGCGGTTCGAATTCGAGCTGTTGGGCGAACCCACCACGATCACCACGTCGCATTTGGGCGCCATGAACTTGACGGCGTCCTGGCGGTTCTGGGTGGCGTAGCAGATATCGTCTTTTTTCGGCCCGCGGATCGAAGGAAACTTCTCCTTCAGGGCGGCGACGATGCGCGCCGCGTCGTCCACCGACAGCGTGGTCTGGGTCACGTAGGCCAGCGCCTCCGGGTCGCGCACGGTCAGCCGGGCGATGTCTTCGGCGGTTTCCACCAGGTGCATGCCCTGTTCCGACTGGCCCATGGTGCCCTCGGCTTCCGGGTGGCCCTTGTGGCCGATCATCACGATATCGAAGCCTTCCTTGCGCATCTTTGCCACTTCGACGTGCACCTTGGTCACCAGCGGGCAGGTGGCGTCGAACACCTGGAAGCCGCGCGCTTCCGCCTCCCGGCGCACCGACTGCGCCACGCCGTGGGCGCTGAAAATCAGGGTAGCACCGGGCGGCACGTCGGCCAGGTCCTCGATGAAAATCGCCCCCTTGGCGCGCAGGTCGTCGACCACATACTTGTTGTGCACGATCTCGTGGCGCACGTAGATCGGCGCACCGTGCAATTCGAGGGCGCGCTCGACGATGCCGATGGCGCGCTCGACGCCGGCGCAAAAGCCGCGCGGCTGCGCCAGCAGGATCTCCATCTCGGACTCGGCCTTGGTGCCGTCGGCAACTGTGGGTGCATTCATGATGATTTCCGGTGTCCGGCGGGCTACATCACCGCCAGGATTTCCGCCTCGAAAACGATGGTCAGGCCGGCGAGGGGATGATTGAAGTCGAATAGGGCGCCGTCCTGGTCCTTTTCCAGCAGGGTTCCGGCAAATTTCGCCCCGGAGGCGTCGGTGAAGGAGATGCGGCTGCCCGGCTCCTCCTCCAGGTCGCGCGGCAAGGTGGCCAGGGCGACGCGGCGCACCAGTTCGGGATTACGCAGGCCGAAGGCCGCTTCCGGCTCCAGCGTGAAGGCCTGGCGCTCGCCGGCGCGCATGCCGATCAGGCAATGTTCCAGGGTCTCGGCCAGTTGGCCGGCGCCCAGCGACAGGGTGGCCGGATTCATGCCGAACGTGCTCACCGGCTCGCTGCCGTCAGGCAAGGCGATGCGATAGCGCAGGGTCAGGTAACTGTTCGGCTGCACGGTTCTCGTGCTCCGGGTATCGATGGAGGCATGCATCGCGTATATTTGCCGCTAGATCCTTATACAACCCACATTGTAAGCGATGGCCCCGTGCGCCCAAGCCGGGCGCCGGCTGCGAAAACCACAACAATGACCATCAAGGAATGGCCCGCCGGGGAGCGGCCACGCGAAAAACTGCTGGAGCACGGCGCGGCCGCCTTGAGCGACGCCGAGCTGCTGGCGATTTTCCTGCGCATCGGCGTCACCGGCAAAAGCGCCGTCGATCTTGCCCGCATCCTGCTCAACCATTTTGGCAGCCTGAACCGCATATTTGCCGCCCAACGCGGCGAATTCAATGCCATTCCGGGCATGGGCGACGCGAAATTTGCTCAATTGCAGTCGGTGATCGAAATGGCGCGCCGCGCCCTGCGCGAAGAGCTGGTCGAAGGCGTGGCCCTGAGTTCCCCGCGCGCGGTGCGCGACTACCTGGCCTTGTCGCTCGGCCACCTCCAGCACGAATGCTTTACCGTGCTATTCGTCGACGCGCAAAACCGCCTGCTTGCCGCCGAAGAGATGTTTCGCGGCAGCCTGACCCAGACCAGCGTCTACCCGCGCGAAATCGTCAAAAAAGCCCTGGCGCACAACGCCGCCGGGGTGATTTTCGCCCACAACCACCCTTCCGGCACCACCGAGCCCAGCCACGCCGACAAGCTGCTCACCGATACCTTGAAGGACGCCCTGAACATGGTCGACGTGCGCGTGCTGGACCATTTTGTGGTCGGCGGGCGCAAGGTGCTCTCGTTCGCCGAGCGCGGCTTGTTGTAGCCGGCCAACAGCCGGGGCGGCGGCACCCGCCCCCGGCCACGTAAAATGCCGAAGTGCTTGAAATATCTCGGAAATTCCTGTTATAATTGTGGGCTTCGTCGATTTCGGCGAAGAAGATGTGGCGGCCAAGCGTTTGCGTCCATGACCCCGAGGAGAAATCCGGGGTCGCCGGCGCAGTCCTGGTAGGTCCCTTGGCCGCTGAATTTCAATTACAGGAGCGTTATATGGCCAAAGTGTGCCAAGTCACGGGCAAGGGCCCGATGGTAGGGAACAATGTTTCCCACGCCAACAACAAGACCAAGCGTCGTTTTCTGCCGAACCTGCAATACCGCCGCTTTTTCGTCGAGACCGAAAATCGCTGGGTGCGCCTGCGCGTGTCCTCCGCCGGTCTGCGCATCATCGACAAAAAAGGGATTGACGCGGTGCTGGTTGACCTGCGCGCCCGCGGTGAAGTCTAAGGAGATCCAACATGCCACGCGATAAAATCAAGCTCGAATCGACCGCCGGTACCGGCCACTTCTACACCACCAACAAGAACAAGCGCACCATGCCGGAAAAAATGGAGATCAAGAAATTCGATCCCAAGGCGCGCAAGCACGTGATCTACAAAGAGACCAAAATCAAATAAGCGATTTCGCTCTCGGCAAAAAGCCCCGCATCGCGGGGCTTTTGTTTTTCAGGCCGGCCCGCGCTCATGTGCTTTCACATCCGACAAATCCTTGAACCACGGCAGCGCCGAACGCGCCCAGATCTGCATTTTCGGCTTGAGTTGCGCGCGCTGCTTCAGCGTGCCCAGGCGCAGGGTATAGGTGGCCGGGTTGCTGATTGCCGTGGCGTAGACCGGCGTGCCGCAATCGGGGCAAAAAGCGTGAATGCGCTGGGTGCCGCTCTCGGCGGTCTTGATGAAGGTCTTGGGCGTGCCGCTGATTTTGAAATGCTCCGCCGGCGTCAGGATGGAGGTGCGAAACGGCGAGCCGGTGATGTTCTGGCAATCGGTGCAATGGCAGACATTGACCCCGTTGGGGTCGACATCGCCTTCGAAGGTGATCTTGCCGCAATAACAACTGCCGTCCACTTTCATTGCCTGCCTCCTGGAAACGCAAAACGGACCCTTCAGGGTCCGTTTTTGCTTGGCCGCCGGAACCGCCGCTGCGGATTTTACGCCGCCACTGCCGGCATCGCATAGCTGCGCAGGCGCAGAGAAAACTCTTCCAGCGCGTGGATGCCGGAAGCCTCGGCGCGTGCGCACCAGTCCTGCAGGTCGTGCAGCAACTGCTCGCTGGAGGCGGTGGAACGCTCCCACAGGCGCGACAGCTCTTCACGCATCGCATATACCTTGGCCATCACGGCGGACTCGCCCAGCACGCGGTCCAGGGTCGCCTTGTCGGCCGCGTGCAGTTCCTCGGCCAGCTTGTGCAGGGCGCGGCGCGCGGTGCGGATTTCGTCCTGCGAGTAAACCTTGTCTTTCAACGCCGGCACTTCGGCGCGCCAGGTGCGCTTGAGCGACTTGCCGTAACGCTGCATCACGTCGTAGCGGTTGGCGATGACGGCGTGCAGCGTGTCCATGTCGCACACCGACTTGGCGGTGATGAACTTGGGCTTGGGGGCGATCTTTTTCACCTTGGCCCAGCCCATCATTTCCATGATACGGATATACATCCAGCCGATGTCGAATTCATACCACTTGTTCGACAGCTTGGCCGAGGTGCCGTAGGCGTGGTGGTTGTTGTGCAACTCTTCACCACCGATGATGATGCCCCAGGGGATGATGTTCACGGACGCGTCTGCGACCTTGAAATTGCGATAGCCGAACCAGTGGCCCCAGCCGTTGATCACGCCGGCGGCCCAGAACGGAATCCACGCCACCTGCACGCCCCACACCGCCATGCCGGGGCCGACGCCGAACAGCGCGATGTCGATGAACGCCATCAGGGTAACGCCCAGCTTGCCGTGGGCGGAATAGACATTGCGCTCCATCCAGTCGTCCGGCGTGCCGTGGCCGTAGCGCTCCATGGTCTCCTTGACGCGGGACTCCTTGACGTACAGCACCACGCCGCCCCACAGCACCTTGTTGATGCCGTGAATCTGCGGGCTATGCGGATCTTCGATGGTTTCGCACTTGGCGTGGTGCTTGCGATGGATCGCCGCCCACTCCTTGGTTACCATGCCGGTGGTCATCCACAGCCAGAAACGGAAAAAATGGCTGGGAATGGCGTGCAGTTCGAGCGCCCGGTGCGCCTGGTGACGGTGCAGGTACACGGTAACGCCGACGATGGTGATATGGGTAAACACCAGGGCGACGCCGACCAGTTGCCAGAAACTCAGGTCGAACAAGCCGGAATGGAAAAAGGTCATCAGTTAAGCCTTTGCCGCAAGCGGCGGATAAAAATGGACTAAGAATGCAGTTGGGAAACAATGGCGCCTGGATTTCTTGTCACAATTCGACCGTTTGGCGCAGCGAGGCTCTCTTGCTGGAGCCACATGGAATTTTATACGTCTAATATGACTGATTTTACGCGAAAAGCAAGGGCGCAAGCGTCAAATTTGGTTACATAGTGACGGAAAGTTGCGCCAACGCAAATTCCGGCCCTTTTTTAACCAATCGGTCATGCCAACGGCTTGCGCTTTGCGCTACGTCTTGGCCGCGGCCGGCGCCTGCGCCACAGCGTCCGCCTGCGGCTGCGCCATCGGCCCCGGCGGCAGGTTCAAGACCCGCACTTCGCGCTGCGGATACGGGATTTGCACCCCGTGGGCGCGGAATTCCTTCCAGATCGCCAGGTTGACCTCGGAGCGCACGTTGTTGTTGCCGCGCTCCGGGTCTTCGATCCAGAACACCAGGGTCAATTCCAGGCCATCGGCGCCGAACCCGGACAACTGCATTTTCGGCGGTGGGTCCGCCAGCACCCGCGGATGGGCGACCGCCGCGTTTTGCATCAGCTGCGCCACCTCCTCCAGGTCGCTGTCATAAGCCACCCCAAGCTGGACGTTGAGCGCGACCTGGCGGCTGGTGTAGGAATGGTTCAGCACCGGGGTGTTCACCAGCATTTCGTTGGGCAGGATCGACTCGGTGCCGTCCATCCCCTTGAGCACGGTGTAGCGGGTGTTGATATGGGTCACCGCGCCCTGGAATTTGTCCACCGTCACCATGTCGCCGATGCGGATCGAATGGTCCAGAAGAATGATGAAGCCCGACATGTAGTTGCTGGCGATACGCTGCAGGCCCAGCCCCAGCCCCACCCCGAGGGCACCGCCGAACACCGACAGCACCGTGATGTCGATGCCCACCAGCGACATGCTGACCAGAATCGCCACCGTCACCATCAGTGCCCGGGCAAAGCGCCCGACGGCGACGCGAAAACTCATGTCGAGCGTCTCGGCGTTCATCAGGCGCTGCTCGAACACCGCTGATACCCACAGCGAAATCAGCAGCGTCAACGCCACCGAGAGCACGGCCTGTCCGATCACCCACAGGTTGACCGACTGCTTGCCGACGTGAAAACTGATTTCCTCCAGCAAGGCGATGATGTCCGGCGCCAGGCCGACCACGTCGATCGCCACCGCCAGCCAGATCGCAAAGGCGATCCAGCGCTCGCCCGCTTTCAACGCCGCGCTGGCATGGAAAACGTGGCGCAACAGGTAAACCAGCGCGCGAATCCCGGCCATCGCGTACAGCAGGGGCACCGCCAGGTGCAGCAAATGCAGATGGGTGGCGTTGAACTCGGGGTGACGCTCCAGCAGGCCGCGCCCCAGCAGCAGGAAGCCCAGAGCAAACAGCGGAAACGCCAGGCGCCGCAGGCCCTCGCGCCCCATCTGCAGGGAACGCTCGGATAGCATTGAGGGCGGCGCGCCAGCCGCCGCGCCTTGCGCCGCACGCGCGGCGATGCGCCCGCGCAGCAGGCGCGCGCAATACCAGGCCAGCAGCAGGCACAGCGCCAGCGTGCCCGCCTGCCACAGCATCACCGGGTTGTGCAGGTCTTCACGCAGGTAGGTGGCGAAATACTGGAGGGAAACGGCCATGTATTTTGTGTCGTTCTAGGCGGGTCCGGGGCTGTGGACTGGCTTACACGTCCTGCCCGGATTCTTACACAAAGCTACTCCGACGCTGGAGCCGCCGCGGTTGCCGGCGCAACCTTGCGTTCCATCACACAAGCGAAAAAGCCATCGGTACCGTGCACCTGCGGCAGCAACTCCAGCGCCGGTGCCGCCGCCGATTCGATCACGATGCCGCGCTTGGCCAGCACCTCGACCGCATCGATCTCGGCAAACTCCGGGTGCGCCGCCAGAAAAGCGTCCACCACCGCGCGATTCTCCTCGCGCAGCAAGCTGCAGGTGGCGTACACCAGGCGCCCGCCCGGCTTCACCAGGCGCGCCGCCGCCACCAGGATGGCCGCCTGCTTCACTGCCAGCTCCGCGATGTCGCTCGGATCATGGCGCCACTTCAAATCCGGATTGCGCCGCACCGTGCCCAGGCCGCTGCACGGCGCGTCCACCAGCACGCGGTCAGCCTTGCCGGCCATGCGCTTGACCTTGATGTCGTTTTCCGACTCGATGCGCAGCGGATGCACATTCGACAGCCCGCTCCTCGACAAACGCGGCTTCAGCTTGGCCAGGCGCCCGGCCGCCACGTCCAGTGCATAGAGGCGCCCGCTGGAACGCATCAGCGCCCCCAGTGCCAGGGTCTTGCCGCCGGCACCGGCGCAAAAGTCGATCACCATTTCACCGCGCTTGGGCGCCATCAACTCGGCCAGCAACTGGCTGCCCTCGTCCTGTACCTCGACGCCGCCCGCCAGGAACAGCGCGTTACGCTGCAACACCGGCTTGCCCGCCAGACGAATACCGTGCGGCGAATAACGCGTCGCCGCGCCCTCGATCTCGCCCGCCTTGAGCTGCGTCAGCGCCTCCTCGCGGGTGTTTTTCATCAGGTTGACGCGCAAGTCCAATGGCGCGGCTTGCTTGAGCCCGCGCGCCAGGGCCTCCGCGCCCTCCTCGCCGCGCGCCGCCGCCAAGCTGTCCCACAGCCAGTCCGGCAGATCGTTGCGCACCGCGGGCGGGGCCTCTTCGGCCTTCCAGCCCTTGATCTTCTGGATCAGCTCGGTTTCTTTCGGCCGCAGCAAATGCTCCAGCTGCTTCAGGTTCATCCCGCGCACCCGGGCCAGCGCCGCCAGCGCCAGTTCGCGCGGATATTCGCTGTCGGCGGCAGCGCCTAAGCTGCGCTTGTGGCGCAGCACCGCATACACCGTCTCAGCCACCACGCCGCGGTCGGCATGACCCAGCTTGGGGTTTTCGCGAAAGTATTCCGACAAGCCTTTATCCGCCGCCACCGAACTGGACAATATGCCGGACAAGGCGCGAATCGCGTGCTCGAAAACGAATATCGTGAGCTTGGGGCCGCCGGTCATGCCGCCACCACCAATTGCTGCACGTCCGGCAATTCGACTTTCACGATGCCGTCACGCACCTGCAACTGGCTGGCAGCAAACCAGCGCACCGCGCGTGGATAAATCACGTGTTCCTGCGCCAGCACCCGCGCCGCCAGGGTGTCCGGCGTATCGTCCGCCAGCACCGGCACCACCGCCTGGATCACGATCGGACCGTGGTCCAGTTCCGGGGTGACAAAATGCACCGTCGCCCCATGCAGCTTGCAGCCCGCCGCCAGCGCCCGTTCGTGGGTATGCAGTCCGGGAAAGGCCGGCAGCAGCGAAGGATGGATGTTGATCAGCCGGCCCTCGTAATGCCGCACGAAATCGGCGGTGAGCACGCGCAGGAAACCGGCCAGCACCACCAGGTCGGGCGCGAACCCGTCGATCTTTTGCGCCAGCGCGGCGTCAAAGGCCTCGCGCGTCGCAAAGTCGCGGTGCGGCAGCGCGACGGCCTCGATGCCATGGGCACGCGCCGTCGCCAGTCCGGCGGCAGCCGGCTGGTTGCTGATGACGACGGCGATGGTGACCGGCAGTTCTCCTGCCTCCTGCGCACGGATCAGCGCCTCCATGTTGCTGCCACGGCCGGAAATCAGGATGACGACTCTTTTCATAGGGGGCCGATTTTACCCGTTTACCACCCCGTTTGCGCTGCACAAAACGCTATAATTCAAGGTTTTAGCTCGGCAGTATCCTACCTAAACCACCATGCTCGTCCGCCGCGATTTTTCGCGCCAGCCGCCCGATTCCGCCGGCAGCACAGCCCATGCAGTCACTATCGGCAATTTCGATGGCGTGCATCTGGGGCACCAGGCCATCCTGGCGCAGGTGAACGCGGCTGCGCAGCGTCTGGGTATCGCCTCCTGCGCGGTGACCTTCGAGCCGCATCCGCGCGAGCTGTTTTCGCCCCTGTCGGCGCCGACGCGCCTGTCTTCCCTGCGCGAAAAATGCGAGCTGCTGTTCGAGCAGAGCATCGATCGGGTGCAGGTGCTGCGCTTCAACCGTGCCTTCGCCGCCTTGTCGGCCGACGAGTTCATCGACCGCGTGCTGGTGAAGGGCCTGAACGCCAAATGGTTGATGATCGGCGACGACTTTTGTTTCGGCGCCAAGCGCAGCGGCGACTTCAACCACCTGCAGCAGGCGGGCCAGCGCCTGGGCTTCGAAGTGCATGCGATGCCGACGGTGAAGGCCGGTGAAGGCGAGAAGGCAATGCGGGTGTCCAGCTCGGCCGTGCGCGAACTGCTCTCCGCCGGCGACGTCGGCCGTGCCGCGAAACTGCTGGGACGGCCCTACAGCATCAGCGGGCGCGTGGTACATGGCGACAAGCTGGGCCGCAAACTCGGCTGGCCCACCGCCAACGTCGAACTGCGCCACAATCGGCCCCCGCTCACCGGCATTTACGCAGTGCGCGTCGAGGGTCTTGGCAAGCCGCTGAACGGCGTGGCCTCGCTGGGCATCCGGCCCACCGTCACCAACAGCGGCATGGTGAAACTGGAAGTCTATATTTTCGATTTCGACCAGGACATCTACGGCCGCCACATTCGCATCGACTTCCTGAAAAAGATCCGCGACGAGGAAAAATTTCCCGACCTCGACAGCCTGAAAAAACAAATCGCCCAGGACGCCGACGACGCGCGCCGCTTTCTTGAAACCCTGAATTAGTTCCGCATCTACAAAGCCCATGGCTGACTACAAAGACACCCTCAACCTGCCGGACACCCCCTTTCCGATGCGCGGCGACCTCGCCAAGCGCGAGCCGGGCTGGGTCAAGGAGTGGCAGGAAAAAAAGATCTACCAGGCGATCCGCGCCGCGTCGAAAAACCGGCCCAAGTTCATCCTGCACGATGGCCCGCCGTATGCGAACGGCGACATCCACATCGGCCACGCGGTCAACAAGATTCTCAAGGACATCATCGTCAAGTCGCGCAACATGGCGGGCTTCGACGCGCAGTACGTGCCCGGCTGGGACTGCCACGGCATGCCGATCGAACGCGAAATCGAGAAAAAGCACGGCAAGAACCTGCCCACGGAAAAGACCCAGGCGCTGTGCCGCGCCTATGCCGCCGAGCAGATCGAGCGCCAGAAGGTCGATTTCATGCGTCTGGGCGTGCTGGGCGAATGGGACAACCCCTACAAGACCATGGCGTTCAAGACCGAGGCGGACGAAATCCGCGTGCTCGGCAGGATTCTTGAAAAGGGTTACGTCTACCGCGGCCTGAAACCGGTGAACTGGTGCTTCGATTGCGCCTCGGCCCTGGCCGAAGCCGAAGTCGAATACGCCGACAAGGAAGACCTGGCGATCGACGTCGCCTTCCCCTTCGCCGAACCCGACAAGGTAGCCGCTGCCTTCGGCCTGCCCAAGCTCACCAAAGACGGCGCCGTGGTGATCTGGACCACCACGCCCTGGACCATCCCCTCCAACCAGGCGCTGAACATGCATCCCGAGTTCAGCTACAGCCTGGTCGATACCGAACGCGGCCTCTTGATCCTCGCGACCGACCTGGTCGCGGCGAACCTGGAAAAGTGGAAGCTCAGCGGCACCACTCTGGCCACCACCGTGGGCGCGAAGCTCTCCGAAATCAAGTTCCACCATCCTCTGGCGAAGATGGATGCAGGCTACGACCGCCTCTCGCCCATCTACCTCGGCGACTACGTGACGCTGGACACCGGCACCGGCATCGTCCACTCTGCCCCCGCCTACGGCGTGGAAGACTTTATCTCCTGCAAGGCGCATGGCATGAAGGATGGCGACATCCTCACCCCGGTGATGGGCAACGGCGTCTACGCCGAGACCCTGCCCCTGTTCGCCGGCCAGATGATCTGGAAGGCCAATCCGGTGATCACCGAAAAACTCAAGGACTCCGGCAACCTGCTGCACGTGAACAAGTACGTTCACAGCTATATGCACTGCTGGCGCCACAAGACGCCGATCATCTATCGTGCCTCCACCCAGTGGTTCGCGGCGATGGATACGCCGCCCGGCTTTCGCGGCAACAAACCGGCCGAATCCCTGCGCGAAACTGCCCTGCGCGCCATCGACGCCACCCAGTTCTTCCCCGGCTGGGGCAAACAGCGCCTGCACAGCATGATCGCCAACCGGCCCGACTGGACTCTCTCGCGCCAGCGCCAGTGGGGCGTGCCGATGCCTTTCTTCGTGCACAAGGAAACCGGCGAACTGCATCCGCAGACCCCGCAAATTCTCGAAGCGGTGGCCAAGCTGGTCGAGCAAAACGGCATCGAGGCCTGGCAGACGGTGAAGCCCGAAGACCTGATCGGCGCGGTGGGTGCCAACAGCATCGCGTATTACGAAAAGATCAAGGACACGCTGGACGTCTGGTTCGACTCGGGTTCCACCTTCCAGACCGTGATGGGCGGGCCGGGGGGCGAAACCAACGGCATGGGCTCGCACGGCCCGCAGTTGCGCTACCCGGCCGACATGTACCTCGAAGGCAGCGACCAGCACCGCGGCTGGTTCCACTCCTCCCTGCTGGTGTCGTGCATGCTCAACGGCCGCGCGCCCTACGACAGCCTGCTGACCCACGGCTTCGTGGTCGCCGGCGACGGCCGCAAGATGAGCAAGTCGGTGGGCAACGTGGTGGCGCCGCAAAAAGTCAGCGACACCCTGGGCGCCGAAGTGCTGCGCCTGTGGGTAGCTTCCACCGATTACTCCGGCGAACTGTCGATCTCCGACGAGATTCTCAAGCGCGTGGTCGAAGCCTACCGGCGCATCCGCAACACCCTGCGCTTCATGCTCGCCAACACCAGCGACTTCGATCCCAAGGCCGACGCCCTGCCGGTGAAGGAGTGGCTGGAGATCGACCGCTACGCCCTCGGCCTGGCCGCCGACCTGCAACACAGCGTGCTGGCCGATTTCCAGAAGTATGAATTCCATTCGGCGATGCCGAAAATCCAGATCTTCTGCTCCGAAGACCTGGGCGGCTTTTACCTCGACATCCTGAAGGACCGTCTATACACGGCGGCCAAAGGCAGCCACGCCCGCCGCTCGGCGCAAAACGCGCTGTGGCACCTAACGCAGTCCCTGCTGCGCCTGATGGCGCCCATCCTCTCCTTCACGGCGGAAGAAGCCTGGCGCGAATTCAACCCGGGCGACGCCACCATTTTCACCCACACCTACTACGCCTTCCCGCAGCCGGAAGACGGCCCCGAGCTGGCGCAAAAGTGGTCCACCCTGCGCGCCTTGCGCGCCGAGGTGCTGAAAAAGCTCGAGGACATGCGCAGCGCCAAGGAAATCGGCTCCTCCCTGCAGGCCGAAGTGGAAATCCGCGCCAGCGGCGACAAGCTCAAGGCCCTGCAGTCCCTGGGTAACGACCTGCGCTTTGTGCTGATCACCTCGCAGGCCACGGTCACCCACGTGGACAGTGCGGATGCCGAGGGCATCAGCGCCACTGCCAGCAAGTACACCAAGTGCGAGCGCTGCTGGCACTATCGGCATGACGTCGGCGCCAACCCGGAACACGCCGGGCTGTGCGGCCGTTGCGTCAGCAACCTGTTCGGTTCCGGCGAGCCGCGGGCTCACGCCTGATGCGTGTCGTTCCGGCGCTGGTCACCGTACTGCTGCTGATCGTCGCCGACCAGTGGTCGAAATACGCCATCACCTCGCACTTCGCTTACGGAGAATCGTTGCCGGTGATCTCCGGCTTTTTCAACCTGGTGCTGGTCTACAACAGCGGCGCGGCCTTCAGCTTTCTTTCGGGCGAATCCGGCTGGCAGCGCTGGTTTTTCATCGG
>DATAZV010000052.1:0-3438 GCA_036271855.1 Burkholderiales bacterium
GGGTCGAGCACGATGGCGTCGAAGCTGCGGCCGGCGTCGCGCAATTCGCGCAAGGCCTTGAACACATCGGCTTCCAGCCACTCGGCGCGCGACGCGTCCAGGCCGTTGAGTGCGACGTTGGCGCGCGCCAGTTGCAGTGCCGGGCCAGAGGAGTCGATCGAAAGCACGGACCTGGCACCACCCTTGAGCATGGCCAAGGAAAACGCGCCGGTATAGCAAAAGCAGTTGAGTATCTCGGCGTCGCGCATGCCCCGCACGGCTTCGAAGACCTGCCGGCGATTTTCACGCTGGTCGAGGTAAAAGCCGGTCTTATGGCCAGTGGGCACGTCGACTTCGATCTTGATCGCATGTTCGCGGATGACAATCGGTCCTGCAGGCGCCTTGCCGCGCAACGGGCCGACACGTACGGCCAAGCCTTCTAGGGTGCGCACATCGGCATCCGAGCGCTCGTAGAGATCAGGCACGCCGGTCAGCTCGACGAGCGCATCGGCAATCGCCTCGCGCCAGGCGTCTGCCCCTGCGCTGGAAAATTGCACCACCAATTGATCCGCATAGCGGTCCACCACCAGTCCCGGCAAGCCGTCGGACTCGCCGTGTACCAGGCGCATGGCGTCGGCGTCGACGCGCATGCTCGCGCGATAGTCCAGCGCCGCTTTTAATTTGCGGCGAAAAAAGCCGGCGTCGATGGTCTCTTCGGCGTTAAAGCTCCAGGCGCGTGCGCGGATCTGCGACTGCGGGCTGAACGCCGCTTGCGCCAGAAAAGCGCCGTCGCTGCCGACGATGCGCACTGTCTCGCCGCTGGCGGGCTCGCCCTCGACCTTGGCAATCGCACCGGAAAACACCCAGGGGTGGTGGCGCAGCAGGGATTTTTCCTTGCCGGGCTTCAGCGTAACGGTTTTGAGGCGGGACTTCATGCGCGCGCCTTGCGGGTCGCGGGCTTTACTGCGGTCGGCTGCATATCGGATTCGGTTTTCTTGTCGGCGCCACGCCTGGCACGCGGATGTGCCGCGTCATACACCTTCGCCAGTTGCTGAAAGTCGAGGTGCGTATAAACCTGCGTGGTCGAGATGTTCGCGTGACCCAGCAGTTCCTGCACCGCGCGCAAGTCCTGCGAGCTTTGCAGCAGGTGGGTGGCGAAGGAATGGCGCAGTACGTGCGGGTGCACCTTGGCCGGCACCCCGGAGCGTTGCGCCCAGCGCTTCAGTCGTGTCGAGATCAGCCCGGGCGTGACGCGCTTGCCGCGCGGTGAAAGAAACAGCGCATTCGGTTCGCTGCAGGGCAAGGTGGCGCGCAACTCGCGCCAGCGAGCTAGCGCCGCCAGTGCCTGCGCGCCCACCGGCACGGTGCGCGTCTTGTTGCCCTTGCCGATTACCGTCACCTCGGCGTCGCGCTCGGAGAGCCAGCCGCGCGATTCGGCGCGGCGCTCGAGATCGAGGCCGATCACTTCGGACAGGCGCAGCCCGGAGGAATAGAACAACTCGAACATCGCCAGGTCGCGCGCGTCCATCGGGTCGTCGGGATTGGGCGCGGCGTTGTCCAGCAGTGCCATTGCATGGTCCACCGACAGCGCCTTCGGCAGACCCTTGGGCGCTTTCGGCGCGCGTATGCCCAGCGCCGGGTTGGAGGGAAAGGCGCGCACCCGGCAGCCCCAGCGGTAAAAACTGCGCCAGGAGGAAAGATAGCGCGCGATCGAGCGGCCCGAGAGCCCGCGCTGATGCAGGCGGGCGGCGAAGGAGCGAATGTGCGCCGCCGACAGTTCCTGCAGCGGCTTGCCCTTGGCCAGTTGCGCCAGCTCGGCCAGATCACGCAAATAATGCGTCACCGTCTGCGGCGAATACTGGCGCTCGGCGGCGAGATAATTGCCGAAGGCGGCGGCGAGTTCGGTGGCGACACCGGGGGCCGCGTCCATGAATGGTTGGCCTACTTTTCCGGGAACACGTGGGCCAGCGCGGCGGCCACCAGGTCGGCCAGGCGTTCCAGGTACATCGTGCCCATGCCGGGGTAAAAGCGCTTTTCGTCTTCGCTTGCCAGCGCCAGCAGGCCGCCGGAGCCGGAGCCGCCGTAGATCCACATCAGGCCCAGCGACTTGATGTGGGTGCCGGCCTCGCCGAACCAGACGCCGATTTCCTTGCCGATTTCCACGCCCTCCGAAACATAGCCCTTGATCGGCCCGCAGTAGGGCAATTTGAGTGGCGAGGTGGCGGAAGCGGCGAGCGCGCGCAACTCGTCGCTGATGTTCAGGCTCTCGTCCAGGCCGAGGAAATCGGCCTTCACGCCCCACAGGCGAAACGCGGTGTGGGGAATCGAAAAGTCTTCGCGCAGATGGTAGTTGAGGGTTTCGATGATGCGCTCCGGCGACTCCTTGGGCAGGCGCAGCAGGGCGAGCGTGAGGCGGTGCATCTTGCCCGAGATGGTGTCGTTGTCCTGCCCCACCTCGATCAGGTCGGCCAGGCTGTGTTCGAGGGTGCGCACCTTTTCGCGCAGGGTGAGCATCTGGCGCTCGGGCAGCGAAATGGCGCGGCCGCCGTGCGGATGGGGCACGAAAATCCCCGACAGCATGTCGGCATAGTCCTCGAAGAACTTGGGATTGTGCTGCAGGTATTGCGCGACGGCGTCTGGGGTCATGGGCGGGTACGTCCGGTGAGGGCGGTGCGGGTTGCCGGGATTGTACGTTTTTTGCGGCCGGCCTTATACGTCGGGCACGTTGATCTCGCCTTCGAACACGGTAGCTGCCGGCCCGGTCATCCTCACCGGCGCGCCCGGACCCGCCCAGCGGATGCGCAGGTCGCCGCCGTGGGTGGTGACGCGTACCGGCGTATCGCGCGTCAGCAGGCCGCGCTGCACGCCGGTTACTACGGCGGCGCAGGCGCCGGTGCCGCAGGCCAGGGTTTCGCCGGCACCCCGCTCATAGACACGCAACTTGATATGGGTGGGCGAGACAATCTGCATATAGCCGGCGTTGACCCGGCGCGGGAAGGCGGGGTGGGCCTCGATCAGCGGGCCTTGGGTGAGCACCGGCGCCTGCTCCACGTCTTCCACCACCTGCACCGCGTGCGGGTTGCCCATCGAGACGATGTCGATCAGCACCTTGGTGGCAGCGACGTCGAGCCAGTATTGATGCGGCACCGGGGTGGCGCGCGCATGTTTCGGATCGAAGGGAAGGGACGTGGGGGTGAAATGCGCCACCCCCATATCCACCGTCACCTCGCCGTCGGCCTCGAGCTGCGGCTCGATCAGCCCGCCCAGGGTCTCGACGCGAATCCGCGTCTTCGGCGACAGGCCCTTCTCGTGCACGAAGCGCACAAAGCAGCGCGCGCCGTTGCCGCACTGCTCCACTTCGCCGCCGTCGGCGTTGATGATGCGGTAGCGAAAGTCCGCGTCGGCCGATTGCGCTTTTTCCACCACCAGCATCTGGTCGGCGCCGACGCCGAAATGGCG
>DATAZV010000053.1:0-9585 GCA_036271855.1 Burkholderiales bacterium
GCCGCGCGGCGCTGTTGCCGGCTTTCACCGGCTGCGCCGCAGCCGCGTCGATACCGCCGACGCGCTGGTTGGCCTGGTCGAACCAGAGTTCGGCCGGCACCGGATTGGCGGGGACTACCGCGTCCTTGAAGGCCAGCGGCAAGGGTTCGGCGGCAGCGCCCTTTTTCGGCTTGGCGGCATTGTCGTCGTCGTCCACCATGCCCTGGCGGCGCTGCAGATAGGCATCGCGCACGAAGCTGTACTTGTCCAGCGCGGCCTCCTCCAGCACATCGCTGGCCGAAAGCAGGTCGGCGCGGGTATTGACCGCGCGCAGCACCACCAGTTCATTGCGCAGCGGCACATAGCTGATGTTCCAGACCGGGTCCAGGTAGGTGGTCAGAAAGTAGCCGGTGGCGTCGCGGAAGTTGGAGGGGCCGATGATCGGCAGCACCAGGTAAGCCCCGGGCGTGACGCCCCATTTGCCAAAGGTCTGGCCGAAATCACGGTTGTGCTTTTCCAGGCCCATCTTCGAGGCGATATCGAAACAGCCGGCAATCCCGATGGTGGTGTTGACCAGCACGCGGCAGGCGTCCGACACCGCATCGCCCACCTTGCCCTGCAGCAGGCTGTTGACCGAGACGAATATGTCGTTGACATTGGCAAACACGTTGCCCACGCATTGGCGCGCCGGCTCGGGCACCACCGTCTTGTAGGCCTTGGCGCCCGGCTTGAAGATCACCTTGTCGAAGCCGTCATTGAAACTGAACACGGCGCGGTTCATGCCCTCCAGGGGATCGGCCGGATTGTGGCTGGTGGCACATCCGCCAGCCAGGGCCGCGAACAACAGCGCCACCACCAGATGCCTGAAACTAGCCCACGTGTTCATTTGCTGTCCTTGTTGTTTTCACTTTTCACTCCGCCCTGACTACCACCCGCCGGCGCATTGATGCCGGGGGGCGCCGAAATACCAGGCGGCGCAGTAATGCCCGGAGGCGTTGCGCCGCTGTCCTGCGCCTTGCTGTCGCTCTTGCCTTCCGCCGCCTTGCTGAACAAAAACTGGCTGATCAGGTTTTCCAGCACGATCGCCGATTGCGTGGTCTTGATCTTCCCGCCCTCGGCCAGCTTGTCGCTATCGCCGCCGGCCTCCAGCCCGATGTACTGCTCCCCGAGCAGCCCCGCCGTCAGTATCTTCGCCGAAGTGTCCTTGGGAAAGCTGTAGTGCCGGTCCATCGCCAGCGTCACCACCGCCTCGTAGGTCTGATCGTTGAAACTGACTTTGGTCACCCGGCCCACCACTACCCCTGCGCTCTTGACCGGTGCTTTTACCTTCAGCCCCCCTATGTTATCAAAATTGGCAAGCACTTGATATGTCTCGGAAAAACTGAATGAGAGCAAATTGCCTGCCTTGAGCGCCAACAGAAGGATGGCGACCATACCTATGATCACGAACATTCCTACCCATAAATCGGTCAGTTTACGGTCCATATGCCTCTACCCATTGGTGAACATCAGCGCGGTCAAAATGAAATCCAGGGCCAGCACCGCCAGCGAAGAGCTGACCACGGTGCGGGTGGTCGCCCGCGATACGCCTTCCGGCGTCGGCTGGCTGTCATAGCCTTCGAACACGGAGATGAAGGTCACGGCAATGCCGAACACGATGCTCTTGATCACCCCGTTGCCCACGTCGTCCATCCAGTCCATACCGTTTTGCATCTGGCTCCAGAACGCGCCTTCGTCGACCCCGATCATCACCACCCCGACCACATAGCCGCCGAAAATGCCCACCGCCGAAAACATTGCCGCCAGCAGGGGCATCGACACCACCCCGGCCCAGAATCGCGGCGCCAGCACCCGCGCCACCGGCGAGACCGCCATCATTTCCATCGCCGTCAATTGCTCGCCGGCCTTCATTAGCCCGATTTCGGCGGTGATCGAGGTGCCGGCACGCCCGGCGAACAACAGCGCCGTGACCACCGGCCCCAGTTCCCGTACCAGCGACAAGGCCACCAACAGGCCCAGCGCCTGCTCCGAACCATAGCGCTGCAGGGTGTTATATCCCTGCAAGCCCAGCACGAATCCGACGAACAGCCCGGAAACCACAATGATGATCAGCGAATAATTGCCGATGAAGTGAATTTGCGCAATGGTCAGGCGCAAGCGGGCGAAGGCGGTGCCGGACTGGCGCAGGGTGAGCACGAACAGGCGCGCGAAATAGCCCAGCTTGGCAATCGAGTCGATCACCCCGTGACCGATGCCCTCGGCGAACTTTTTCATTTCGCCAGCCCCAGATCGGCGGCGTACTCCGGCGCCGGGTAGTGAAAGCGCACCGGGCCGTCAGGCGCCCCGGCGACGAACTGCTGCACGTAAGGCATGGTGGACGCGCGGATTTCATCCGGCGTGCCCTGGGCCACGATCTTGCCCTCGGCCAGGAAATAGACGTAATCGACGATCTGCAGGGATTCGGCGACATCGTGGGTGACGATGATCGAAGCGGCGTTAAGCGCGGCGCCCAGGCTGCGGATCAGGTTGGCAGTAATCGAGAGCGAAATCGGGTCCAGCCCGGCGAAGGGCTCGTCGTACATGATCAGTTGCGGGTCGAGCGCGATGGCGCGCGCCAGGGCAACGCGGCGCGCCATGCCGCCGGAGATCTCCGAGGGCATCAGGGCATGCGCGCCGCGCAGGCCGACGGCGTTGAGCTTCATCAGCACCAGGTCGCGGATCGCCGGCTGCGGCAGGTCGGTGTGCTCTTGCAGCGGAAAGGCGACGTTGTCGAATACGCTCATGTCGGTGAACAGGGCGCCGAACTGGAACAGCATGCCCATGCGCCGGCGCAGGGCGAACAGTTCGCGCTGCTTCAGCGCATGCACGTTCTGCCCGTCGATGGTGACGCGGCCGGCCTGCGGCGCCACTTGGCCGCCGAGCAGGCGCAGGATGGTGGTCTTGCCCGAGCCGGAGCCGCCCATCAGGGCGACCAGTTGCCCGCGCTTAACGTTCAGGTCCACCCCGCTCAATATCTGCCGGCCGGGAGCGCCGGTCAACGTGGGATAAGCGAAGGAAACGCCTTGCATGGCCACGAAGGGCTGCTCGGCGGGCGTGGAAGAGTCGGACATAAGCATTGGCCCGCGGCATTTTAGCAGTTGCCCGGCTTGGAATTGTTGCTGAAATGTTGCCCGGGTGTTGCGGGAATGGAACAGACAAAACCGCCCGGCGCGCGCATCGCGCCACAAAAAGGCGACAATGCGCCTGAATCCTACAAAAAGGCCCGAATACCGCCCCCATGCTGAACGCAACGACTAGTGCGCTGCCTTCCCTGATCCTGGTCGACGACGATCCGCTGATCGTCGATACCCTGTCGGTCATCCTGGGCCAGGAGTTCCGGGTCCATTCCGCCGTGTCGCGGGAAACCGCGGTCGACCTGGTGCGCAGCCTGCCCGAGACCCCGCCGCTGGCCCTGATCGACCTGGGCCTGCCGCCCAGCCCGCACGAGCCGGATGAAGGCTACAAGCTGATTTCGGCGCTGCTGTCGCACGCGCCGGACATGAAGATCATCGTGCTGTCGGGTCAGTCGGAAGTGGCCGCCGCTCGCCACGCGCGCTCGCTGGGCGCCACCGAATTCGTGCCCAAGCCGGCGCAGCCTTCGCACCTGAAGCAGATCCTGCTCGACGCCCTGAAGGCCAACGCCGCCGAAGTCGAGGCCGCGGCGGTACCGGCGCCCGCCGACAGCCCGCTGGACGCGCTGGTCGGCACTTCCGAGCCCATGCTGGGACTGAAGACCCAGATCAGCCTGTATGCCGGCTCGCCCTTCCCGGTGCTGATCGAGGGCGAATCGGGCAGCGGCAAGGAAGTGGTGGCCTCCTGCCTGCATGCCCTGGGGCCGCGCCGCGGCAAACCCTACCTGGCACTCAACTGCGCGGCAATCGCGCCCTCGCTGGTGGAGCCGACCCTGTTCGGCTACGCCCGCGGCGCCTTCACCGGGGCGCAGACCGCGAAGGCAGGCTATTTCGAGGATGCCCAGGACGGCACCCTGTTCCTGGACGAGATCGGCGAACTGCCGCTGGCCCTGCAGGCCAAGCTGCTGCGGGTGCTGGAAAACGGCGAATACAACCGTGTCGGCGAGACCGCTTCGCGCAAATCGCAGGCGCGCATTTTCGCCGCCACCAACCGCGACCTGCGCAATGAATCGAAAAGCGGCGGCTTTCGCGCCGACCTGTACCACCGGCTGTCGGTGTTTTCGATTCGCGTGCCTCCCTTGCGCGAACTGGGCGAGGACAAGTTCGCCCTGCTGACCCATTTCCGCGCGCTCTATGCCGCGGCCGCCGGCGCGCCCCATTTCATCCTCTCCTCCACCGCCGAGCGCCTCTGGCTGGACTACCCATTCCCCGGCAACGTGCGCGAACTGCGCAACGTGGTGATCCGCCTGGTGACCAAATTCCCGGGGCGTGAAATTGCCGCGCGCGACCTCGAGTCCGAACTCGACTCCGGCGCGGTTTTGCTGTCGGCCAGCTCGCAGGAAGGCGACAGCCTGGACGAAGCGGCGCTGCGCGAGCTGTCGCGCCGCGGCGCCTTCAATCTGGACGACAAGCTGGAGGGCTGGGAGCGCGCCTATATCTCGGCGGCGATGAAACTGGCCGGCGGCAACGTCAGCCAGGCGGCGCGCCTGCTGGGCATCAACCGCACCACGCTGTACAGCCGGATGGCGGCGCTGGAGCGCGGCGAGCACTGAAGCGGCGCCGTCTCCAAAGCCCCTAGTCCGCGTTGACCAGCGCGAAGCGCACGCAGCCCGGGCGGTTTTCCGCCAGGCGCAGGCGGTAGCCCAGGGCGTCGGCCTGGCGCGCTGCCTGGTACAGGCCAATGCCCAAGCCGCTTTTCGACGGCAGCGGCCAGTCGAACAGGCGCCCGGCGGCTTCCGCTTCCATCTCGGCTCCGCTATCGGTGACGGAAAACTCGATGCGCCCGTCCCGGCATGCCAGCCGGACGCGAATCTCGATCTCAGGGCCGGCGGCGCGCTTTTGCAGGGCGTTTTGCAGAAAATTGTCGGCCACGCTGTCGAACAGGCTTTGCGCGATCGGCAGGTCGGTCTCGATATGGGCTTCCTCGAACAACACCGGCTCGCGCTCATAGAGCCGGCGCAGCACATTCCACCAGGCAGTCAGGCGCAGCAGGCGCTGGCTGTCGGTGGAAGGCTGCTGCAGCTTGTCGAGCGTCTGCGCCAGACGCTGGGTGATCACCGGCAGCTGGCGCTGCACCAGCTGGCGCACCTGGGCGTCGTCCTTCACCTCGGCGGCGGCGCCCAAGATACCGTTGAGTGATTGCAGCAGGTTTTTCACATCGTGGGTCAGGCGCGCGCCGGTCTCGTGCACCGCGCGCAGGTATTGCTGGCTGCGCAGGCGCGCCTCGCGCGCCTTGGCGCCGTAGAACTCGGCGGCGATCTGGATCAGCAGCTTGAAATGCCAGACGAAGGCCGGCGACAGCAACTCGCGGGTGTAGATCGCCACTTCGATACGGGCGGTGGAAGCGGCCTGGGTGGCGGTGTCGATCACCACCATGTGGCGGCCGCCGACCTCGCCGAATTCGCCGGCGAAACCCGGTCCGTTCCAGCGCGCGCCAGCGACGATCGCCAGGCGCCCGAGGGCGTGCATCGCTTCACCGAAGAACCGGGCCGGGTCGGTTTCATCGCGCGACAGCTGGGCCAGGCGGTCGAGCCAGCTTTCGTAGGGCAGGCCGAAGGACAGCAGGTAGCGCGACACCAGGATCGACAGCGTACCGCCGCCGTCCTGGCCATGGCCACCGAAGCGCGACCAGATCCAGTTGAAGGCCAGCAGCAGGCCGGCCACCACCATCAGGGTGGCGCCCATGCTGGCAAGATAGGAGCGATGCGACAGGGTCAGGAGGGCCAGGCCGAAAAACACCACCAACAAAAGCAGCACCACCACCCAGGCGGCATAAAGCAGGTCGTAGGCGCGTCCGCCGGGGGCCGCGCGCTCCGCCGCCTCCGGTCCGGCGCGCCAGGCAAAAGCCACCATCACCACCAGCGTCAGGCCAAGCAATATTTCGATCCAGACATGGGCGGTACCGCCCAGGGCGCCGATGCGCGCCGCCGGCGCCAGCAGCTCGGGCACCACCAGGGTAAACAGCATGACGATCAGGTTGCCCAGCGCGGCCAGGTAGAACAGGCGCTCCGGGCGCGGCGCGAACGCGGAGGCCAGCCCGGCGATCAGCCCGGCAAGCAGCGCAATCCACACCAGCTTGAGCCAGGGATCGACCAGCGCCGCGGCCAGCAGGACGATGGCGGCCAGCAACAGGAGGTCGCGCCGGCGCAGCGACTGACTCCAGCCTGCAACCGGCTGCCATAACATCACCGCGACCAGATGGGCGCAAAACAGCGCCCGCGCCAGCCAGGCCGACTCCGGCACCGCCTCCAGCAGCAGCAGCAGGGCCAGCGCCATCACCAGCGCGAGCTTGCGTTTGCGGATTGACAGGGTGGTGATCATCGGTGGCGCATCATACCTGCCGCCCATGGCGGGTTCATCCGCCCAGCAGCCGCGCCTCGGCGCGCGAAATCGTCTCGGGCGTCCCCTTGAGCACCAGCACATCGCCCACCTGCAGCACCTGCGCCGGCTCCACCACCACGCCGGCCACCCCCTTGCGGCGGAACGCCAGTAGTTCCACCCCCAGGGCTTCGAGGCCGATTTCGCCCAGGGTCTTGCCGATGCCGGCAGCGCCTTCGGTGAGGGGTACGGAATGCAGGCGCAGGTGGTTGCGCTCGGTCAGGTCTTCCTGGGCGTCGGAGGTGCCGTGAAAAAAGCCGCGCAGGATGCCGTAGCGCGACTCGCGCACCGAGCGCACCTGCTGCAAGACCCGGTTCAGCGGCACGCCGCACAGCAGCAGCGCGTGCGAGGCCAGCATCAGGCTCGATTCGAGCGCCTCCGGCACCACCTCGGCGGCGCCGGCGGCCTGCAGGCGGTCCATGTCGGCCTCGTCGGTGACGCGCACGATCACCGGCAGGCCGGGGCGGGCCTCCTGCACATGATGCAGGATGCGCAGCGCCGAAGCGGTGTCGCCGTAGGTGATGACCACCGCCTGGGCGCGCATCAGGCCGGCAGCGGCGAGCGACTCGCGCCGCGCGGCGTCGGCATAGACCACCGAGTCGCCGGCGGCGGCGGCTTCGCGGATACGGTCGGGATCGAGGTCCAGGGCCATGTATTCGACGCCCTGCGCCTTGAGCAGCTTGGCCAGCGACTGACCATTGCGGCCGTAGCCGCAGATCAGCACATGGTGCGTATTTTTCAGCGTGCGGGTGGCGATTTCGGTGAGCTGCAGCGACTTGAGCATCCAGTCGTCGCGGGCAAAGCGGTTGGCGATGCGCTCGCTGAAAGCGATCAGGAAGGGCGCCGCCAGCATCGACAACAACATGGCGGCGAGGATGGCGCTCATCAGCTGGTCGTCGACCAGGTTCAGGCCGCCGGCCTGGGCCAGCAGCACGAAGCCGAATTCGCCCGCCTGCGCCAGCGCCAGGCTGGTGCGGATCGCCGTTCCCAGGGGCCTGCGAAAGGCGCGGCCCAAGGCGGCGACGATGCCGAACTTGACCACCACCGGCACCACGGTCAGCAGCAGCACCAGGGGAAACTGGTGCACCAGCACCCGCGGGTCGAGCAGCATGCCGATGGTGACGAAAAACAGCCCGAGCAGCACGTCGCGAAAGGGCTTGATGTCTTCTTCCACCTGGTGGCGGTATTCGGTTTCCGAGATCAGCATGCCGGCGACGAAGGCGCCCAACGCGAGGGACAAGCCTGCATGCTCTGTGACGTAGGCAAGACCCAGGGTGATGAACAGCAGGTTGAGTACGAACAGTTCGGTGGAGCGGCGCTGCGCCACCATCGTCAGCCACAGGTGCATCAGCTTTTTGCCGGCAAACAGCAGGATGGCCAGCACCACCACCGCCTTGAGCAAGGCCAGGCCCAGGGTGCGGGCCAGGTCGGTCGAACCCTCCGCCAGGGCCGGGATGACGATCAGGAAGGGCACCACCGCCAGATCCTGGAACAGCAGGACGGCAATCACGTCGCGGCCGTGCTCGGACTCCAGTTCCAGGCGCTCGGCCAGCAGTTTCACCACGATGGCGGTAGAGGACATCGCCAGGGCGCCGCCCAGGGCGAGGCCGGCCTTCCAGCCCAGGCCGACCGCGACCGCGCCGCCCAGGCCGACCAGGGTGATCAGCCCGACCTGTGCCAGGCCGAGTCCGAAGACGGTGCTGCGCATGGCCAGCAGCTTGCCGAGGTTGAATTCCAGGCCGATGGAAAACATCAGGAAGACAACGCCGAATTCACCCAGGTAACGGGTGCCGGGGGTGTCGGGCACACCCAGGGCGTGGGGGCCGATCAGGATGCCGGCCGCCAGATAGCCGAGGATAGGCGGCAAATGCAGCTTGCGCGCCAGTGCGACCACCCCGACGGCGGCCGCCAGGAAGACCAGGACGATCTCAAGGGTCGACAGCATGGGGGGCACCATGAGATGCACTGAGAGATGCACTGAGGTGGTTCACAATGGTTGACTGCAAAACTGATGCCAATATGAGGTCAGAAGGCGTTATGGTTTGTTATACTCGGTGGCATGATAGCTGCTGCATCGCAAAATCCTCAAGCCGCAACGCCGCAAAACTGTCCGGACAACAGCGGCGGGCAGACCCCTGCGCGAGGGTCTGAAGTGGGTCCCCTGGCGCTGGCCCGTGAAGTGCTGCGCACCGAAGCCGAGGCCATCACCGGGCTGATCGAGCGGATCGACGCCTCGTTTGCCCGCGCGGTGGAATTGTTGCTGGCCAGCACCGGCCGGGTGGTGGTGTCGGGAATGGGCAAATCCGGGCATATCGCGCGCAAGACGGCGGCCACCTTCGCTTCCACCGGTACGGCGGCGTTTTTTGTCCACCCGGCCGAGGCCAGCCATGGCGACCTCGGCATGATCACCGCCGACGACATCCTGGTGGCATTTTCGAATTCCGGCGAAACCGGCGAACTCCTGGCCATCGTGCCGGCGGTCAAGCGCATGGGCGCCAAGCTGGTGGCCCTGACCGGCAACCCCGATTCCACCCTGGCCCGCCTGGCCGACGTGCATCTGAACATCCATGTCGAGCGCGAAGCCTGCCCGATGGGCCTGGCGCCGACGGCCAGCACCACCGCCCAGCTGGCGATGGGCGACGCCCTGGCCGTCGCCTTGCTGGACGCGCGCGGTTTCGGCCCGGCCGATTTCGCCCGCTCCCACCCGGGGGGCACCCTTGGGCGGCAATCCCTGCTGCGGGTGGCCGACGTGATGCGCAGCGGCGCGGCGATTCCCGTAGTGCCCTTGTCGGCGACCCTGGCGCAGGCGCTGCGCGAGGTGACCGCCAAGCGCATGGGCATGACCGCCATTCTCGACAATGGCCGCCTGTGCGGCGTCTTCACCGATGGCGACCTGCGGCGCGCGCTGGAGCGCGGCACCCATATGGAGGCGCCCCTGGCTGGCGTGATGAGCGCCAATCCGCGCACCATCACCCCGCAGGCGCTGGCCATCAAGGCAGTGCACCTGATGGACCAGCACAGCATCACCCAGTTGCTGGTGGTCGAGGGGGGCAGCCTG
>DATAZV010000054.1:0-19687 GCA_036271855.1 Burkholderiales bacterium
CTCGGCCAGGAGATTCATCTCTTCCTGGTGGAAGAAATCCTTTTCGGACGCATACAGGGCGAGCGCGCCCTTGGCTTCGCCGGCGACGATCAGCGGCAGCACGGCGATCGAATGCACGCCGGCCTCGGCATATTGTTTGCCGATCAGCACGCGGGGGTCGTTTTGCGAGTCATTGGAAACCAGCGCTACCTTGCCGCCGATGGCATGCGCCACCATCGTGGTGGGCGCCTCGTCGGCCGAAGACAGCAAGCGCTTGATGGCGGCCACCAGGGCTTCGTCGCGGCCGGCGGAAGCGACCGGCAGGATTTTCGACGACGGCGGCCCGACCACGCTGATCATGGCGGCGAGAAAGCCGCCGGCGTCGATGGCGATCTGGCAAGACTCGCGGAACAATTCGTCGCGGTCGCGCACCCGCACGATCAGGGCGTTGATGCGCCCGAGAGTGGCGTAGACCCGGTTCAGGTGCACGATGCGGTCCTGCGCGATCTTGCTGTCGGTGATGTCCTCGCCGATGCTGGCCGTGCCGATCACCGCGCCGCCGGCCGCGCGCAGCAGCGAATTGTTCCAGCGCATCAGCCGGCGCTTGCCGCTGCGGGTGAGAATCTCGTGGTCGCCGTGCCAGGCTTCCGGCAGATTGGCCAGCAGCCGGGCGAAGGCGTCCTGGCGGTTGCCGCGCGAAGCCGGGATGAACAGTTCCAGCCAGTCACGCCCGACGATTTCTTCGGCGGTCCAGCCGGTCAGGCGCAGCAGGTGCTCGTTGCAGTAGGTGATGCGGGCCTTGTCGTCGAGCATCACGGCGGCCAGTTGCACATGCTTGAGCATCTCGCTGAAGCGACGCTCGCTTTCGCGCTGCGCGCCTTCCGCCGTCACGCGCCGGTTGCCGCTGTAGCGTACGCTCCAGGCCGCCGCGGCGATGATCAGCAGGGCCAGGCTCACGCCGAGAAGCGCGATCGCCTTGCTTTGCCACAGGCGCCGGGCGACGTCGGCACTGCGCTGCACCAGCAGGCCCCGCTCCACCCCCTGCATCTGCATGATCAGCGCCTGAAAATCGCTGGAGATGCGGGTACCGATGCCGGTTTCAATCGCCGCCAGCGCCGCATTGAAGCCGCCGCTGCGGCGCAGGGCAATCACCCCCTGGCTGCGCGCGATTTTTTGTGCGGTCAGGGCCTCCACCAACTGTAGCCGGCGCAGCTGTCCGGGGTTGTCCTGCACCAGGATGCGCAGTGACGCCTGGTGCATTCCGACGGACGCAATTGCAGGGCCGTAGGAGGCGAGGAAGGGGTCGCCGCCGGTCAATACGAAGCCGCGGCTGGATGCCTCGATGGTGACAATCGCCAACGACAGCGCGCGCAGATCGTCGAGCACCTCCTGCGTGTGGCTTACGCGGTTTTCGCTTTCCCGCGCCAGCAGCACGCCGCGATAGGAGATGACACCGACGAACAGCAGGATGAGTACGCCCAGGCCGAAGGCGATGCGCGCGCGCAGGTGGGGCGTCGCCCGGCTTTTCACCGCGCGCCAGCCGGCAGGCACCATCTCGGCGGCGCGGCGCGGAATCCTGGGTACTCGGTTGCCCGGACGCATCTTCCGCCTCTCACCACCGGATGGAAAGTCTTGGAGGCAGATTTCGCGAAAAAACCGACTCTTCCGGGAGGCGGTACATTTCTCCCGATAAATGCAGTGTACCCCTAGTTGCCGTTGCGACGCGATGCGGGAAACCCGGTCCGCGCCGGGCTACTGTTCGCGGCTGGCCAGGTAGGCGGCAATCGCGATCATGTCTTCGGCGCCGATGTTGGCCACCACCGGCTGCATCGCCTCGACTTCGCCGCCCTTGCGGCGGCCCGCCTTGATGTCGTTGAGTTGGCGGAACACGTATTGCGGAGCGCGGCCGACGATGCTCGGCACTTCCTTGTCGCCCTTCAGGTTGCTGCCGTGGCAGGTGGCGCAGGCCAGCGTGCGCCCGCCGCCGCCGGTGATCACCAGCACCTTGCCTTTTTCGACGCTGCCCGGCGGCACATGGGCGATGAAGCCGGAGTGCGGGTCGCGGCTCTCGGCGCGCGCCGGGTCACGCGGCAACTCGATGATGCGGTTGCCGATCGGCTCGGTTTCATTGCCGGGTGATGCGAAGCGCATCGCGCCCTGGCCGACGAAGGTTTTCGGCACAGTGGCGGATTCGACCACGGTGAACCAGACGGTGGGCTTGAGCGAGGCGAAATAATTGGCGGCGGCCAGCGCCTCTTCGTCGGTGACGGCGCGGGCGATCGGGATCATCGAGACGGCGCGCGGGTTGCCGCGCGCGCCGGTCTTGAAGGCGCCCAGCTGGCGCACGAAATAGTTAAGCGGCAGGCCGGCGATGCTGGAAGACTCGGGATGGCCGTCGCCCGAGGCCAGGTGGCATTTCATGCAGGCCTTGACCGCCGGCGGGCGGCCGTGGGCCACCACCTCGGGCATAGGCGGATGATCTTCCGGGTACCAGTCGGGCGGAGCGAAGTCGTCCTCGATCTGCGCCTGGGTGTAGTGGCGGGTACTGCCGGGCATCTGCTTTGGCACCACGGCGTCCCACACCACCGGCGGCGGCAGGCGCGGGTAGGCCCACTCGGGCAGGTCGGCGGGGGCGGCGGGCGGCGCGCTCTTCGGCGCATCCTGCGCCGATGCGGCGCCGGCGCCAAGCAGACAGGCGAGGGACAGTGCGATATTGAGTGCGATCTTGTTTTTTTGCATCTCGGCTCCCGTAGGGGCGCGGCAACGAAGGCAGCGCTTCCCTGGGGCAATGTAACACGCGCGGCGACGCGGCAATAGCAGGCGCGCGGCGCCGGCGAAGGCGGCCCCCTGCAGGCGGACCGGCTGTTTCGGGCCGGCCCGGAGATTGATTCGCCTATTGCAGCGGCGAATAGCCGGTCAGGCGCATGAATACGCGCTCGGGCGGCTTGGCGAGGATCTTGCCGTCGGCTTCGCTGGCCTCGCGCGCCTTGACCCACTCCGGGTCGGCCTGGAACGCCTTCCAGTTGCGGTCGGCGGCTTCGCGGCTTTCGTGCTGCAGGATGTAGATCAGCGTGTTGTCCTGGTGCGCCTCGTCGGTGGGGGTCCAGTAGGCCACGCTCTTGATGCCGTGGCGGGCGAACAGGCGGATGGTGTGATCGGCAAAGCGCCGGTGCAGCGCCGGCAGCCGGCCCGGCAGGGTGGTGTAGGTGCGCAGTTCGTAGACCTTGCCATCCTTTTCCTGTGCCGTGGCGATGGCCGGCGCGAATGCGGCCAGCAGCGCGGCGGCGCCCAGCAGCGCGCGGATCATTTTCATCATGCTTGTCTCCTTCTGGTTTTTATTTGTGCCGGGGCAGCGGCCCGGCGGGCAATCTTAGCGGAATTTAATCCGCGGGGCCGGTGCGGGTTTTCACGCGGTTGACGCTTGGGTCCGTCCGGGACTAAAGTACCGGGCGGCAAAAACAGGGCCCTTCGGGCTGCGCCGCAAACGCGTGGGGCGCCGCAACCGAAACCCCGGCTTGTTCGTAGGATGCAGGGAAGTCGCGGCAAAACAATCCAACTCCTGAAGGGAATTGATTCAATGAAAAGAATTTTGAGTTTGTCGGCGCTCGGCGCTTGCGCCGCCGCCTTGATCGGCGCTACCAGCCCGGCTGCGCTGGCGCAAGGCGCGCCGGAAGTGACGCTCACGCGCATGGCCGACTGCGGCACCAGCCCGCCGCCGATCGAGGTGAACCTGCGTTTTTCCGATACCTGGGCCTTCCCGGGCCTGAAGACCACCTTCACCTATAGCTGCTACCTGATCAAGCACGGCGACGAATACATGATGTGGGACACCGGCCAGCCGATGACCGCACCCAACGTGGCGCCGAAGACTTCCCTGCCGGACCAGCTGGCGCAACTGAACCTGAAGCCGGAAAATATCAAATACGTAGGGATCAGCCACTATCACGGCGACCATACCGGCGAGGTGGCTTCCTTCCCCGGCGCCACCCTGCTGATCGGCAAGGGCGACTGGGACGGCATCACCGCGGCCAAGCCGCCGGGGGGCGTCAACGTGGCGCTGTTCACCAACTGGACCAGCGGCGGCGGCAAGGTCGAGCCGGTGGTCGGCGACAAGGACGTGTTCGGCGACGGCAGCGTGATCATGCTCAACACCCCCGGCCACACCCCCGGCCATCACAGCCTGCTGGTCAAGCTGGCCCACATGGGCCCGGTGATCCTTTCCGGCGACCTGGCGCACTTTCACGAAAACTACGAAAGCGACGGCGTGCCCGGCTTCAACGACAACCGTGCCAACACCATCGCCTCGATCGAGCGGGTGAAAAAGCTCACCAAGACCATCAAGGCCAAGCTGATCCTGCAGCACGATTCGCGCGACCTGAACAAGCTGCCGGTGTTTCCGAACGCAGCCAAGTAAGCGCCTGACGCAAAAACCAAAGCCGCGCCATAATGGCGCGGCTTTTTAATTTGCAGCGGACCCCGCGGCCATAAGAACACGGAGACGAAGATGAACCAGCCCTCGGCGCCACGCCGCCACTTTCTCAAAACCACTGCCGTGCTCGGTGCCGCCGGGCTTGCGGGCTGCGCGCATACCGGCCCTGCCGCGCCTGCGAAAATCGCCTACAGCCCGAACGCGCAATTCGAGCTCAAGGTGTTCGAAGTCGAATACCGCCGCAACCCGCAAGGCCGTGCGCTGATGGCGCGGGTCTACCAGCCGCAGGGCGCGGGCCCGTTCCCGGTGATGGTCGATTTGCACGGCGGCGCGTGGAACGCGAAGGACCGCACCGCCGAGCAGCCGATGAACCGCGCCGTCGCCGCCAGCGGCGTGCTGGTGGTGGCCATCGACCTGACCCTGGCCTCGCAGGCGCCTTACCCCGCCAGCGTGCAGGACGCCAACTACGGCGTGCGCTGGGTGAAGACCCGCGCCGCCGGATGGAACGGCGACCCCACCACGCTGGGCCTCTATGGCAGCTCCAGCGGCGGCCATGTGGCCGAGCTCTTGGTGCTGCGCCCGGACGATGCGCGCTACAACGCGATTCCCTTAAGCAGCGCGCCGAACGTCAACGCCCACGTCGCCTACATGGCCGCGCGCTCGCCGATCAGCAATACCTGGGGGCGCTACCAGAACGCCGAAGACAAGAAGCGCGAGCGCATGATGAACAACAACAAGGCTTACTTCGTACCGTGGGAGGCGATCCACGAAAGCAACCCGCAGGAAATCCTGGAGCGCCGCGAGAAGGTGGGCATGGTGCCGATACTCATCATGCAAGGCCTGCTGGACGACAACATGCTGCCGCGCCTGCAGGAGAAATTCGTCGCCGCCCTGAAGACTGCAGGGGCCGATGTGTCGTTCACCGAGTTCGAAGGCAGCGTGCACGAATGGACCGCCGAGCCCGGGCCGCAGACCACGCGGGCGCAGCAGATGGTCAAGGCCTTCATCGCCAAACAGATGGCGGCGGGACGGCGCGCCGCTTGAGGCGGCGCGCATACGCGCGCGGTCACTGCAACTTTTTATTCGGCCGGCGCCTCCGGCGCGTGGCCGTGCACATGGTCGCCGCGCGCATGCATGTAGCCATGGATGCCGTCGACCAGGCCCAGGTGCAGCTCGCGGTCTTCGAAGGCCGGCGGGCGCTGGCCGGTCTGCATGTTTTCCAGCGAGGCATGCACCAGGTTGTGGAACAGCGCGACCGGGTCGGCCGGCATGCCGCTGCGCTTGATTTCGTCGGCGAAGGCGGACAGCAGGAAGCCGAGAGTGCCGCCGAGTTCGCGGACGTCGACGGGTTTGCGGTTGTATTTGCGCGTGGCCATGCGGGTTCCTTGTAGGTGTGAGGGCGCCATTATGTCAGGCGTGCGGCACCGCGGATTGCGCGGGGGCACTGAAAGGCGCAAACTTTACCCTCACGTGGAGACAACGAGACAAACCCGACGATGCTGACAGCGACCCTGAGCAACCTCGACATGATCCTGCGCCTGTCCCTGGCCGCGCTGTTCGGCAGCCTGGTGGGCATGGAGCGCGAGCGCCTGGACTGGGTTGCCGGCCTGCGCACCCACATGCTGGTGTGCGTGGGCGCCTGCTTGTTCATGCTGGTTTCTTCCTACGGCTTCGCCGAGATTCTCGGGCGGCCCAATGTCGTGCTCGACCCTTCGCGGATCGCCGCGCAGGTGGTCAGCGGCATCGGCTTCATCGGCGCGGGCACCATCATCTTTCGCCGCGAGGCGATCCGCGGACTCACCACGGCGGCTAGCATCTGGGCGGTGGCGGCGGTGGGCCTGGCGGTGGGCGGCGGCCTGCTGGTCACCGCGCTGGGCGCCTCGGTGATCATCGTGGTGATCCTGGGGGCGGTCAAGCCGCTGGAGCGGCGCCTGTTCCGCAACCGGCGCCGGCGCCTGCTGAACATCCAGATCAACAGCCAGACCCGGCTGGCGGCGATCGAGGAGGCGGTGCATGCGGCCAAGGTCGAATACCTGCAGCTCTCGGTGGAGCGCGACGCGAGCAGCGACGGCTACCGGGTGCAATTGCTGCTGCAGCCGGCCAGCGAGTCGGCCAGCCTGATGCTGATGGACCAGTTGCGCCAGCTCGAGGGCGTGCGCCAGGTGGACCGGGCCTCCTGATGCGCAAGCCCGCGATTGCCGGCTACTCGGCGGTGGCGCCGATGGCGCGGATCAGCTTGCCGTAGCGCGCGATGTCGGCGCTGACGGTGGCGCCGAGTTTTTCCGGCGTGCCGGGGATCAGCTCCAGCCCGTTTTCCAGCAGCGGCCGCGCCACTTCCGGGTCGCGCAGCGCCGCGCCGAAAGCGCCATTGAGGCGGCGGACGATGGCGGGCGGCGTACCGGCGGGCGCGAACAGGGCGAACCAGGCGTCGGCCTGCACATTCGGAAAGCCCGCCTCGGCCATGGTCGGCACCTCGGGCAACAGTGGCAGGCGCTTGCGCGCGCTGGTGGCCAGGGCGCGAATGCGGCCTTCTTTCACGCGCGGCACCGCCAGCGCCACCGCCTCGAAGTACAGGTCGATGCGTCCGGCCAGCACTTCGATCATCGCCGGCGCCGCGCCCTTGAAGGGCACGTGATGCAGCTCGATGCCGGCGTCGGTCTTGAGCATTTCGCCCAGCAGGTGCCCGCCGCCGCCGATGCCCGCCGAGGCATAGGTGAGGCCTTGCGGGCTGGCCTTGGCCAGCGCGATCAGGCTGCCGACCGATTTGGCGGGACTGGCCTGCGGCACCACCAGCACGTGGGAGGTGGAGACCAGCATGGTGATGGGGGCGAAGTCGCGCACCGGGTCGTATTGCAGTTTTGGCATCAGGCTGACGTTGATCGCCTGGGTGGAATTGTTGGCCATCAGCAGGGTGTAGCCGTCGGCGGCCGCGCCCTTGACGTAGGCCGGGCCGATGGTGCCGCCGCCGCCGGCCTTGGACTCGATGACGATCGGCTGCTTCAAATCGTCCGAGACTTTTTGCGACACGCGCCGCGCCACCAGGTCGACCAGGCCGCCGGGCGGAAACGGCAGCACCAGGGTGACTGGCCGCGTGGGGTAGCTTTGCGCCAGCGCCAGTGCGGGGAGCACAAGGGAGACGAGCAGGGCGTGGCGCAGGCGGCGCATGGCGGTATTCATATTTTGTCCCGGGCGGGTTGTCGCTTGGTGGTCGCTTGGTGGTCGCTTGGTTATCGCTTGGCTGTCGACAGCTTATCGGATATGTATCGGCCCGGGCGGGCGGCATTGCCGATATCTTCAAGCATAATCAACGTTGCGCCGGCCGCTGTCCGCGCCCCGAACTGCAAAAACAACGGAGACAAAAAATGCCCAGCCTGACCCGCCTTCTCGCCCTCGCCTGCCTGCTGCTGGCCGGCGGCGCCCTCGCCGAACCGAAGGACGTGGCGCCCACCGGCGTATTGCGCGTGGCCTTTCTCGGCGCCAACCCGGTGCAGGGCCATGTCAACCCGCAGACCAAGGAGGTCACCGGGGTGATCGCCGATCTGACCAAAGAGCTGGCGCGGCGCCTCGGCGTGCCCTACGAAATCTACCCGGCGGCGAACGCGGCGGAGATCATCGCGCGCCTGAACGCCGGCAAGGCCGATGTCGGCTACCTCGCCTTCGACCCGGAACGCGGGGCGCTGGTGGATTATTCCGCTTCCTACGCACTGATGGGCAATGCGCTGGTGGTGCGCGCCGATGCGCCGATCAACAAGACCATGGACGCCGACAAGCCGGAGGTGAAACTGGCGGCGGTGCGCGGGCAGACCCAGCAGATCGTGCTCTCGGAGATATTGAAACACGCGCCGATGACCATGCTGGAAAAAAAGCCCAGCCCGGCGCAGCTCAAGGAAATGCTGGGCAGCAGGGAGATCGACGCCTATGGCGCCAACCGGCCCGACGCGGTGATGGTGGCGGCGGCCTCCGGCGGCACCCTGCGCGCCCTGCCGGACGACTTTTTCGTCGCCGAGCAGGCCTTCGTCACCGTCAAGGGCGAGAAGCGCAAGATGGCTGAACTGGACAAGTTCGTCGAGGCGATCCGCGCCGACGGCTATATGCAGCTGACCCTGGACCGCAGCCACCTGGCGGGACTGGCGGTGGCCAGGGAGTCGCACCGCTGAGGCCGGCGGCCAGGAGGGCGCGGCGGCGGGAGCGGCGCGCCTGCTTACTTCGCCACCGGGTCGAGCGCGGCGAAAATTTCGCGCAGGCGCGTTTCTTCGACCGGCTTGACCATGTGCAAGTCGAAGCCGGCCTGGTGTGCGCGGATGCGGTCTTCGGACTGGCCCCAGCCGGTGACGGCGACGATCAGTGGCCGCGGGCTGGGTTCGTGCGCACGCAGGCGGCGCGCCACTTCCAGGCCGTTCATCCCCGGCATGCCGATGTCGAGCAGGACGATTTCCGGGCGAAACCCTTCGGCGGCCTCGATCGCCTGGGTGCCGTCATGCACCGCGACCACGCTATGGCCTTGCTTTTGCAGCAGCGCCGCCAGCGCGGTGGCGGCGTCCGTGTTGTCGTCGACCACCAGCACGCGGCGCGGCGGCGGCTGGTCCGCCTCGGGCGGCGCCGGCAAGGCCGCGTCGTTTTCGGCGATCACCTCTTTGAGCGGCAGGCGCAGGACGAATTCGGCGCCCTGGCCTTCGCCGCTGCTGGTGGCTTCGATGGTGCCGTGGTGCAACTCGACGATGGAGCGCGCCAGCGCCAGGCCGACGCCGAGGCCGGCGGCGGGGCGGTTCAGCGGGTCGCGGCCCTGGACGAACATGCCGAAGATGGCGCCGAGGAATTCCGGCGCGATGCCGCGGCCGTTGTCGGCCACCGAGATGCATGCCCGGGCGCCGCGCTCGGTGAGCGATTGGGTGACCTGGAGGAAGATCTTGCCGCCGGGGTCGGTATAGCGGACGGCGTTGTTGAGGATGTTGGTCAGCGCCTGGGTCAGGCGCACTTCGTCGCCTTCGACTACCAGGCGCTGCGGCGGCACATCGACGGCGAGGGTGTGGCGCGCGGCGTCGATGCCGGGGCGCGCGGCTTCCAGGGCGCGCTGCACCAGGGAAGAAATTTCCATCGGCTTTTTTTCGATCGACAGGGTGCCGCGGGTGACGCGGCTGATGTCGAGCAGGTCGTCGACGATGTGCGAGAGCTGGTTGCTCTGGCGGTCGATGATGCGCCAGATGTTTTCCTGCGCCGGGCTGGCCGAGGGCGAGAGCTTGAGCAGGTGGACGGCGTTGCGGATCGGCGCCAGCGGGTTGCGCAGCTCGTGGGCCAGCACGGCGATGAAGTCGGTGATGCGGCCGGCGCTGTCTTCCAGCGCCTCGGAATGGCGGCGCTGGGTCAGGTCCTGGGTCACCTTGGCGAAGCCCTGCGCTACGCCGTCGTCGTCGTAGAGGGCGGTGACCACCACCCGCGCCCAGAAGCGCGAGCCGTCCTTGCGCACGCGCCAACCTTCGTCCTCGGCGCGGCCATGCTGGCGCGCCATCGCCAGCTCGGCCCAGGGCTTGCCGGCGGCGATGTCGTCGGCGGAATAAAAGCGCGAAAAGTGCTGGCCGATGATTTCGCCGCGCTCGTAGCCCTTGATGCGCCGCGCGCCCATGTTCCAGCTGGTGACGATGCCTTCGGGATTGAGCAGGTAGATGGCGTAGTCCTGCACGCCGTCGACCAGCAGGCGAAAGCGCTCTTCGCTCAGGCGCAGCTTTTCTTCCTCGGCCTTGCGCAGCGACAGGTCGCGGGTGATTTTCGAGTAGCCGTGCAGCACCCCTTCTTCGTCGCGCAGGGCGGTGATGACGACGTTGGCCCAGAAGCGCGAGCCGTCTTTGCGGATACGCCAGCCTTCGTCCTCGACGCGGCCTTCGGTCATGGCGCGCCGCAGTTCCTCGGCGGGCCAGCCGCGGGCGATGTCGGCAACGGTGTAGAACTGGCTGAAGTGGCGGCCGATGATTTCTTCGGCACTGTATTGCTTGATGTGCGCGGCGCCGGCATTCCAGCTCATCACCCGGCCTTCCGTGTCGAGCAGGAAAATCGCATAGTCCTGCATCCGCTCGGCCATCAGCTGGTAGAGCTTGGGATCGGGCGTGGCCGGCATTGCGTTGTTTCCCCCTGGGGTGAAGCGCTGGAATATTGTACGGCAAGCTCGCGCCTATGCGGCACAAGCCGGCCGGTGCAATTGCTGCCGGCGCGGACCACCATGAGCGCCGGCGCAAGCTGCGGTTCCAGAGCATCCCGCTGGATCAGGAGTCGCTCGAATTTATCCCGAACGGGCCAGGAAAAATGTAGGCGGGCTCCTACACCCGGGCGCGGGCGCCTTGCCTCCGGCGAATCGCCCGGCCGCGGCGCCGCCGCACACCAGCCTGCGGGCAAGCGGGGAAAAATAATTTCCACAGGCTGCGCGATTGCCTCTAAGGTAGGGGCAGGCCCCGCCGCTTCGCTTGCTCACGGCCCCAACAAGGACAAGAAGAATATGCCCGACGCGCCCCCGTGGTCCCTTCCCCCCGAACTGGCGCAGGCGCCGCCACGGCGCTGCGCCTATTCGGCGTACGAGCGCGGGATGAATGCGGCGCTGGTTGTGCTGCTGGCGCTGTTCACCTGGCTGCCGGTGTCGGGCTGGCTGGCGGCGCGCTCGCTGGCGGCGCTGCAGGCCGGCGGGGTGGCGGTGCAGGGGGTGGTGACGGACCTGGCGACCCACGAGCACGCGATGTCGAGCCGGCTTTCGTCCGGCGGCACCAGCACCAGTTATGAAGTCGGCTACGAGTACGGCGGCGGCGACGGCAGCCACCGGCGCAGCACCAATGTGAACGCGGCGCAGTATGGGGCGCTGACGGTGGGCGGGCCGGTGCCGGTACTCTACGAGCGCGGCGCGCCGGCGCATTCGGCGCTGGCTTTCGAGACCGCACCCTTTCCCGGGCTGGAAAACGTGATGGGCCTGGAGTTGCTGTTTTGCGCGCTGGCGCTGTTCTGCGGCATCGGTCTGTGGCGCCGCAATGCGCTGCTGCGCCGGCGCAAAAAGCTGCTGATGTGGGGGCAGGCGGTGCGCATGAACAGGGCCGAAAAAACGGCGCCCCCGGCACCCGAGGGCGCCCGTACCAGGCTCAGCTATAGCTTCGTCGACGCGCGCGGCGAAGCGGTGACAGCGGTGGCCGAATTCAGGAGTGCTGCGGCGGCCGCGCCCGCGGCGGCCTGCGCGACCGTGCTGTTCGACCCGCAGGACAGCCGCAGCCACGAGCTGTATCCGCTGCGAGCGGTGCGTATCGTGGCGTGAGGCGGCGGCCGGCGGCGATGCCGGAGGCATAAGCGGGTTATAGGGATATGCGCCCTTTTTTCGCGGGAATGCGCTATCGTATTTGCTTCGCGGCCTTTTTTCTCCCGACATCATGAGCAAAATGAAAATCGAAGGTTCCTTCGTGGCGCTGATCACGCCGTTCAACCAGAATGGCAGCCCGGACTTCGGCGCCTTTCGCGAACTGCTGAATTTCCAGGAGGAGCACGGCACCGCCGCCGTGCTGATCATGGGTTCGACCGGGGAAGTGTCGATGCTCTCCCAGGCGGAGCGCCAGTCGGTAATCGCGGAAACCGCGAAGATGAAAACCGGCAAGATGAAGTTTTTCTACGGCTGCACCGGCAACAACACCGAGACCACCAAGGACTACCTTCGTTTTGCGAAGGCGAATGGTGCCGACGGCGCCATCCTCGCCGCGCCTTCCTACATTTGCGGGCCGGAAGCCGACATCGAGGAATATTTTCTGGAGGTGGCCGATGCCACCGACCTGCCGCTGGGCCTGTACAACAATCCGCCGCGGGTGAAGACCGATTTGCACTGGGACAACCTGTTGCGCATTTTCAAGCACCCAAACTACGTGGTGCACAAGGAGTCGACCACCCGCGTCGGCCAGGTGGCGCAGGTGCTGCGCGCGCGCCCGGATGTCTCGGTGATGTGCTGCGATTCGCCCAACCTCGGGCTGGTGGTGCCGACCATGAGCCTGGGCGGGCACGGCACGGCGAACATGACCGGCAATATCGCGCCGGCCGAACTGGCGACCATCTCGAAGCCGTGGACCACGCCTGAAGTGTCGATCAGTTTCCGCGACACCTATCTGCGCACGCTGCAACTGCTGCACTTCTCGTACTCCGCGATCAACCCGGTGGCGATCAAGTCGCTGATGAAGGCGGTGGGCATGCCGGCGGGCGAGCTGCGCAAGCCGCTCAAGGGCCTGGATGGCGAGGCGCTGCAAAAGGGCCTGCGCATCGTCAAGGAACTCGGGCTGGACAAGCAGTATGGCTGGAGTTCGGCGGCGCTGAAGGCGGCCTGAACAAAACCCGCCAAGCCTCCCGATAAGCAGCGGCAGTGGATCTCGGCATCGCCGGCAAATCGGCGCTGGTGTTCGGCGGCAGCCGCGGCATGGGGCGCGCCTGCGCGCGGCGCCTGGCCCTCGAAGGCGCGGACGTGGTAATCGCCGCGCGCACCGAAGCCACGCTGATCGAAACCGCGGTGGAGTTGTCGGGCGAGAGCGGGCGCGCGGTGCGCTACGTGGTGGCCGACCTGACGCGCGACACCGGGCGCGACGCCGCGCTCACCGCCTGCCCCCATCCCGACATCCTGGTGAACAACGCCGACGGCGCGCCGCCCGGCGACTTCCGCCAGTGGACCCCCGCGGACTGGCATGCGGCGGTCGACTCGATGATGCTGGGGCCGATCGAGATGATGCGCCGCACGGTGGACGGCATGATGGAGCGCGGCTTCGGGCGCATCGTCAACATCGTGTCGCGCAGCGTGAAAACACCGCAGCTGGAACTGGGCTTGTCCAACGGCGCGCGCTCGGGCCTGGTGGGATTCACCGCCGGGCTGGCGCGGCAGACGGTGAAGCGCAACGTCACCATCAACAACCTGCTGCCCGGCGTGTTCGCCACCGACGCGCAGCGCAGTCACATCCTCGGCATGCTGGAGAGCACCGGCAAAAGCTTCGACCAACTCTGGCGCGAGCGCGGCAGCGGCAACCCGGCCGGGCGTTTTGGCGAGGCCGACGAGATGGGCGCGCTGTGCGCCTTCATCTGCTCGGCGCAGGCGGGCTACATCACCGGGCAAAGCATCCTGATCGACGGCGGGGCCTACCCCGGCACTTTCTGAACCTGGTGCCCACAAGGCAGCAGGTGCTTCACGCTTCAACCACAAATTGAGGATTTCCATGCGACCCGTTTCGACCCGCCGTTCTTTTATCCGCCACGCGATGGCCGCCGCATTCGCCTGCGCCGCGCTGTTGCCGCTGCAAGCCGCGCAGGCCCAGGCTTACCCCGCGCGCACCATCACCATCGTGGTGCCGCACGCGCCGGGCGGCTCGGTCGACGGGGTGGCGCGGATTTTCGCCCTGCGCCTGGGCGAGCTGCTCAATCAGCCGGTGGTGGTGGACAACCGGCCCGGTGCCTCCGGCATGCTGGGCGCGGCGGCGGTGGCGCGCACGCCGGCGGACGGCTATACGCTGTACCTGAACGCCTCGATCCATAGCATCAACCCGCTGCTGTACAAAAAGACCATCAAGTACGACCCGGTGAAGGACTTCACCACCATCGCCATGCTGACGCAGGGCGCGCTGGTGTTCAGCGTCAATCCGCAGGTGCCGGCGAAAACGCCGATGGAGCTGGTGAGCGTGGTGAAGGCAAACCCGGGCCACTATAGTTTCGTCACCAGCGGCTACGGCTCGGCCGGGCACCTGGGGCTGGCGCAGTTCATGTACGAGAACGGGCTGACCGAGCTAAAGGTGCCAATCGCCCTCTACAAGGGCGCCGGGCCGGCGCTGGCCGACCTGATCGGCGGCCAGGTGCACGCGATGATGGACCCGATGCTCTCTTCCTCGCCGAATGTGAAGGCGGGCAAGCTGCGCGCACTGGCCGTGACGGGGCGCGAGCGCAGCCCGGTGTTGCCCGATGTGCCCACCATGCGCGAGTCCGGGATGCGCGACTTCGAGTTCTATTCCTGGTACGGCCTGTGGGCGCCGGCAAAACTGCCGCCGGCGATCCAGCGCGAGCTGGAAGCGGCTTCGGCAAAGATCATCGCTGCGCCGGAAATGAAAGCGCGCCTGAACGGCCTGGGCTTCGAGCCGGCGTACAAGACGGCGGCGGAGTTCGACCCTTTCATCGAGGCCGAGGTGAAGCGCTACCAGCTGATCATCGACAAGGCGCAGATCACGGTGGACTGAGCAGTGTCCGTCGCCTGCGGTCTCGCCGCGTGGTTTATTTGTAGACGATGGTGATCTGCGGCACCAGCTTCACCCCCGGCTGCTTGGCCAGGAAATCGCGCAGGAAGGCGATGAGCTTCTTTTCGCACAGCGCCACCACCTCGGGCTTGAGCTCCATCGCGTGGCCCTGCTCCTTCGCGCGCGCTGCCGCCTGCTCATACAGGCGCAGGACTGCCGCCTTTTCGTCGGTGAACAGGCCGCCGGAGAGGATTTCATACTTCAGGTCTTGCACCGCCGGCGCGGCTACCAGCACCGGGCGGCCGATGCGCACCTCGATGCCGGTGGCACTCGGGCGGATTTCATAGTTGTCGGCACGCAGGTCGTAGCCGAAGGAATATTCGACGGTGTAGCTAATGGCAACCATGCCGTGGGAGGAGAGGCCGAGGATGGAGCGCTCCACCACCTGGGTCGCGCTTTCGTCGCGCACCACGCTGGCGGCCAGCAGCTTGAGTTGCGCGGCCAGCGACTGCTTGCCGGTGCCGAGGTAGGTGGCGTAGCGGGTATAGCCCAGCAGCTCGGACTCCTGCACCGCGACCATTTTTTCCAGCACGCTGCTCTTGTCGCGCGCCTCGTTCAGGCGCCCGGTGGCCAGCCAGAAGGCCAGGCCGGCGGTGAGAATGCAGCCCAGCAGGAAGGAAATCAGGATTCGGCTCATGGCGGCTGGTCCGGGCTGGGTAGGTGGGGCATTCTCGCCTACTTCTTCGCCAGGTAGGCCTGCACCGCGCGCTGCACCGGGCCGTTGATTTCCCAGATCAGGTAGGCGTAGAACAACACGCCCACCGCCACCGCCTCGGCGAAGGTGATCCACGGCGGCAGGCGCAGCATCACGCTGAACCACGCCATGCCCAGGGCGAGGGCGACGATCAGCAGCAGCGCGACCCAAAAGCGCCACGACACGCCGCGCGAATGTTCGCGCAGGGCCGCGGCGACGATGTCGCGCTGCTCGGCGCGCGGGCGGTGCTTGAGCGCCGGGTATTGGCTGGTGCGGAAGTACATGGTGGGGCGAAGTCGGGCTGACGGGTGCAGGCAACAGCGATAGTCTACCGCCGCGGTTTGCCGCCGTGGCTTATCGTCACCTTGCGCTACTCGAGCGGCTTCACCCGCAGCTCGATCTTCATCCCCAGGCGCACCGCCATGTCGACCAGCGCCTCCACCGTGAACAGGTCGATGCGGCCATCCATCAGTTCGAGAAAATGCGGCAGGCTGATGCCCAGCCGCTTGGCCGACTGGCTTTGGGGGGCGCCGGAGGCGTGCACCCTGTCCTGCACGGCGAGCATCAGCCGGGAGCGCAGCTTCATCGACTCCGCCTCACCGGCGGGGACTTCGATGGCGTCGGCCACCGGCGGCAGGAGCACGGACCTGGTTTTTTTGGCGGTCTTCATCGGGGCATTCGTAGGCGGTGGCCCATTGTCCGCTAGTTTCACCGCAGGCGCTTGAAACGTTTTTGCCGCACCGGTCCAGGCCCGCCGGCACCCGCCGCGCGTAGGAGCGCGCCGACCTTTTATTCAGCGCCGGCCCGATAGGGCGCGGGCACCCGCCATGCGACTGTCTGCCCTACACGAACTCACTCAAGAGAGGTTCCATCATGATGACGATTCTGCTGGTGGTGTTGCTGCTGATGCTGGTGGGCGGATTGCCGGTGTGGCCCTACTCTACCGACTGGGGCTACTTCCCCAGCGGCGGGCTCGGATTGTTGCTGCTGATCCTGCTGATCGTCGTGCTTTCCGGGCGGCGGGTGTAGCGGCGCGGCCAATGCAGCCCAGGGGCCGGGGCCGGCTGCTCGCGTTGCGGGTAAACCGGTGCCGCCCCCTCTCTTTTTGGAGCGACTGGCGTATTTTCAGAATCCTCCTACAGGCGCTCCCCTCGCGGAACGCTAGCCTGCAACCTTGAACGACGCGGATTCGCATCCGCCTGCCCCAGTAGAGGAACTCTCATGCAAGACGAAGACCAGCCCATCACCGTGGTCAACCGGGCAAAAGCCCAGTACACACTGGCGGACTACGAACTGGCCCAGGAAGAGTACCGCCGCAAAACCCAGGCGCGCGACGAGTCCCGCCGCCTGCGCGCCACCGGCCAGCCCGCCGCCGCGGCCCAGCCCGACGCGGCCGCTACCGTCGGCCAGATCAAGCAGCTGCTGCTCCGCTCCGACATCAGCGACGAAGACCGTACGACACTGGAGCGCCGGCTGCATGAAGCGACCATGGGCGCCGCGTTTTCGAAGTCGTAAAGGCCGAGCGGCGTGCCGCTTGATGGCCGTTAAACCCGGCAGCGTGCCTTAAAAGCAATGGGCTCGGCTCGAAAGTGCATCGAGCCGGGCTCTTTTTATTTCCGAGTACAACAACCGTGTTGGCGACCCGGCAAAAATGATAATAAATGACGGGTTAAAACGAAGAAACGTATCACCGCATTTTCGCCAACCTGAGAAAACCTGAGAAAAATCGGCGTTTTTGGACTACACCTGTAGTACGCCCCGGCGCCTGCCACCACGTTTGTGTTACCGCATCGCGGCCGCCATGCATGAACCGCGCGGCATGCCTATTCAAATGTTAAAGAAACCAGCCCGGCGAAAAGCCGTGGCGAAGGTGAAGCAAAAGCGCGACTGCTGGTTTCTAAGATACGCGAATCGGTGGAATCGTCAAGTGCTCGAATAAAGGGGACGGCACCCCTATGCACGGCCATCAGAACGGCTCGCGGCACGCGCCGAAGTGGAAGTTGCGGATGTTGCGGTCGTCGCGGCAGACCTCCGCGATGATGTCCTTCAGGGTGAGGATGCGGCCCTTCATATTGTGATTGCTGACGGTGACGACGTGCGGGCAATAGTCCCGGCTCGCGCCCTCTTTCTGTGCCGCCGCGATCTTCTCGTAGTCGATGCGGTACTGCTCTTCCACCTTGGCATGACTGCCCGCCGCCTTGCCCAGGGAATAGTTGTAGGTCTCGGTCACCCCGGTCCCCACTTCGTTGCTCTGGTAACCGCCGGCCTTCGGCCCCTTGATCAACATCGCCTGCGGGATTTTCAGCGCATTCCCGTGCTGGCAGTAAAACGTGATCGACTGCCCCGCGCCTATCGTGCACATGCCGTTGCTCTCGCGGTAGCCGCCGTGCCCCAGCAACAGGCAATCGGCCGTGTCGCCCTCTTTCGGGCTTTTGAAAAAATACATCTGGTCGCCCAGCCTGACCTGGTTTTCCGAATGCTTCATTGCCATGGCGCTCTTCCTTCCTTCAATTAGGTGAAGGCAGTATCAAACGGCGGAAAGCGGCCGGCAACTAGACTAAAGTATGGGTATGGTGGCCGGCGGGCACCGCAATGACTGAAAATGTGATGCAGTGCACATTCCGGCATCGGTCATAATGATTGCGGCGCGCAAACGCCGCGCCCGGTCCATGTATAACAAGACCTCTGGAGACAACATGAAATGCCCTGCTGAATTCCGTAGCGGCGCCGCCAGCCGCCTGGCGCGCGCCATCACCGGCCTGGTGTTGGCGATAGCGGCCCTGGCATCCACCGGCGCGGCGCACGCCCAGGCCATCACGCGGCTGGTTGTCGCCTTCCCGCCGGGCGGCCCTTCCGACCTGCTGGCGCGCGTGATTGCCGAGCGATTGGGCAACGCCCTGGGCCAGAGCATCGTGGTCGAAAACCGGCCGGGCGCCAACGGCGCCATCGCCGCGCTGTTCGTGACGCACGAGCCGGCCGACGGCAAAACCATGTGGCTGACCACGGCGGGCGCCATCGTCATCAACCCCCACCTGTATCCCAAATTGACTTACTCGCTGGACGACCTGGCCGCTGTTTCGCTGATCGTCAACACGCCCGAGATGCTGGTGGTCAACCCGAAGAACCCCGCGACCGACGCCAAGACCTTCATCGCCAATGCCGCCAAGGCCACGCAGACCAACTTCGCATCGACCGGCATCGGCAGCATGCCGCACATGGGCATCGCCCTGCTCTCCAAAGCCACCGGCGTGAAATTCATCCACATCCCCGAAAAGGGCGCCGCCCCCGCCATCAACGACCTGCTCGGCGGCCACGTCGATGCCTTCATCGGCGACGTGCCCGGCCTGGTCGGCCACGTTCAGTCAGGCCACCTGAAGGCGCTCGCCATCGCCGCCCCCAAGCGCAGCGAAATCTTCCCCGAGGTCAGGACCTTTGCCGAACAGGGCATCGCGGGAACGGAAATGAACAACTGGAGCGCCATGTACGTCTTCGCCAAAACGCCCGCGCCACTGATCGAAAAAATCAACAAGGCCGTGCGCGATACCCTGGCCGAACCGGCCGTGCACAAGAGACTCGTCGATCTGGGCGTGGACCCTCAAAGCACCAGCCCGGCGGAGATGACGGCGCTGGCGGAGCGCGATGGGGCGAAATGGAAGCAGGTGATTCGGGAGAATGACATCAAGGCGGAGTGATTTGCGCCTTGACGGTCCATCCTTAAGAAAATTGGGGCAGGCCCTCACAGCGCTATACAGCGCCGCGGTAGCTCCTCAGCCAATGCTTGAGCCAGCGCTTGGCGCCCGGCGGGTCGGCCAGCATGCGCAGTTCCTCTTGCAGTTCCAGCAAATCGTCACCCAATTGCAGCTTGATTCCCCTGATCAATTCGTTCAGCTTCGCGGGGTTGACGCGCGCGCCCGGCGACAGGCCGGCGTCGTAGCAAAAACCGGCTTCGACGCGATGAATCTCCTGTTTCAGTTGGCCAAGTTGCTCGCTTAGCACCTTGTTGTAGCGGCGCAGCTTTTCTTCGCCGCCGCCGGCGATCTCGGCGGCGTTGGCCTGCTCGATCTCGACTTGCAATTGCAGCAGGGCCAGCAGGTCGCCGGCGGCGTAGGCCTGGTTGACCTTTTGCATCAGCGCCGTCTTGGCTTCGTGCCGAGCGGGATCGGTCTCGCGATCCGGATGCAGGGCGCTGGCGAGTTTGCGAAAGATTTCGCGTATCGACTGCAAGGACTCCTGTGCCTCGGCCTCGCGCTTTTTTTGCGCATGCCCGGCGCGGCGGCCCGCCGCCCGCTGTTCGCGTTCCGCAGCCTGCGCCTCCTG
>DATAZV010000055.1:0-3547 GCA_036271855.1 Burkholderiales bacterium
GCGACACCTTGCATCAGGTCTGATGAAATTCGGTCAGGTGTATACAAAAGGTTTAAGCAAGGTTAAATCTGAGTATGCAAGTTTGCATGCGTTGCAAACTCTCCTACGGCGCTATTGAACAAATTGGGCACGCATGCTTACGCACAGTGCGTTGCAAAGCATGTCATTCCCTGCATTGGTGCGACATGTAGAGGATAGGCCGACCATCCTTGTTGCGTTTGGCGCTAAGTAGTGTTTGGCACAGTAACTGCTAACCGTGAAATAAATAAATCATCATATTTCAGGGAAAGATAGTCATGGCACTACGCGGCATTGCAGCGATTGTATTTTCCTTTTCAGTTCTTTTTACCCTTGCAGAAAGTCCTGCCAGCGCACAACCTGCACCCGCAGCCACCGCTCCCGCTGCCGCAGCCGCCGTGGATCCACCGGTAGCCGCGCCCGCCGACGGCGCAGCGGCTGCATCCAGCGATGCCCCGGCGACGGCCGCGCCAGCGGCGGATGCCGCTTCCGCCGCGGCCCCGGTGGTCGCACCGGCACCCGTGCCGCCACCGGCGCCCAAGGTCGAAGCGCCGCCGCCTCCGCCGCCCACCGCGCCCTACCTGACCACGGTCGACAAGATCAACAGCGGCGACACCGCGTGGATGCTCACCTCCACCGGCCTGGTGCTGCTGATGACCATCCCCGGCCTGGCACTGTTCTATGCCGGCATGGTGCGCAAGAAAAACGTCATCTCGGTGATGGCGCAGGTGTTCGCCGTCACCTGCATCGTCTCCATTGTCTGGATGATCGTGGGCTACAGCGTCGCCTTCATGCCGGGCACGCCTTATTACGGCGGCTTCGACCGCATCCTGCTGTTCGGCATGGACTTCATGAAGGACGCCGGCAAGGTCACCGTGCATCACGCGGCCACCACCATCCCCGAGTCGGTCTACATGATGTACCAGATGACCTTCGCCATCATCACCCCGGCGCTGGTGGTCGGCGCCTTCGCCGAGCGGATGAAGTTTTCCGCGATGATCCTGTTCATGGCGCTGTGGTCGCTGCTGGTGTATTCGCCGATCGCCCACTGGGTGTGGGAGCCGGGCGGCTGGCTGGCCGCCATGGGCGCGCTGGACTTCGCCGGCGGCACCGTGGTGCACGTCAATGCGGGCATTGCCGGTTTCGTCTGCGCCTTCATGCTGGGCAAGCGCCTGGGCTTCGGCTCCGAGCCGTTCCCGCCGTTCAACCTCGGCCTGACCATGGCCGGCGCCGCCATGCTGTGGGTGGGCTGGTTCGGCTTCAACGCCGGCTCGGCGGTGGCGGCCGACGGCCGCGCCGGCATGGCGATGGCGGTGACCCATATCGCCACCGCATTGGCGGCGCTGACCTGGATGGCGGCGGAGTGGGCGGTGCGCGGCAAGCCTTCGCTGCTCGGGCTCTGCTCCGGCGCCGTGGCGGGGCTGGTCGCCATCACCCCGGCAGCCGGCTTCGTCAATCCACGCGGCGCGCTGGTGATCGGCGTGGCGGCGGGCCTGTTCTGCTACTGGGGCGCCACTTCGCTCAAGCGCATGATCGGCTATGACGATTCGCTCGACGTCTTCGGCATCCACGGCGTCGGCGGCATCGTCGGCGCGCTGCTCACCGGCGTGCTGGTCGACAAAGGCATCAGCGGCGCGGATGGCAGCCTGATGGTGCAGGCCACCGCGATCGGCGCCACCCTGGTTTACAGCGGCGTGATGACGGCGGTGATTCTGATCGTCATCAAGGCGCTGGTGGGCCTGCGGGTGGACGAAGACGAAGAGCGCGATGGCCTGGACATCAGTTCGCACGAAGAAATGCTGAATTAAGAGCGGCCGGCCCGCGGGCGCGCGGGCCGGTCGCTGTCTGGCTTTGATCCGAGGAGACCGCAATGAGTGGCAGCACTACCGAAATTTTTGCGGTACTTGGGCGCATCCACGTGTTGCTGCGCCGCGAACTGAACCGGATCACCGACATCGAATGGGCCAGCGCCAACCGGCCCTATGCGCTGGAGGTGATTCGCCTGTGCGCCACCGCCAATCACCCGGACCTTAAGGTGCTGGCGGTGCGCCTGGCCGAATTGCTGGAACTCAATCCGGTGGCCAAGCCGGGCTCGGCTGCCGCTTCCCGCATCCCGGCGCCTGCACCGATGGGCCCGACTACCGCAGCCGCGGTGGCCGAAGTAACCGGGCACCCGGCACCCAGCGGGCCGCGCTATATCGGCGGCGTGCGCTAGGTTTTCAGGAGGAGCGACCCGCGCGCAGCGCGGGCGCCGGCGCTTAGCGCAGGTGCTGCCGAGGTCAGCCGCGCCCGACGAAGGGCATCTTGGTCGCCATCACCATCATGGTCTGTATGTTGGCGTCCAGCGGCAGGCTCGCCATGTGCGCCACCGCGTTGCCGACGATGTTGACGTCGATGCGCGGCTCCACCTTCATCTCGCCGGTGGGCTGGATCACGCCATTGGCCATGCGCTCGGTCATCTCGGTGGCGGCGTTGCCGATGTCGATCTGGCCGCAGGCGATGTCGTACTTGCGGCAGTCCAGCGAGGTCGACTTGGTCAGGCCGGAGACAGCGTGCTTGGTGGAGGTGTAGGGCGCCGAGCCCGGGCGCGGCGCGTGGGCGGAGATCGAGCCGTTGTTGATGATGCGCCCGCCTATCGGGCTTTGCGACTTCATCATGTGGATCGCCTGCTGGGTGCACAGGAACATGCCGGTGAGGTTCACCGCCACCACCGCCGACCACTGCTCGTAGCTGATGTCTTCCAGCGCAATGGTCGCCGGCGTGCCCATGCCGGCGTTGTTGAACAGCACGTCCAGTCGCCCGAACTTTTCCTTCACCTTGGCGAACAGTGCCTTCACCTGGTCGGGCTGGCCGACATCGGTGGGCACGGCCAGGCCGTTGCTGTCGTTGCAGCCGGCCACCTGCAGGGTCTTTTGCAGCTCTTCCGGGCGGCGGCCGACCACGACAATGCTGTAGCCCGCCTTGAACAGGGCAATCGCCGAGGCGCGGCCGACGCCGCTGCCGGCGCCGGTGACCAGCGCAACTTTAAGGGTGCTCATGGGATGTCTTCTCCTGATATTGTTGGAAACGCTAACCGCGCGGGCGTAATTTACCCGGTTTTGTCCCCGCCGCCCGCCTGCATCTGCTGTTGCGCCCGGGTCAGCCAATCCTCCAGCGCTTCGACCAGGTCGCGCTGGCTGAAGGAGCAGCTTTCCTCGCTGAATAGCGCAGCCGATTCGAGGCGGACCAGGATTTCCTCCAGCGCCTCGGCGTAGCGCGGCGGCAGGCGCGCGAGCAGGGCGGTTTCGCCGCGCAGGGTTTGCGCGAGTTCATCGGCGGGCAGGTCGCCGCCGCGATGTTCGGCGACGGCGGAGCGCAGGCGGTTGAAGGTCTGGGAGGTCTGGGCATGGGACATGCCGCAAGTGTATTCCAGCTATTCCTTCGTCCCGGGTGCGCATCCGGTATATTCCCGGTTCACTTCACGCGACGGATTTGCAGCATGAGCCCCAACCCCCCGATGAACGGCGCCGAAAGCCTGGTGCGCACCCTG
>DATAZV010000056.1:0-3700 GCA_036271855.1 Burkholderiales bacterium
CGCCCCACATACTGCATCGCCGCGAAGCCGATGGTCGCCGACAGCGCCGTGCCCGCCATCGGCACATACTTCGCCGCCTGCTTCACCGTCAGGCGCATGCCCACCGCCTTCAGCGCCTCGATCACCAGTTCGCGCGTCATCAGCCGGCCCACCATCGCCCCGCCGATGCCGACAATCGCCTTGTAGATGATCAACTGCTTGTTCGGCGACAGCGCCTCGATCTGCTCCGGCGTCAGCCCGAACTCGCGGTTGATCCGCGGAATCAGCCGCAGCAGCGCCGCCGCGTCCACCGCGATGTCCAGGCCCGGCAGCGGAATCGCCGAGGCGACGGAGGCCAGCGCCGCGGTTTTGGTCAGCAGCTTGCGCGAGCGTACCTTGGCCGCCTCGATTTCCGCGTGGTTGCGCGGCAGCGCCACCAGCACGGGTGCGGTGGCGGCAATCTTCCTGGGCGCCGCGCCCTTGCGGCCAAAGCTAGCGATCATGGCACCAGCCTACAGGTTTTTGGCGCGAGCGCAAATCGGTCCCGCGCCTACACGGCGGCGTCATCGCGGCCGGGCGTCCTGTAGGCCGCATCCCGACGCCGATCGGCGCACGCGCCGACAGGCAGGCGATGCCCTGCTGTTTTACCCTGCCATATCGCCCGAAGCCCGCCGCTTTTGCCGGGCTGCCCCGCGTAGCCGTGCACACCCGATCCGCACTCCCCGGCGGATGGCGCTGGCGCCACCACCCATCGATTCACTTCTTCGAAAGCGCCGACATGACCAGCAATCAATCGAATCTCTCCAAATCCAACGGTTCCTCCACCGAAGCGATGATCGGCCAGGCCGCCGCCACCGCGCACCAGGCCATCGACTCCGCCGCCGGCCGCGTTCCCGCCGCCGTCGACCGTGCCGCCGCTGCCGCCCATGGCGCCGTCGACAGCGCCGCCGGCACCGCCCGCCCGGCCGCCCACTGGGCCGCCGAAAAAGTGCAGGCCGTGAGCGACGCGCAGGAAAAGCTGGTCGGCGACACCCGCGACCGCGTCACCGCGCACCCGCTCAAGGCGATTGCGATCGCGGCGGGCATCGGCTTTTTGCTCGGCCGGCTGAGCTGATCGGCGCGGCGTTCCCTGCTGCCCGGCCGCGCGCCGGGTCAGCAAGCGTTGCGCCTGTGCCGTCGGAGCGTAGCGCTGAACAAGCGGAGCCGCTCCTCACCGCTTGTCCCCAATCAGCCAGCTATTTCTTCGCAGGCTGGGGGTGGGCGCGCCGTATGCTCGGCGACAGCACCTTGTCCGAGACCACAAAGTCCCATACCGCGCCGCCGCCGCTTGCGGCGTATTCCGCCACCAGCCTGGGTAGGTCGTCCAGGTTTTTGACCGTCTTTCCCGGCAGCCCGAAACCGTGCGCGATGGCGGCGAAATCGCTGTAGCCGAATATCGACCCATCCTCGGCCACCCCCTCCGAACGCAGCTTGTGCAGCTCGGAGCCGTAGGCGCCGTCGTTCATGACCACGATCAGGATGTTCAGCCGGTGGCGCTTGATGGTCTCAAGCTCCTGCACATGCATCATCAGGCTGCCGTCGCCGTCGAACAGCACCACCGGCCGGTCCGGGCGCGCGGCGGCGACGCCCATCGCGAACGAGATGCCGTTGCCGATCGCGCCGAACTCGCGGATGGTGAGGAATTTCTCCTGCGGGCGCGACGGCATTTGCGCGAAAAACCATGAGCAGTGGCCGCCCGAGTTCACCATCTCCCATTCGGCCGGCAAGGTCTTCTCCAGCGCCTCGGCCACGTCGCGCGGGTCGAGCAGCCCGGGCTCGATCTCGAACACCTGGCTGTCGGGCTTCGAATCGCGGATGCGCGCGGCCATCGCGTCGCTGCGCCAGCCATGCGTGCGCGCCGGCAAGGCAGCCGTCAACGCCTCCACGCCGATGCGCGCGTCGGCCCGCAGGTGATGGCGCGCCACCTCCTGGCCCTGGCTGACCGCGACGGGATCGATATCGATCTGCAACATTTTTGCCTTCGGCCAGAGCTGGCCGCCGCCGCCGGCGTGATAGGCGAGCGAACAGCCGACCGCCACCACCAGGTCGGCCTGCGCCAGGTATTCCAGCCCAACCTCGGGCGTGAAGCTGCCCGAGATACCAATGCAAAACGGGTCGTCGTGGAACAGGCCCCTGGCGGGCAGCGTGGTGGAGAGCAGCCCGCCCGTGCGTGCCGCCAGCGCGCGGCAGGCGGCGCCCGCCCCGGCCTCGGCCGCACCCAGCCCGGCCAGCACGACCACGCGTTCGGCATCGGCAAAAAGCCTGGCGGCGCCGGCGACGTCGTCGGGGTGCGGCGGCATCGGAGACGGGCGCGGCAACAACTCGAGCGAAGGCTTCGGCAGATTCGCCGGCCCCTCCCAGGCACGGGCCTGCAGGTCGAACGGCACGCCGATCACCACCGGCCGGCGCTCGCGCCGCGCCTGCAAAAAAGCGTCGCGCGTCGCCACCGCCATGCGCTCGGGCATGTGCAGCCGGTGATAAGCCGCGCCTGTCGCGGTGATCAGCGGCGCCTGATCGATCTCCTGGTTGTACCAGCCGCTTTTCAGCGGCGCCTCGCCGGCGAACACCACCAGCGGCAGGTGGGCCCGCACCGCCGCCGGCAGCGCCGTGATCAACTGCGTCACCCCCGGCCCGCAAGTCACCGTCGCCACGCCGACGTCCGCGCTCTTGCGCGCGAACGCCATCGCCGCCGCCAGCGCGCAATGCTCGTGCCTCACATAGATCATGCGGCACCCCTGCGCCGCCAGCCGCCCCGCCCAATTCATGTTCGCGTCGCCGAGCAGGGCGAAGCAGGTTTTCACGCCTTCCTGCGCGAATGCCTGCGCGAGGATGTCGTACACGCGCAGCTTGCCGTCATTTTTCATTGTGCGATCTTCCGTATTGAACGCGCCGGAAAACGCCGGCCTTGACAATGGTACTCAATTACCAAGGGTTAGTCCGGGCGACCGGCCGCTTTGCGCTGCATTTCTGCCCCGGAACCGTTCAGGGGCTATCGGGCCGGACTCGACCCAAACCGGAAACTCGCGTTTCCCCAAAGCAGCCATTCAAGGTTTTCATCGTTCATAGTTCGTGAGGCTATTGCGCACTACCGATTTGACTTCGCGCACAAAGTGAATGAAATCCCGCACAACTACATTGAGCGCCTGATTGCTACCGGGGACCTTCAGCGTGAACTGCCGACGTAATAGCCAGTGGCTAAGTGATGTAGGCCATCCAAACGATCAAAAAAAGACCTCCACTCAGTAGTCCCGTCCACGGCATGTTCTTCCCACGCGAGGCCAGGATGGCGAGAATGGCAAGGAAGACCGCGGTCGCCGCTAAGCCTGGAAAAAGTCTTCCCGTTTTCAGTTCTCGGGTGAAAAACCACATGAACATCCCCGGAGACCCTTCCCTAATAGCGCCGACGACTGAAATACCTATCGTTGCTATACAAGCCAAAACTCCAGCGGTCGCCGAAAAAAGAGCGCAATTTCTCGCTGCCTGTGCGTTGGGGTAATCGGGTGCACCGATCTGTGTCCAAGAACCATTCTCAAGATCGGCTCCACACTTTGGACATCCTTTGGCACCCGAATCGATTTCTTGGCTACAGTTTGGGCAAATTCCTGCCATTTCTTCTCCTTGTCGCGATTTCTCTACAGCAGTTTTTCTTTTACTTTATCCAACGACGGACGCGACTGGCGCT
>DATAZV010000057.1:0-9452 GCA_036271855.1 Burkholderiales bacterium
CAGGTGAAGGTGCTGACCGACAGCGCCTTCACCAAGGCGCGCATCATGGACATCGACGACAAGGCGATCCGCGCCGACCTGGCGAAGGGTTACGTGGTGGTCGTCGCCGGCTTCCAGGGCATGGACGACCTGGGCAACATCACCACGCTGGGCCGGGGCGGCTCCGACACTTCCGCGGTGGCCTTGGCAGCGGCGCTGAAGGCCGACGAATGCCTGATCTACACCGATGTCGACGGCGTCTATACCACCGACCCGCGGGTCGAGCCCACCGCCCGGCGCCTGAAGACCGTGACTTTCGAGGAAATGCTCGAAATGGCCAGCCTGGGCAGCAAAGTGCTGCAGATACGCTCGGTCGAATTCGCCGGCAAGTACAAAGTCCCCCTGCGCGTACTGTCTTCCCTCACTGACCCGGCGATGCCGCTGGATGAGGAAGCCAAGTCCGGCACGCTGATCACCTTCGAGGAAGACCAGAAAATGGAACAAGCCATCATCTCCGGCATCGCGTTCAACCGCGACGAGGCCAAAGTCACCGTGCTGGGGGTGCCCGACCGCCCCGGCATCGCCTATCAGATTCTCGGCCCGGTGGGCGACGCCAACATCGACGTCGACATGATCATCCAGAACGCCAGCCACGACGGCCTCACCGACTTTTCCTTCACCGTCAACCGCAGCGAGTACAAAAAAACCATCGACGTGATCAACGCGAAAGTGAAGGACGTGATCAAGGCCGCCGACATCCGCGGCGACCAGAACGTCGCCAAGGTCTCGATGGTCGGCGTCGGCATGCGCACCCACGCCGGCATCGCCAGCCAGATGTTCCGCACCCTGGCCGAAGAGGGCATCAACATCCAGATGATCTCGACTTCCGAAATCAAGATCTCGGTGGTGATCGACGACAAATACATGGAACTGGCGGTGCGCGCCCTGCACAAGGCCTTCGGCCTGGACCAGAACGCGGCGGCCTGAGGGCAGGGCGTCCCGGGCGCGGCGGTGCAATTTTCTGCCGCTGCCCGCGCCAGAGCGCCGGTGTTTTACGTATAATCCGAACCTTGCGGATTTAGCACCCGCGAAGCATTGCGCAGTACACGGAGACATGGCCGAGTGGTCGAAGGCACTCCCCTGCTAAGGGAGCATGGGGTCAAAAGCTCCATCGAGGGTTCGAATCCCTCTGTCTCCGCCAATTACCGATGCGTGAGCATCGCTAGTCGGCAGCATCGCTGCCGAACACATCCCCAGTACCAGAGCCAAGCCCGCCGCCATGTGCGCGGCCGTTTTTTTTCATCCGCGCGGACATTTTTTGCTTCGTCGCGCTGTTCTTGACGCGCTGGCGCCAGGCGGTGAAGTCTTGCAATGCAGCCGGCCGTCAGCCCGCGTATTGGATTTCGCCGCCGTATTCCAGTGACACGAATTGCCAGGCATCGGCCGGAGGCGAATATTTCTTGAGACAGAAGGCGAGCCAGGTTTTACAGGTGACTTCCCGTCGGCATTGGGCGACGGCCATTTTGGCATCGGCCTCAGGCGTGCCCTCGAACAGGCCCGCAATACAGGCGTATACCTCCTGCTCGGCCTGGATGTGCATGGCAAACACCGCGTCTTGTTCTGACAAACTGGTGTCGAAGGGAATTTTCATCATTCGAACCTTCCTCTTACCGGGCGGCCGGCGATGTAGGACAAGTGATGATAATTCGTCATAAGCCGCCGGCTTTTTCAGCCAGCCTGTCACTGCCGGGCACCCAGGGCGACGATGCCCGCCCGGTTCGATTCGCGGATCCGCGCGCCCGCATCGTCATACAAAAACGTCACGTACGCGTAGCGCGCGCCGCGCGTGACAGCTTCGGCGGCGTGCAGCATCGAGCAGGAAAAGACGATCGCGCCGCCCACCGGCACCCGGAATGGGCCGGCGCCGAATTCGGGGAAGGAAAGGTCGCCGCCTTCGAAATCGCCGTTCAGGTTGATGGTGATGGCGAAGCGCCGGTGCGCGGTGCCGGGCGTGGTGTTGTCGCGGTGCGCGGCGTAGTGCCCGTGCTCCTCGGCGGTATAGCGGGCGACCAGGTGGCGCTCGATGTTGGTCGCGGTGAACTGGAAGTATTTGGCGACTTCGGGCAGCAGGCGCTGTTGCACCGCCTGCTTGATTGCATCAATCGCGGCCTGGTCGTCGACGTGGTAATCGCGGCGGCGCTTGAGCCGGGGGTCGAGAACCTCCACCGTCTTGCTGTCCTGTTTCAGCATGAAGCCGGATTCGGCGCGGGCCCCCGCCCCGAACAGCGCGATCAGGCGCTCGCACAATCCGGGCTGGAAAATATCCGGCAGCATCAGCACCGGCGGGGCCGGGTAGGGCTCCGGCGTATTGGCGAAGGGCGGCAGGCGGTCCAGCACGGCCAGCAACTGTCCGGCGTCGCTGCCATCGGGCGTGAACGGAATATTCGCCACCACGCGCAGCAGGCGGTCGAGGACGATCCAGAGCTGCCGATACGGCCTTTGGCCGGCACTCGCCGGCCCGTCGTGCGGCAAGGCGCCGAACATCCGGCTGACCCGGCCGTCGAAATCAAGGCAGTAGCTGACGTAGTCGGAGGGCCGCTCCAGGCGTTCCGCGGCCGCGTCCCGCGCATCGACGGTGACGCCGAGAAAAAGCAGGTGGGCAAGACTGAAGCAATGCAGGCGCTGGCGTAGCGCGCCAAGGGCGCCTGGCCACGCCGGGCTCATCGACGAACCAAAAAAGCACAGGACGATGTAACGCCCGCCGAGCAGGTGCGAAGGATATTCCGGATGCCCGTCGATGCGCTGCACGAACCCGGGCGCGGGTTCGCCGGGAGACAGATTCACATAGGAAAACTGCTGCTGTGCTTCATCGCCGCGAGGCATGTGGGTTCCCTGTACCTGGCCGGGGTCGGGCCGCCGGAATTATGCACCGGGACCGCTCAACGCGGCGGCACTGCCGAAAATCCTGCCCGGGGCTCAAGGAACCTGGTTGGTCTGCGTCCAGTAAATGCCGGCCTGCCCGACCGATTCGACAAAGTTGTCGTAGTCGACCGGCTTGACCAGATAGCTGTTGGCCATCAGCCGGTAGCTCTCCAGCAGGTCGCTTTGCTCCGCCGAAGAAGTCAGGACGACCACCGGGATCCCGCGTGTTTTCTCCGAGCCCTTGAGCCGCTGCAAAACCGCGAAGCCGTCGACTTTCGGCATCTTCAGGTCCAGCAGGACCACGCGCGGATGGCCGGCGGCGCGTCCGGCGTAGGGCCCGGTCGCCTCGACATAATCCAGCGCCTGTTCACCGTCGCGCAGCCACAGGATGCCGCTGTCGATGTTCTGTTTCTTCAGGGCGCGCAATGCCATCTCGGCATCCCGCGGGTTGTCCTCGACCAGCAGAATCTCAGCGGCGTTCGTCAGTTCCATCCAGTCCTCCATCGGGAAGGGAAAAATAAAATGTGGCGCCCGCATCGACGGCCGCCTCGGCCCACACCGTGCCGCCGTGGCGCGTCACCACCTTGTGCACGATGGCCAGGCCGACGCCGGCGCCGGTGAACTCTTCTTCCTCGTGCATGCGCTGAAATACGCCGAACAGCTTGCTGCTGTATTTCATGTCGAAGCCGGCGCCATTGTCCTTGACATAGAAAACGTTGTTGCTGCCCTCGGTGTAGCTGCCGACCTCGATCGCCGGCGCCTCGCGCTTGCTGCTGTATTTCAGCGCATTGCCCAGCAGGTTGGCCCATACCTGGCGCAGCAGCACGCTGTCGCCGCTGGCGCGCGCCAACGGCTTGTGCACAAAGGCGACGCGGCTGATGTCGTACTCGTGCGACAGCGTGGCGAAAATCTCGTCGACCATGCGGTCGGAGTCGACCGTGCCGGCGGTGATCGCCTGGCGGCCCAGCCTGGAATAGTTCAGCAGGCCGTCGATCAGGCGGCCCATGCGCAGGGCTTCCTCGCGCACCACGCCGAGCAGGCGTTCGCCCTCGGCGTCGATCTTGCCGGCGTAGTCCTCCTCCAGCATGCGCGCGTAACCGTCGATCGCGCGCAGCGGCGAGCGCAGGTCGTGCGAAACGGAGTAGGAAAAGGCTTCCAGTTCGCGGTTCACCTCGCCCAGGCTCTTGTAGGCCTGCACCAGCCGCGCCACCAGCATGCCGTTTTCCAGCAGCAGGACGAACAGCACGAAACTGCCGGCGGCCAGGCCGTAGACGCGGCCGGCGTACCAGCCGAAGTCGAAACGCGCGCCGTTGAGCACTGCCGCCAGGGCGATGTCCAGGGCCCAGGTGAACATGACGACCGCCAGCCAGAGGTCGAGCACCGTCTGCCGGCGGCGGCGCATCAACAGGAACAGCGCAACCAGGCAGAGCATCCAGGTCAGCCCGGCGATAAACAATTTTCCCGCCAGGTCGCTGTTGCCCATCATGATCGCCGGCAACAGGTCATGGCCCGTGGTGGTGGCGAGCACGAACACGGCCACTACGCCGATGGTCGCCGCAATCGCGATTGCCGACATGGCGTACGCCCGAGCCGGCGTCTTGCCTGCCGGCGGCCTGCCGCGCAGCAGCGTATAGGCGATCACCGAGAGCGGAAATATCCCGTGCCAGATGAAATAAATCCAGGCAGTCGTCTGCGGCCCGGAACCCAGCAGGCCGTGCGGCGCGAACAGGCCGGGAAAGCTCAGCGCATGGAACGCGGCCATCAATGCGCAGAACAGGTAGCCGCAGGCCAGCACCAGCAGCGCGCTGGAGCGCAGGATGGCGAACTGGCCGAACAGGACGGTGGCGGTGATCAGGTCGTTGATCACCAGGGCCGATTGGTAAGCCGGCAGAAAGGCCCAGACCTGCGGCAGGGGCAGCTTGGCGTATGGCGCCGCGAAAAAAAACAGCAGCGTGGACACCAGGAACACCGCCAGGGCCAGCCGGCGGTCGTGCGGCCGCGCCGGCGCGGCCGACAGGAAAATATCCGGCGCCGCGGCGGGCGCCGCGCCGGTGCCGTTGTCATCGCGCTCGCGCGACGGGCTCTTTTCCGGGGCGGGCCGATGGTTCAAGGCTGGCGCGGAGCCGGCGGCGGGCTGATAGTCATGTGTCATGGCAGGGGAAGCACCGGCTCCCCGGCGGAAAGCGCGGGACCATCGCGGCGCTGGGTTGACGGCGGCTTGATCACGTGGCTTTGTTGTCCGGCATCTGCAGGCACCGTCCCTCCGCCAATGCCCGGGTGCTGTCGGCAGCCGGCAACGGTTTGGAAAAATAATAGCCCTGGATCTCATCGCAGCCGTGCTTGCGCAGGAAGTCCAGTTGCGCCAATGTCTCCACGCCCTCGGCGATCACGTAAAGGTTGAGGCTGCGCGCCAGGCCGATCACCGCCAGCGCGATCGCCGCATCGTCCGGGTTGTTGGTGATGTCGCGCACGAAGGTCTGGTCGATCTTCAGCGCGTCCAGGGGAAAGCGTTTCAGGTAGGCCAGGCTCGAATAGCCGGTGCCGAAATCGTCCACCGAAAGCTTGAAGCCGGAATCCCGCAGCCCGCGCAGCGCGCGCGTCGCGCCTTCCGGGTCTTTCATCAGCAGCGACTCGGTGATTTCAAAATGGATCAGCGCGGTGGCCACCTGCGCTTCGGCCAGGATGCGGCGCACGGTGCCCGCCAGATCGCCTTCTTCAAACTGGCGCGCCGACAGGTTGACCGCCACCGGCAGGGCCGGCAGGCCGGCTTTTTGCCAACTCGCGATCTGCTGGCAGGCTTCGCGCAGCACCCATTCGCCGACGGCGACGATCAGGCCGGTTTCCTCCAGGATGGGAATGAACTCCGCCGGCGAAACCAGGCCGCGCTCGGGATGCTTCCAGCGCAGCAGCGCCTCGAAGCCGCAGATCGCCCCGCTCTTCAGGTCGGCCTTGGGCTGGTAGTGCAGCAGGAACTCCTCTCGTGCCAGGGCATGGCGCAGCGCATTCTCGGTCTGCATCCGTTTCAGGGTGCGCTCGTTCATCTCGTGGGTGAAAAACTGGTAGTTGCTGCCACCGTTTTCCTTGGCCCGGTGCATCGCGGTATCCGCATGGGCCATCAACACGTCTTCGTTCAGGCCGTCGCCGGGAAACAGCGTGATGCCCACACTGGCCGTGACGTAGGCGTCGTGATCGCCGAAGTGGAAGGGCGCCGCGACCGCCTCCAGGATCTTCTGCGCCACCGCGCCGGCATCTCCGGGGCGCCCGAGATCGGAAAGCACCGCGGCGAACTTGTCGCCGCCGAAGCAGCCGATGGTGTCGCCGGTGCGCACGCAGGCGGCGAGGCGGGCGCCGAGCTCCTTCAGCAGGCGGTCGCCGGCTTCCTGGCCCAGCGCTTCGTTGACCAGCTTGAAGCGGTCGAGGTCGACGAACAGCACCGCCACCGGCCAGTTGTTGCGCCGCGCCTGGATCAGCATCTGGCCGACGCGGTCGCGGAACAGGTGGCGGTTCGGCAGCCCGGTCAGCAGGTCGAACTGGGCCAGGTAGGACAGGCGCCCCTCGGCTTCCTTGAGCGCGGTGGCATCGGCCTTGGCGCCGATCATGCGCAGCGCGCGGCCGCGCGCGTCGCGCAATATGTGGGCGCGGTCGATCACGAAGGCGTAGCCGCCGTCGCGCCGGCGCAAACGGTACTCGTCGACCCAGCTATCGCCGCCGAGTTCGACGATGCGGTGCAGGGCGCCCACCACCCGTTGCTGGTCCTCGGCGTGAATCAGGTCGTACCAGGCCTTGACGCCGCCCTCCAGTTCTCCCGGCTCGTAGCCGAAGGCGCGCATCAGGTTTTCATTCCACCACAGGTTGCCGGTGGTCAGGTCCCAGTCCCAGATGACGTCGTTGGTGGCGTGGACCGCGAGGTGAAAACGCTCATGGCTTTTGCGCAAGGCCTCTTCGGCCTCGATCCGCTTGCGGACATCCCGGGCGACCGCGACCACGACACGCGTATCCCCCGAATGCACCACGCAGCGGGTCGACTCGAACGGCAATTGCGAGCCATCCTTGCAGCGATAGTAGGTGCTGACGCCGCCGGTTGCCGAGCCCGCCTCATTGGCGATCAGCTCGTCATAGGACCTTTCCAGCGTCTCGCGGTCCAGCGGCAGGATGTCCTGCGGCCCCATGGCCAGCATTTCCGCCCGGGTATAGCCCAGCAGCTCGCAGATGGTGCGGTTGACGTCGACGTAACGCATGCTGGCGCGGTCGATCAGCGCGATCATGTCGGCCGAGGTATCCATCGCGACGCGAAAGCGCCTCTGCTCTTCCTGGATACGCATGCGCTGCGTGACATGGCCGACCTGGCTGCCGATCACCCGCATGGTCTGCAGCAGGCCATCGTCCGGCTCGATCACTTCCTGGCTGCTGAAGCTGAGCACGCCGATCACCCGGCCTTCGGCGACCACCGGAGCGCTGAACGAGCTGCGGATGCCGAATTCGGGCATCAGCGACTCGCGCGCCTCGTCGCCGCTGCTGCTGGTGCCGGTGCTCCACATCGGCTCTCCCGACTGCGACACCCGCCCCGGCAGGCCGATGCCGGGTGCCAGCTCGAGATTGCGCGACACCGCGAGAAACCGCTCGATGATCGGGTCCTCGATGGCCCAGCTTTCCCTGACCCGCAGGAAGCCCGAGCTTTCATCAACCAGGAAATAGCGCCCGCATTCCCAGCCGGCCATCTCGCAGATGGTGCGGATCGCCGAGGTCAAGCCCGAGGAGACGCCATCCGCATACGCCAGGCAGCTGGTGACCGCGTGTTCCAGCGCGCGCAGCTTCTCGATATGCTTTTGCGCATTGCGCGACCTGGTGTCGGCGATCGCCCGCTCCACCGCCGGCGGCAGGCGCATCAGGTTGTCCTTCAGCACATAGTCGGAGGCGCCGTTTTTCAGCGCGCGGATGGCGTATTCCTCGCCGATGGTGCCGGAGAGGAAAATGAACGGCACATCCGGGCACAGCTCCCATGCCAGCGCCAGGGCCGACATGCCGTCGAAACGCGGCATCGAAAAATCGGAAAGGATGATGTCCGGCTTCATCGAATAAAGCGCGCTGCGGAAATCGCTGTCGGTATCGACGCGGCGCCCGACGCAATCCAGGCCGGCGCGCTTGAGTTCGCGCAACGCAAGCTCCGCGTCCTTCTTGGAATCCTCCACCATGAGAACCGAAATTTGCTGCCGCATGGCTACTCCCGTGTCCTGGCCCAGCGTCCCTGGAACATCGCGGCCATCACATGCCATCGAAGGCTGCGTATGTTCAGGCCGGCACGCTCGAGAACACAAGCTCTCGATTTCGCTCTTTACGGCGTTACGGATAACTCAAACCACGCCACCACGCGAAGCGCGGCAGCTCGAGTCGACAACGGTCGGGAGAATGGATCCGCCGCGGCTACAGTTGCCCGCGGACAATGACAGATCACCCACCGCCCCTCAAAAAGCGCGGGGCCTGGACGCAGTCGGCGCGCACAGCCGGGAAGCGAAGACCTGGCCGTGGCAATCGGGCAAAGCAGGATCAGGCAATGTCCGGCCGCGTTGCGCTGGTGAATTGACGTGATCGAGAATTGCCCATGTTCCCCGATCTCATACAGCGATGCACGCCAGACCGGTGGATGCAAAAGACGGCACCCTGCGGGCCCTCCTCTTGCTCTTGTGCGTCTAGCCTACCTTGGCGGCACGCCGAGAGCAATAACACGAAGGAATTAGTTGCGTGATGCCGTCACATGCTGCGTATTCACTGACGCACGTAAATTCTTCAAAATGATGACAGGAACAAGCGCGGGTGCGCGCAAAGTGTGATTTATTTGGCATAAACGGCAAATCGCGCCGGGGCGATCAAGAGCGGCATCAACCGCCCAGGTAAAGAACTGCCGAATTGGCCGCTTTGATGGATTGCGCGGCGCAATTTTTTAAAATTAAAAGAAGTTAATTTATCGCCATTTCTTTTGCGGATCGCGGATCGAAATGAACATGGCGTAGCGCAGATAGACGCAATGCGCTACGTATTACTGCGCGGGCGCCCATTCGACTTCATGCAGCCATTATCACAGCAAGTGGCAATTTCCGCGCGCAAGGCGACGGCATCAGGCGGGACCAGCCAACGCCTTTATCACCGTCCGTATCTGCATGAGCAGGTCGATGATGAATAGGCCGCCCTGATTCAGGGAGCGGGAGCCGGGTTTTGGGCCGCCGCGGGCGCATCTCCGGGTGCTTTGGCTGCAAGTGCCAGCGCCACCGCCGACGAGGGGTTGAGGCTGTCGACCATCGAACTGGGAATCAGGATGGTGGCGCCGCGCTCCTTGGTGGTCTCGTAGATGATGTTCATCGCCCGCAGTTGCAGCGCCGCCGGATGGCCCGCGTAGGTGTCGGCGGCGGCGACGAATTGCCCGGCGATGGCGGCCTCGGCCGAGCCGAGGATCACCCGCGCCTGCTTTTCGCGCTCGGCCTGGGCCTGGCGCGACATCGCGTCCTGCAGGGCTTCGGGGATCGCCACGTCGCGGATCTCCACCGAGCTGACCGAAA
>DATAZV010000058.1:0-8333 GCA_036271855.1 Burkholderiales bacterium
CGACGCTTTACCGCCGGCCGACGCCCTGGTCGTCGCCGTCGCCCACCGCGAATTCCGCGCCCTGCCGCTGGAGCATTTGCGCGCCAAGGTGCGTGCCGGCGCCTGCATCGTCGACGTCAAGTCGGTGCTCGACCCGGCCGCCGTGCGCGCCGCCGGCCACGCCTTCTGGCGACTGTAAAAGACCGACATGTGCGGCATCGCCGGCCTGCTTTGTTTCAACCCGGGCCTGGCGCCGCAGGAACTTGAAGCGCGCGCGCTGGCCATGTCCGGCGCGATTGCCTATCGCGGCCCGGACGCGGACGGTGTCTGGAGCGATGCCGCCAGCGGTGTGGCGCTGGCGCACCGCCGCCTGTCGATCATCGATCTCACGCCCGCCGGGGCGCAGCCGATGGCCAGCCATTCCGGGCGCTTCGTCACCGTATTCAACGGCGAAATCTATAACTACGAAGAGCTGCGTGCCGCTTTGCCGCCCACCCAATGGCGCGGCCATTCGGATACGGAAGTGCTGCTTGAAGCCATCGAAACCTGGGGCCTCACAGCTACGCTGCAGCGTGCGGTCGGCATGTTCGCAATCGCAGTGTGGGACGCGAAGGAGCGCACCCTTACGCTGGCGCGCGACCGGCTGGGCGAAAAGCCGCTCTACTACGGCATTGCCGGCGGCGCACTGTTGTTCGGCTCCGAACTGAAAGCCTTGGCGGCTTATCCGGGCTGGAGCGGCGAAATCGACCGCGCTGCGCTGGACCAATTCATGCGCTACTCGGCGGTGCCTGCGCCGCATTCGATCTATCGCAACGTCAGGAAACTGCCCGCCGCCACCTGTCTACGCATCGCCGCGCGCGATGCCGGGCGGGCGCTTGAGTTGACCCCCGAGCCCTACTGGTCGCTTGAAACAGTGGCCGCGCAGCCCGGCTTGCAACTCGGGGACGGCGAGGCGACCGACCAACTCGAGCATTTGCTGAAACAGGCGGTTGCCGGGCAGATGGTGGCCGACGTGCCGGTAGGTGCATTTCTCTCTGGCGGCATCGATTCCTCGGCCATCGTCGCGCTGATGCAGGCGCAGTCGGCGCGGCCGGTGCGCACCTTTTCCATCGGCTTCAACGAACCGGGCTACAACGAGGCCGAGCATGCAAAGGCGGTGGCCGGCCACCTCGGCACCGACCACACCGAACTGTATGTGACGCCGGATGAGGCGCGCGCCGTCATCCCGATGTTGCCGGCCATGTTCGACGAGCCTTTCGCCGATTCCTCGCAGATTCCCACTTACCTGGTGGCCAAACTGGCACGCAGCCAGGTGACAGTGAGCCTGTCGGGCGACGGCGGGGACGAGTTGTTCGGCGGCTACAACCGCTATTTCTGGGCCGAGCGCTACTGGTCACGCATGCGCGGCATGCCGAGCTTCGCGCGCGCACTGGCCGGCGCCGGTGTCCATGCGCTGTCGCCGCAGGCCTGGGACGGACTGTGGAAAATCCTCCCTGGGCGCGCGCAACTGGCGCAACCCGGGGACAAGCTGTACAAGCTGGCCGACCTGCTGCAGGCGCGCGACGGCCGCGAAGCCTACGACTGGGTCACCTCGCAGCATCGCGAGCGCGAATCGCTGGTGCTGGGCGGGGCTTCTTCACCGCTGGCCGGCGAGCATGCGCTGTGGAATTGCCCGGGGCGACGCCTGGCGGACGACATGATGCTGGCCGATGCCCGCGGCTACCTGGCCGACGACATCCTGGTCAAGGTCGATCGCGCCACCATGGCCGTCAGCCTGGAGGGCCGGGCGCCCTTCCTGGACCACCGGGTGGCGGAATTCGCCTTTAGGTTGCCCATCGCACAGAAAATTCGCGGCGGTATGGGAAAATGGCTGCTCAGACAGGTCTTGTATCGCCACGTGCCGGCCGCGATGATCGAGCGCCCGAAAATGGGCTTCGGTGTGCCCATCGATAGCTGGCTGCGCGGCCCGCTCAAGCCGTGGGCGCAAGCCCTGCTCGAGCCGGTACGCCTGCGCGCGGAAGGTTTTTTGCGTGCCGAGGCGGTCGAGCGGGCCTGGAGTGAGCACCAGTCGGGCCGGCGCAACCGGCAGCATTTCCTGTGGAACGTGCTGATGTTCGAGGCCTGGCTGAACCAAGGAAAATTCCAATGAACGCAGCGCTGACCCCAGTCATTCTTTCCGGCGGCTCCGGCACGCGGCTATGGCCGCTGTCGCGGGCGCAATTGCCCAAGCAGTTCCTGCCGCTGGTGTCCGATTCGACCATGGTGCAGGAGACCTGGCAGCGGCTCGAAGGCCTGCCCGGCTTGGCGCAGCCGCTGATCGTCTGCGGTGAAGACCATCGCTTCCTGGCTGCCGAGCAACTGCGCGAAGCCGGCGCCGCCGGCGCCCGGGTGATGCTTGAGCCCGCCGGGCGCAATACCGCCCCGGCCATCGCCGCCGCCGCCTTCGAGTTGCTGGCCGGCGATCCGGCTGCGGTCATGCTGGTGTTGCCGGCCGACCATTTGATCCTCGACCTGCCGGCGTTTCACCGCGCGGTGCAGGCGGCGCAGGCGCTGGCCATCGACGGCAAGCTGGTTACCTTCGGCATTCCGCCGGATGCGCCGGCCACCGGCTTCGGCTACATCGAGCGCGGCACGGCGCTGGGGCCGGGGAGCTATGCCGTCAAGCGCTTTGTCGAAAAGCCCAAGCTCGAAGCCGCCGAACAATTCCTCGCCCAGGGGGGCTTTTACTGGAACAGCGGCATGTTCGTGTTCCGTGCGCAAACCTATCTGGACGAGCTGGCGCGCCACCGGCCCGACATCCATACCGCCAGCCAGGCCGCGTGGAAAGCCGCCAAGCGCGACCCCGATTTCTGTCGCCTGTCCAAGGCCGAATTCCTCGCCTGTCCTTCCGACTCGATCGACTATGCGGTGATGGAAAAAACCGCACATGCGGCAGTGATCGAAGCCGGTATCGGCTGGAACGACATCGGTTCCTGGGAGGCCCTATGGAGCACCTCCAAGCGCGACGGCAACGGCAACGTCACCCGCGGCGACGTCGAAATGGAATCGGTGACCGGCAGCTATATCCGCGCCGAGGAGCGCCTGGTGGCGGCCGTCGGCGTTTGCGACCTGGTGATCGTCGAGACTGCCGATGCGGTGCTGGTGGCGCACAAGGACCATGCGCAGGACGTCAAGCTCACCGTCGACAGCCTGAAGCGCAAGCAGCGCGGCGAGCACATGAATCATCGCCGGGTCTACCGCCCCTGGGGCTATTACGAGAGTCTGGATGAGGGCACCCGTTATCAGGTGAAGCGTCTGATGGTCAAACCCGGCGGCAAGCTTTCGCTGCAATTGCATCGGCGCCGCTCCGAGCACTGGGTGGTGGTCTCTGGTGTTGCGCGGGTGACGCGCGGTGAGGAGGTATTCGACCTGCTGCCCGATCAATCCACCTATCTGCCGATCGGCACCAAGCACCGCCTGGAAAATGTCACTGACGAGCCGGTCTACATGATCGAGGTGCAGTCGGGCGACTACCTGGGTGAAGACGACATCGAGCGTTTCGACGACATTTACCGGCGCGAATGACGCCGGGACGGCGGCGTGCGTCCCTCCGCCCGTCGCGTAAAATGGCGCCATGAGCGAACTCCCTCCGCAGTTGCGCCAGTTGCGCGACTTTTACTACAAGACCGCGCTGAAGCTGCCGCCCGAGCAGTACTTTGTACGCGCCGAGGGCTTGATCGACGCGCCGTCCTTCTTCACGGTCGAACATCTGAAGCAGCATCTGAACAACCCGATGCTGATGCCCAACTATCTGGCGCTGATGTACCAGGGCAAACGGGTGGACCTGTCGCCGGCGATGGGCCACAAGGTGATCCAGGCGGCCGAAGTGCCTTTCCTCAACAAGGGCATTCTGGAGGACTACCTGGCCCATGGCGCTTCCCTGGTGCTGGAAGGTGTAGACATCCTGCAGGCCGACATCAACGCCATGTGCGGCGCCATCGACGCACCCCACGAATGCGTGCTGTCGAACGCGGTTGCGTTTTTTTCGCAAAAGGGCAACGAAGCCTATGGCGGCCACCTTGATCTCGACGATGTCCTGGTAGTGCACTTGGGCGGGCGCAAGAAGTGGCGCATTTTTGAGCGCCAGAATCCGCGGCGGGTCGACATGTTTGAGTTGCCGCCGGAAAAAATGGGCAAGCAAGTCGCTGAATTCGAAATGCAGCCGGGCGACGCCCTCTACATGCGCAGCAAGACCCCGCACCTGGTGGAAACCACAGGCGACTATTCGCTGCACATGTCTTTTGACATCTGCGACCGCAACGTCACGCCGGAAACCGCCTTGCACATGCTGATGGCGGAATTCGACCGTGACGCCAGCCCTTCATATACGCCCACTCCGGGCGTGCTGGAAAGGCTGGTCGCGCATGCGGGTACTCCGGCCTATCAGGCCAAGCTGGCCGAGTTGCAGGCGAAGCAAAGGGAAAACTACAAGCGCGCCCGTGCCATGCTGGGCAGCAACCGCGTCAGCGCGCTGGACCGCTGGATCGTGCAGGAGTCACGCACCAAAAAGTAGAGCAGGGCGGTTCCGCGCCGCCTTCAGTCCACCGTGATCGCCGCGTCCTTGGCGATTTTTCCCCAGCGCTGCCACTCCGCTTGCAGCATCCGGTCGGCCTCTGCTGCGCTGGTATTGGCCGGCTCCAGCCCCTGCTTGAGCAGGGCTTCACGCACTTCCTTGCGCGCCAGGGCATCGTTTAAGGCCTGGTTCAGGCGCGCCACGACATCCTTCGGCACGGCTTTTGGTGCGACGATTACGTGCCAGCCGCCGATTACGATCGGATAGCCCTGTTCGCTCAAGGTCGGCACTTCCGGCGCGCTGGCAACGCGCGCCGCCGTGGTGGTGCCTAGCAGTTTCACCCGCCCGCTTTTGGCCTGTGGCACCGCCACCGAAAGCGGCACGAAAAACGCATCGACCTGGCCGGCCGACACCGCCGTCACCGCCGGCGCGGCACCCTGGAAGGGCACGTGCAGCAGGTCCAGCCCGGCGGTCTGCTTGAATTGCTCGAACGCGATCTGCGAAGTGCTGCCCACGCCCCAGGAGGCAAAGGAAAGCTTGCCCGCGTGTTCCTTGGCGTAAGCGACGAACTCCTTGCCGGTCTGCACCGGCAGTTTCGGGTTAACCACCAGCGCGAAGGGGAAGTAGTCCATCACGCCGACGGCGGCGAAATCCCTGATCGCGTCATACGGCACTTTTTTGTAGATGTGCGGGTTGATCGCGTGGGTCTCGGCAGTGGCTTCCAGCAGGGTATAGCCGTCGGCCGGCGCGCGGGCCACGGCTTCGGAGCCGATCATCGCGTTGGCCCCCGGCTTGTTGTCCACCACCACCGATTGTTTCAATACCTCGGTCATGCCTTGCGCGACGATGCGTGCCACCACGTCGGCGTTGCCGCCGGCAGTAAAGGGCACGACAAAGCGCAGGGGATGATCGGGAAAGGCCTTCGCCTGCGCCAATGCCAGGCCGGGCAGCGACAGGGCGAGCACGGCAATTGCCGCCAGCGGGTAAGTGCGCATTGAGGTCTCCTCGGGCGGCAGGGGCGATGCGCCCTCTTGCCTTCTTTATTCTTCGATGATCTCGAAGTCGTGGGTGATGGCGGCGGTCGATTGCAGCATGGCGGTGGCCGAGCAATACTTTTCGTGGCTGCGCTTGATCGCATGGTCCACCAGTTGCGCCCGCAAGCCCTTGCCGCGGACGATGAAATGCAGGTGAATTTTGGTAAACACCTTCGGATCCTTCTCGGCGCGCTCGGCTTCCAGGCGCACCTCGCAGCCGGAGATCGGCTGGCCGCTGTTTTTCAGGATCAGTACAACGTCATAGGCGGTGCAGCCGCCGGTGCCCAGGAGCACCATTTCCATCGGCCGCGGGCCCAGGTTGCGTCCGCCCCCCTCCGGGGCGCCGTCCATCACCACGGCATGGCCGCTGCCGGTTTCGGCCATAAAGGCCATGCCTTCGGGTCCCACCCACTTGACTACGCTTTGCATGAAAAAAAGTCCTTCGGATTGCATTCGTGGCATTTTACCGCGATGTAAAGACATGTAGGTTTTACCCTTAAATTCAGGGGCTTGTGACCATTCGTATGGCATAAATTGGTCGTGCTGCATTGCAATAACTTATCCCTGTTGGAAGTAAACATATACTTAATAGTCCTTGACGGCGGCATCTATGAATTTGAAATAAATATTTCAAGTTATTGTTTTTCTGTGATTTATTTCACACTTTAGAGGGGGTGTGGCAAATTGAATACGGCGTCGACAAATATTTCTGGTTAAGTCTTGCAATGCACAAAAGGCGCTGGTAATATTAGTCCCGTAGTGATTGAGTTCAGTGGGTCCCGAAGTTCCGCAGCGGCACCGGTCGGAAACAGGTGTAGCGCGAGGGCCCAGCCTCTGAAAGCGGTCACGCCAAGTTTGTCTCCTCCACCCTCCTCCTTTGGTGGATTAAGCCCAAGCCTCAGTGCTTGGGCTTTTTTTTGGTTTCGCCGAATGGCATGCGCTTTGGTGTTGCATGAAACTGCGCGCAAGCGTTGACCTGCGGATCAATTTCGCGTTAGAATTGCGGGCTTCGCGTCAAAAAGCTTTTGTGTTCTCCATGGTTCCGCTCAGGAACGGCAGCAACGGAGACCCCGGGGCGAAAAGCGGGCCGCAGCAAAGTCGGATGTGACGGGCAGACCCCGTCTTCGGCTCCAGCCTTTGACGCAATTTGAATCAAGCAACGTACACCTGTTCAGAGGTTGCAATGAAAACCTTTTCCGCCAAGCCGCATGAAGTCCAGCGCGACTGGTTCGTAATCGATGCCAAGGACCTGGTCCTGGGCCGCGTCGCCGTCGAAATCGCCCGCCGCCTGCGCGGCAAGCACAAGCCCGAGTTCACTCCGCACGTGGACACCGGCGACTTCATCGTCGTGGTCAATGCCGCGAATCTTCGCGTCACCGGCAACAAGGCCGACGACAAGAAGTATTTCCGTCACTCCGGCTACCCCGGCGGCATCTACGAAACCAACTTCACCAAGATGCAGGCGCGTGCTCCCGGGCGTGCGCTGGAAAAAGCGGTCAAGGGCATGCTGCCCAAGGGTCCGCTCGGTTATGCGATGTTCAAGAAGCTCAAGGTGTACGCCGAAGCCACCCATCCGCACACGGCCCAGCAACCCAAAACCCTGACGCTGCAATAAGCGCGCAGATTTTAAAAGGTCATCAAGATCATGGTTGACAACAAGAACTACGGTACCGGTCGCCGCAAACGGGCGGTTGCACGGGTGTTCATGAAGGCGGGCAAGGGCGCGATCGTCGTCAATGGCAAGCCGGTGGACGAGTTTTTTGCCCGGGAGACCGGCCGCATGGTCGTGCGCCAGCCGCTGGAGCTGACCAAGCACCTGGAAACGTTCGACATCAAGGTCAATGTCGCCGGCGGTGGCGAGTCCGGCCAGGCCGGCGCCGTGCGCCACGGCATCACCCGCGCCCTGATCGACTACGACGCGACCCTCAAGCCGGTTCTATCCAAAGCCGGCCTGGTGACGCGTGATGCGCGCGAAGTCGAACGCAAGAAGGTCGGCCTGCACAAGGCGCGACGCAGGAAGCAGTTCTCCAAGCGCTGATCGGTTATCACGCCATGCAAAAGGGCTGCCGGTTGGTAGCCCTTTTTGTTTTGGGGCTCCTATTCGTTTGGTTTCGTTGTCCAGGGGTGTCCGTGAGGCGTCCCTGAAATGGGGCACGAACCCTGTTAGCATCACGTTTTGAGGTCAGGTAACGCATCATGGTCAAGATCGGCATTGTCGGCGGGACGGGATATACCGGGGTTGAATTGCTGCGCCTGCTGGCGCGCCACCCCCAGGCAAAGATTGCAGCGATCACCTCGCGCAAGGATGCGGGCATGCCGGTGGCCGACATGTTCCCCAGCCTGCGCCGCGTGATCGACCTTAAATTCACCACCCCCGACGAAGCCGACCTGAAGTCCTGCGACGTGGTCTTCTTCGCCACCCCGCACGGCGTGGCGATGGACATGGGGCCGGACCTGGTGCGCGCCGGGGTGAAGATCATCGATCTGGCGGCCGATTTCCGGCTGAAGGATCCGGCGCAATTCACCAAGTGGTACAAGATGGAACATAGGGCCCTCGACCTGCTGGAAGAAGCGGTCTACGGCCTGCCGGAACTCAATCGTGCCGCGCTGAAAAAGGCCCGCGTGGTCGGCATGCCGGGTTGCTATCCCACCACCATGCAACTCGGGCTCAAGCCTTTGCTCGACGCCCGGGTGATCGACCCCAGCCATTTGATCTCCGACAGCAAGTCGGGCGTCTCGGGGGCCGGGCGCAAAGCTGAACTGAACCT
>DATAZV010000059.1:0-24033 GCA_036271855.1 Burkholderiales bacterium
ATGGTGACGTTGAAACTCATGGCGGCTGTGTGAAAATAGGGGAAATGAATTCAGGACAAAAATTGCGGGGAAAACTGCTGGTGGTCGGTGCCGGCGACATCGGCCGCCGCGTCATCTGCGAACTCGGCAATCAGGTGAACATCAGCGCCATGACCTCGACGCCGGCGAGCCGCGCCGGCTTGCGGCGCATCGGCGCCCGCCCGGTACTGGCCGACCTGGACAAACCGGCCAGCCTCAAGCGCCTGCCGCGCGACTGGGACACCCTGCTGCATTGCGCGCCGCCGCCCGCGCACGGCGCCCGCGACACGCGGACGCGAAATATATTGCGCGCATTCGCCCGCCCGCGGAAAACCGGCCATAAGCGGTCAAGTTTAACATGCTGCCCCTCGCTTTCCCGCGGCGCACAAAGGCAGCGTACGCTGGTTTACCTGAGCACCAGTGGTGTCTATGGCGATTGCGGCGGCACCCGCATCAGCGAATCACAGCCGCTGCACCCGCGCAATGCGCGCGCTGTGCGGCGGGTGGATGCCGAGCGCGTACTGATCCGTCAAGCCAGGCGCGGCGCGTTCCGGCTGGTGATCCTGCGCGTACCGGGCATCTATAGCGAGTCGCGCCTGCCGCTGGCGCGCCTGCGGGCAGGCACGCCGGCACTGGCGGCGACCGACGACGTCTACACCAATCACATTCATGCGGCCGATCTCGCGACGATAGCCATCGCCGCTCTGCGGCGCCTGCGCCGGCAGGTTCGCCCGCAAGTGCGTATCTACAACGCCAGTGACGGCGGCGAAATCCGGATGGGCGACTACTTCGACCTGGTCGCCGACGCATTTGGCCTGGCGCGGCCCCCGCGCCTGCCACGCGCGGCCATCGTCCAGGCAGTATCGCCCGCCCTGCTTTCCTTCATGAACGAATCGCGGCGCCTGGACAACGCCAGGCTGCGGCGGGAATTGCCGATCCGCTGGTTCGCACCGACCGTCGAAGCCGGGGTTGCCGCCGCCAAGGCAGCCGGGCCCGGACCCGTCTAGTGGATATTCATGCGGGCGTAGATCATGCCCGCCATCTCGTTGCAGGCCAGAAACGTGCGCGTCAGCGCCGAGGTGGTCGGCACCAGGTCGCGCCACGCAAGGGGCGACTCTCCTTGCGGCAGCGGCCGACCCTGCGGCGACAACGGCCACAGTGCGGGAACCGGCACGACGTCAAAGCCCTGCGCTTCAAACAGGAGGCGGGCGCGGCGCATGTGGAACTCGTTGGTCACCAGGAAGATGGTTTTCACACCGGCGCCGTGCAGCAGCGGTGCCGAAAAACTGGCGTTCTCCACTGTGTTGCGCGAAGCGGTTTCGGCCCAGCGTACGGGCACGCCGAAATCACGCATAAGCGAGTCTCGCATCACCGCGCCCTCGGGCGGGTCATAGCCGTCGCTCTTGCCGCCGGTCACCAGCACCGGCAAGCCGGTCAGCTTTTGCAGATGCGCCCCGGTCAACAATCGGTCCAACGTAGCACCGGCGGGAAATCCTTCGAGTACGCGCCCGTCGGCATCGAATGCCAGGCCGCGACCGCCGCCCAGCACGACGATCGCCTGGGGTGCCGCAGCGGCCGCGGGGCCATGGTCATCAACAAAACGATGCATCAGGTAGTCGCCGACCAGGGGCGTTCCTGCCAGATAGCCCGATAGCAATGCCGCGCCGAGCAGCCAGCGCGCCGTGCGCGGACGCCTGCGCATCAGCAGCCACGCCAGCAGCAGCACCCAGCCCAGAGCCAGCGGCGGCAGGAAAATATGCTTGAGAATGGAGCCGAGTTGCCAGATCACGCGTACTCGCTCGGCTGACTAGGGCGTACCAGGATTGTTCTCCGATTCGAGCAGGCGCACGGCCTCCGGCTCCGGCAGGGCTTCCACGCTTTTGAGCTTGCGCTCCATCTGGCGCGTACGGGTCTCGGCGGCGTCGATGGAATTGGCGACGCTTTGCAACTGCGATTTGGTGCGCGCCAGCACTTCGCCGAACTTGCCGAACTCGGTCTTGACCGCACCCAGCACCATCCATACATCGCTGGCGCGCTTTTCGATCGCCAGGGTGCGAAAGCCCATTTGCAGGGAATTGAGCACCGCCGACAGCGTGGTCGGCCCGGCGATGGTCACCCGGCATTCGCGCTGCAGCCAGTCGGCCAGGCCGGGGCGGCGCAGCACTTCGGCATACAAGCCTTCGGTGGGCAGGAACAAGATGGCGAAATCGGTGGTGTGCGGCGGCTCCACGTATTTGTCGCGAATCGCCTTGCCCTCAAGCTTGATGCGTGCCTCTAGTGCCTTGGAGGCCTCTTCCATCGCCACCAGGTCGGCGAGATCGTGCGCGGCGACGATGCGTTCGTAGTCTTCGATCGGGAATTTGGAATCGATTGGCAGCCATACCTGGCTGGCGACCAGGCTGTCGGCTTCGCGTCCCGGCAGGCGAATGGCGAATTCCACCCGGTCGGCGCTGCCGGGTCGGGTGGCGACGTTAGTGGCGTACTGCTCCGCCGTCAGCGACTGTTCCAGCAATGCGGCCAGTTGCACTTCGCCCCAGGTACCACGCGTTTTCACATTGGTCAGCACGCGTTTCAGGTCGCCGACGCCGATGGCCAGGGTCTGCATTTCGCCCAGGCCGCGATGCACCTGCTCCAGGCGCTCGGACACCAGCTTGAACGATTCGCCCAGGCGCTGTTCGAGGGTCGCGTGCAGCTTTTCATCCACCGTCTTGCGCATTTCTTCCAGCTTGACCGCGTTCTGGGTTTCGATGTCTTTCAGGCGCGTCTCCAGCGTATTGCGTACCTCGGTAAGCTTTTGCTCGTTGGACTGGGTCAGCACCACCAGTTGCTGCTGCAACTGCTCGCCGAAGCGGCGCAGCGCATTGGCGTTCTCCTCGCGGCCGGCGCGCGCGTCGGTACGCAGCAGCTCAAGCTGCGCCTCGTTTTTTTGCGTCAGTACGCCCAGGGTCTGGGCGAAAGAATCGATCTTCTGGTTTTGCACCAGGTTGGTATTGGTCAACTGGTCACTTAGCGTGCGCTGGAACTGTTGCAGGCTTTCGCCGAGTTCCTTGCGGCCATCCTGCGATGCCGCCCGTACTTCCTGGCGCAACTCGCGCTCAACACGTTCGCCCGCCGCATCGAGGCGATCGAAACGCGGCACGGCATCGCCACCGCCGCGACCGCTGCGCGCATACGCCAGGCCTGCCAGCACCGCCGCCGCCAGCGCGGCGAGCGCCGCCACCCAGATCAACAGGCCTTCCATTATTTGTACTTTCCTGCGTTCACGGCTTAGCCTTCACGATTGCGCATCCAGTCCGCGGTGCCGAAGAATGCTTCCTGTAGGCGTGTCTGCAATTCTTCCGGCACACCGGTCTGCTCCATCGCCGAATACATGCAGGCCAGCCACTGGTTGCGCTCATCCATGCCGATGGCGAAGGGCAGATGGCGGGCGCGCAGGCGCGGATGGCCGAATTGTTCGATATAAAGATTGGGGCCGCCGAGCCAGCCCGAGAGATACATTTTCAGCTTGGACCGCGAACCGTCGAGGGTGGCCGGGTGGAGCTTGCGGATGCCGTAGTACTCCGGCATTTCATCCATCAAGTCGTAAAAGCGATCCACCATGGCGAACACTTTTGCCTCGCCGCCCAGCAACTCGTAGGCAGTGGCCTGCGCGTCCTGCGTTTGTTCTTCTTCGCTCATCTCATGCGTCCCGCAAGGTGGCCACCGGCGGGCGCTTGAGCGCTCCGGCCAGGGCCAGCCAGCCGCCCGTCACAGTGCAGGCGGCGCCGCTGACAATGCCCGCCAGCCACAGCCAGGGATTGAAGCTCGGCGGCAAATCGAGCACGAATACGGTCACCGCATAGCCGACAGAAAATGCAATGGCCGAGGCAAACAGGCCCGCCAGCGCCCCCGTCAGGATGAACTCGGCCCATTGCGCGCGCTTGAGTTGCATTGAAGAAGCACCGAGCGAGCGCAGGATGCCGGCTTCGCGCGTGCGTTCATCGGCGCTCGCGGTCAGCGCCGCATAGAGCACGGTCATGCCGGCGGCGAGGGTGAACAGGAAAATGAACTGCACCGCCTCGACCACCTGGTCGATCACCCCCTTGATCTGGCGGATCATCGCCGAGACATCGATCAGCGTGAGATTCGGCATGCGCGTCACCATTTCGTCGGCCATCGCTTCCTTGCCCGCCGGCAGGTGAAACGAGGTGATATAGGTGGCGGGAAACGGCGACAGCAATTTCGGATTGACGATGACGAAAAAGTTCACCCGCATCGAGTCCCAGCTCAGCTTGCGCAGATTGGTGATCGGCGCCTCGAAGGTCTGGCCGGCCACCTCATAAGTCAGGCGGTCGCCGATTTTCAGCCCCAGGGTCTTGGCGATGCCCTCCTCCACCGACAGCGCGCCCTGTTGCAATTCGGCGGCATTGAACCATTGCCCCTGGACCACCGCGTTGTGGCCGGGGATGCGGTCCATGTAGGAAAGGTTGAACTCGCGGTCGACCAGGCGGCGTGCGCGGTCGTCGCTGAAATGCTCCGGCCCGGTCGGCTGGCCGTTGACGGCGATCAGGCGGCCGCGGATCATCGGGTACAGCTCAGGGGGCGCCACGCCGTTTTGGCGGAACACGTCGGTCAAAATCTCGCGCTGCTCCGGCAGGATGTTGATGACAAAGCGGTTCGGCGCATCCGGCGGGATGGTGGTCTGCCATTTGTCGATCAGGTCGCCGCGCGTAATGGTTAGCATCAGCAGCGCTGCCAACCCAAGACTGAGCGCCACCACCTGGGTGACGGTGGCCAGGCTGCGCCGGCGCATCGCCGCCACGCCATAGCGCCAGGAAAAGCCAGCCTCGCCGCGCAGGCGCGCCAGCAGCTTGAGCACGCCGTAGGTGAGCACGCCGCTGACGCCCAGCGCCACCGCAAAGCCGCCCGCCGCGATCAGGCCCAGCTTGAGGTCGCGCGCCTGCCAGAGGATCAGCAGCAGCAACGCAAGCGCACCGAACGCATAGGCAATCAGGGTCGCGGACTTGGGGTTGCCCAGTTCACGCCGGATCACCCGCACCGGCGGCACGCCGGCCAGCTGGATCAGGGGCGGCAACGCGAAACCCAGCAGCAGCAAGGTGCCGGTGGCAAAACCCTGCAGCGCCGGCATCAGGGTAGGTGTCGGCAAGTCCACCGCCACGAGGTAGCCGAGCAAGGAAGCGAGTATCTGATGCACGGCCCAGCCAAGCAGGGTGCCGGCCGCCGAGCCCAGCAGGCCCAGCCAGAGAAATTCGGCCGAATACATGCCGAACAGCATGCGCTGGCTCGCTCCCATCGCGCGCAAGACGGCACAGCCGTCGAGATGGCGCTGCATGAAGCGCCGGCTGCCCAGTGCAATCGAGACCGCCGCAAGTATTACAGCAAGCAGGGCCACCAGCCCCAGAAACTGCTGCGCGCGCGCCACCGTGTTGCGCACTTCGGGACGCGCATTGCTCACTTCTTCCAGACGCTGGCCGCGGCCCAATCGTTCCTTGACCCAGGCGGTATAGGCCTGCATCGCATTGTCGGCGCCGGCCACCAACAGGCGATAGCTGACCCGGCTGCCGAGCTGGATCAGGTTGGTACGCGGCAGGTCGGCCTGGTTCATCAGCAGGCGCGGCGCGATCGCCAGGAAGCTGGCGCCCCGATCCGGCTCCAGGGTCAGCACCCGGGCAAAGCGCAGGGTCACATCGCCCACGCCTATCATGTCGCCCGGCTTGGCCTGCAGGCTGGAGGCCAGTTGTTCGTCCAGCCAGACCGTGCCCGGCGCGGGAATCTCGCGGGTAGTGGCATCCGGCTGATTGCGGTCGGGCGCCACCCGCAGTGCGCCGCGCAGGGGGTAGCTGCCGCTCACTGCCTTGAAGCCGGCCAGGTGCGTCTTGCCGTTGAGCGCGGCCATGCTCGGGAAAGTGGCGGCACCCGCGGTTTGCAGGCCTCGGCTCAACGCCTCGCTGGCGTATTGGTCCGGCATCGGCCGATCGGCGCTGACCACCAGATCGGCGCCGATCAGCTGATGCGACTCCTGGGTCAGGGCGCGGCCGACACGGTCGGCGAAAAAACCCACCGAGGTGACGCTGGCCACCGCGATCACCAGCGCAGCCAGGAGAACCCGCAGCTCCCCGGCACGGGCATCGCGCGCCAGCATGCGCAGGGAAAGCAACAGGGTGTGCATGGGCAAATTATCTCATGCGTGGCCGCTTGCGCCGGCCCGGTTGACAGCTACGAGGGCGCGTGTTGAACTGGATACTGCCCTCCTTTGCACCCACACAAGAAGCATGACCACGCACATCCGCAAGATCGAAGCTGGCGACGAAGCCGATTGGCGCCGCCTATGGGATGGCTATTGCGCTTTCTATGAGGCCAGCGTGAGCGCGGAGGTGACCGCGCAGACCTGGCGGCGCATTCTCGACCCTGCTTCATCCATCCACGCCATCGTTGCCGCCAATGAGCAAGATGAAGTCGTCGGCTTCGCCAACTACGTCGTCCACGACAATACCTGGGAGCCGCTCCCGGTGTGCTATCTCGAAGATTTGTTCGTCGATCCCGCTGCCCGCGGCCAGGGCGCGGGCCGGCAACTGATCGCCTGGCTGGTGGCGGCGATGCCAGCCGAAGGCTGGTCGCGCCTGTACTGGATGACCTCTGAGGACAACCAGCACGCCCGCGCCTTGTACGACAAGTTCACGCCGCGCGACGCCTTCGTGCGCTACGTGGTCAAAGCCAAAAAATAGCTCGGCGCCTAAAGCCCGAGATAGGCTTTGCGCACACGGTCGTCGGCCAGAAGCTCCGCGCCGCTGCCGGAGAGCGCAATCGCGCCGTTTTCCAGCACATAGGCCTCGCGCGCCAGCTTCAGCGACGCGGCAACGTTCTGCTCCACCAGCACCACGGTGATGCCGTCGTGGTTCAGGCGCTTGATGATCTGGAACATCTCCTGCACCACCGAGGGCGCCAGGCCCAGCGAAGGCTCGTCGAACATCAGCAACTCGGGGCGGCCCATCAGCGCGCGGCCGATCGCCAGCATCTGCTGTTCGCCGCCGGACAACGTGCCAGCCGCCTGATGCCGCCGCTCTTGAAGGCGCGGAAACATCGCATAGGCCTCGCGCAGGCTGGTTTTCAGGCGCGGGCGGGCGCGCTTGAGCAGCGCGCCCATCTGCAGGTTTTCTTCCACGCTCATGGCCGGAAACACCTGCCGGCCTTCCGCCACCTGGCCGATGCCCAGTTCGCACACCCGGTGGCTGGGCAGGCCGGCGATTTCCACGCCCTTGAAGCGGATGCTGCCGGCGCGCGGACGCTCGATGCCGGCGATGGTGCGGATCAGGCTGGACTTGCCGGCGCCGTTCGACCCGACGATGACGGCGATGTCCTTCTCGCGTACCGTCAGGCTGACGCCGGACAAGGCCTGGGCATCGCCGTAGTAGAGATCAAGGTCGCGCACCTCGAGCAGTTCGCTCATAGCGCCTCCTCGCCGAGATAGCACTCCAGCACCTTCGGATCGTTCACCACTTCCTGCGGTGCGCCTTCGGAGATTTTCTCCCCGTAGTGCAGCACCACGATGTGCTGGGCCAGCGCCATCACCGCGCGCATCACGTGCTCGATCAGCAGGATGGTCAGGCCGGTTTCCTGGTTGACGCGGCGGAACACCGCCACCATCTCGTCAACCTCGGTGGGCCGCAAGCCCGCCATCACCTCGTCCAGCAGCAAGAGGCGCGGCCCGGTGGCCATGGCGCGCGCGACTTCGACGCGCTTGCGCTCTGGCAGGGTCAGGCTGGCGGCGGGATGCTTCGCCTTGTCGGCCAGGTGCAGCAGCTCCAGCACGCGCATGGCTTCCTTGCGCGCCTGCGCGACATCGGCCGTGGCGTTGAGCGCACCCACCACAACGTTGTCCAGCACCGACAGACCGGGAAACGGCTTGACCACCTGGAAGGTGCGGCCGATGCCGGCGCGGCAGATCTGGTCCGGGCGCAGGCCGTCTATCGGCTTGCCGTCGAAGCGGATGCTGCCGCCGTCCGGTTTGTAGACCCCGGCGATGACGTTGAAGCAGGTGGTCTTGCCGGCGCCGTTGGGCCCGATCATGGCGTGGATCGCGCCCTGCGGAATCGAAAAACTGACGTCGTGCAGCGCACGCAGTCCGCGAAAATGCTTGCCGATCCCCTGGACTTCGAGCAGCGCCATCTCAATGCTCCCGCTCGAGTTTCAGGCGCCGCGCCAGCACCGGCCAGATGCCGTTGGGCAGGAACACGATCACCAGCAGCAGGCAGACACCGTAGAACACCTGCTTCACCCCCGGCACGTCGATGCCGGCCCATTGCAGCAATTCAGAGAGGCCATCGGCCAGGGGCGTCAGTACGAAAGCCCCGAGAATCGGTCCGATCAATGTACCGAGACCGCCGATGATCGGGCCGAGGATGATCTCGATCGAGCGGCCCATGGAAAAAATCTGCTCGGGAAACAGGTTGTTGTAATAGAAGGCGTAGAACACGCCGGCAAAGGCCGTCATCGCCGAGGAAATCATCACCGCGAACATCTTGTAGCGGAATACCGGGATGCCCAGCGCCGCCGCCGCGTCCTCGTTTTCACGGATCGCCTGCCAGTAATAGCCCAGGCGGCTACCCAGCAGCCAGCGGCAAAAAGCCAGCGCGGCCACGCACATCGCCAGCATCACGTAATAAAACATCACCGGCGCGCCGCGCAGGTTGAGCAAGTCGTTCGAACTGCGGTTGGCCACCGGCAGGAACAGGCCGGCGGAGCCGCCCAGCCAGGTCCAGTGGTCGAAGCCGATGCGCACGAACTCGGAAAAGGCGATGGTGAGAATGGCGAAATACACCCCGCCGATGCCGAAGCGGAATGCCAGGAAGCCGATGATCGCGCCCATCGCCGTGGTCGTCGCCACCGCCACCAGCAGCCCGACCCAGGGGTTGACACCAAACTTGGTGAACATCATCGCCGCCGCGTAGGCCCCGAGGCCGACGTACAGGGAATGGCCCAGAGAGAGTTGCCCAGCGAAGCCCATCATCACGTTCCACGCCTGGCCGGCGTAGGCGAAGTAGAGCATCACCACCAGCAGCGACAGGAGATAGCCGTTGACCACCCAGGGCGCCACCAGTAGCAACAGCAGGAATAGCCCCAGGGCCACCACGGCGCGCGGTGGCAAACCTGCGAGAAGAACTTTCATGGGCGCCGCCCGAGCAGGCCCTGTGGGCGGAACAGCAGCACCAGGATCAGCAAGGCGAAGGTGAACATGCTTTTCGCCGAAGGGTCGAACATCGCTCCCGCGAGTGCCTCTGACACCCCCACCAGCAGCCCCGAGAGCAAGGCACCGGTGAGGCTGCCCATGCCGCCGACGATGACGATGATAAAGGCCAGCAGTGTGTAGGACGGCCCCTGCAGCGGCGTGACGTTGCTCAGCAGGAGCTGCAGGCAGCCCGCCGCGCCCAGGCAGGCCGCGCCGATGCCGAAGGTCAGCCCGTAAAGGTGCCTGACGTTCAGGCCCACCACCTGGGCGCCGAGATAGTTGTCGGCACAGGCGCGAATCGCCCGGCCGGTCAGCGTGAAGCGGAAAAAGGCGAACAGCGCGGCCGAGACCGCCAGCGCGGTAGCGGCCGCGATAACTTGCACCTTGCCGATGATCAGCGCCCCGAACTGATAGGAGTCAAGCGCGTAGTCCACCTGCACGGTGGCCGTATCCGGGCCGAAAGCGGTCAACTGCCCGTTCGACAGGATGATGGCGACGGCCACCAGCAGCATGAATTGGGTATGCTCGGGGCGGGTGACAAAGGCATTGACCAGGCCGCGCTGCAAGCCGTAGCCGAGAATGAACATGGCAACGGCAATCGGTGCCATCGCCACCAGGGGGTCGAGCTTGAACGCCTGCGCCAGCACGACGGCGCCGTACATGGCGGCCGTCATCATCTCGCCGTGGGCGAAGTTGACCACCCGCACCACGCCGAAAATCACCGACAAGCCGAGCGCCATCAGGCCATAGACCAGGCCGGTGAGAGCGCCGCCAACGGCGGCATTGAGATACAGATCGAACATGTAAGCCTGAATCGAATAAAAACTCCGGGGCGCCGCTTTATGGCGGCGCCCCGGTTACGTTCAATGCGCCGACGCGCCGACCGCGACGGGTCTGCGCAGCGGGCTACGTAACGGGTCTACATAACTACGCGCCGCGATTGTTCCAGCCCGGCATCGGGAAAATCGGCGGCCGCTCGGCCTTGTCGGCCGGCAGCACCACCCGCGCCCAGCCGCTGCGGTTTTGCAGGCAGGCGGAGATGATGTTGTTGTTCTGCCCCTTGGCGTCGAACTCGATCGGCCCGCCCAGCATGATCTTCTTGTCGATTTTCGTCTTGCGCAAAGCGTCAGCGAGAGCCTTGCCGTCGGTGCTGCCGGCACGCTGGAAGGCGTCGGCGCAGATCATGATGGCCTCAATCGTAAACCCGGCATTCAGAATGTTGCCCTCCCAGGGGTCCTTGGGGAATTTCTTCGTCCATGCCGCCTTCGCCATGTCGGTGACCGGGCTCTTCGGGTCGGACCAGGCGACGTTGGTAATGCAGTAGTCGGAGTATTTGCCCAGGCTGGCGAAAAACTGCTGCTCGTACAGGCCGGGCGAGCCCGGGTTGATGATGCCCATCGGCTCCCAGCGCTGCTTGACCATTTCGCGGATCAGCAGAATGGCGTCGTTGATCCGGGTGGTCACCATCAGCACGTCCGCGCCGGTGGCTTTGGCCTTGGCGACTTCCACCGAGAGGTCGCGCGCCGCCGGGTCGTAGGCAATCGAGGCCTTCAGTTCCATGCCCAGGTTGGCGCCCGGGTACAGCTTGTCGATCGCGCCCTTGTTGGCCATGCCGAAAGTATCGTTCACGTGCATGTAGACCGCCGATTTGGGCTGCGTCTTGGTGGCGACGAACAGTTCCTTCATCAGCTTTAAGCCGTTGCCCACCAGTTGACCCGCGGTGAAGAAGTTGCGGAACACGAACTTGTAACCCTGCTCGGTGATCTGCGGGGCGGCGGCAATGTTGATCACGAAGGGCACGCCCTTTTGTTCCGCCACCTGGGCAATTGCCCCGGCGGCGCCGGAATCGAACGGGCCGACCAGCATGTGCGCACCCTCGCCGATCAGCTTTTCGGCGCGCGCGCGCGAAAGATCGACGTTGGACTCGAAGTCCGCGCTCATCAGCTTGATGTTGACCTTGTAGCCCAGTTGCGCGCACACCTCGGCGGCGATGTCGGCGCCCTTCTGGCAGGACTGGCCGAGAAAGGCCAGGGTGCCCGATTTGGGCAGCAGCAGGCCGATGTTCAGGGTCTTTGCCTGGGCGCGGACGATCGCCGGCGCGCCCAGTGTGGCGGCGGCAACGCCGGCCGTTTTCAGGAAATCGCGGCGCTTGGCGCCCTTGGGCGTCTCGCTGGCAGCTTGCTTGGATGGCATCATGGAAAGGGTCCCTCCTCTGTCTCGCAACAGCTTATAGATGATTTAGAGATGCCGGTTTGACAAACAGCGGCCTCTAGGCGCAATAATAACTGAACCGGCGAGGCGTCCGACTCGGGTCATCCCGATCAACGGATCGTCTGCCGCCGGCGACCCATGCGGCTGAGCGCCGTACGATGCCTGGAGGCACCCCATGGACATGATCCATACCATCGCGATCGGCGCCGGCCTGGCCTGGGCCTCGGGCATGCGCCTTTACGCCGTCATGTTCGCCGCCGGCATGCTCGCCAGTTTCGGCCTGGTGACCCTGCCGGGCGACCTCACCGTGCTCTCCCATCCCTGGGTGCTGGGCGCTTCCGGGCTGATGTTTCTGGTCGAATTTTTCGCCGACAAGATCCCCGGCATCGATTCGCTGTGGGACGCGCTGCACACCTTTATCCGCATTCCTGCCGGCGCCATCCTGGCTGCCGCCAGCCTGGGGCTGCACGCCGACCCGGCGCTGGTGCTGGCCGCCGGCATCCTCGGCGGCACCCTGGCTTCCAGCAGCCATTTCGCCAAGGCCGGCAGCCGCGCCCTGATCAACACCTCGCCCGAGCCCTTTTCCAACTGGGCGGCGTCGTTTTTCGAGGACGGCCTGACCGGCATGGTGCTGTGGCTGGCCTTCACCCACGCCTGGGCCTGCATCGGCCTGTTGCTGGTGCTGGTGGTGTTGTCATTCCTGCTGATCCGCAGCCTGTGGCGCTTTCTTTCCGGCATGTTCCGCAAGCTGTCGCTGCCGGCGCTCAACCCGCCCCACTTCTCGCCCTAGAGGTCCCTGGAAAACCCGGTACTCCGATCGTTCCAGGGGGCAGCCACAGCCGCCGGGTCAAAGCGATACCTTCAGGCTTCTTCGACCATGTCGCGGAAGCGGATCATGTCGTAGTCGTCGCCGCGCTCGGTGATCCCGATGGGAAACAACAAATGGCGCCGGCCCGCGACCGCCGCCTGCAGTTGCTCACCCGGCATGTACAGGCCGGGTGGCATCGCCAGCAGGGCAGCGCCCGGTTCACTGGCGTCGGCCATGTAAATGCCCTCCACCGAGGGGTTGCCGCTGCTCCAGGCCCCCTGTTGGGGACGCAGTTCGACGGTGATCGCCTGGCGCGCCAGCACCTGCACGCCGACACTGGCCTGGTTCTTCGCCGCCCCTTCGCCGTCGCGCGACAGGCGGCGCACGATGGCCAGGTCCCAGGAGCCGCGGGTGCCTGCCGCGTCCGGCTGCACTGCCAGCAGGCTGCCGATTTTCAGCCAGTCTCCCTTGACCTGCTGGATCACCGCGCCAAAACCGCCGGCGCTCATGTTTTCCACCACCCAGGTCTCGGTCTCGGGCGGCACGGCATCCAGCACCATGTCCATGCCGGTGCCCTGCATCATGCCTACCAACTGGGTGAAACCATGGGCCACCACCATGCGCGCCTGGATGCGCCGGCGCTCGCTCTTGCGCACCGGCGGCTTCGGCGCCCAGTTCAGCACCAGGTGCTTGAGCACGTCGCGCACCACCCGCACGTCGGTGATGCCGCCGAGGTCGACGCCGCGCGGCAGTTCGCCGGTCTGGTCGATGCGCACAAGCATCGCCTGCATGTCGGCATGCCCGGCGGTGGTGGTGAAAAAGCGCAGGCCGGGTGTGATCTGCTCGGGCGGGGCCGCCAGGCGCAAAGGGTGGCGCGGATTGGCGAGATCGAACCAGTAGGTCGAATCCGGCTGCGGCTGCGGCGTCACCCGCAATTTGCCGGCGCAGTGGGCAATCAGGCGCTCGGCGGTATCCAGTTCGGCAGGGGACAGCGCATCCGGCGCGGAAGCGGCCAGCACCAGCGCGCGGGTAAATTCGCCTTCCGGCGAGGCATCGCCGGGCAGGCCGGGATAGACGATCAACTGACCCAGTTGCAGGCGCCTGGCTTCGGCAAACTGGTAAGCCCGCGCCAGGGCCTGCCACACTTCGGCGGGAATCGGGCCATAACGCACATACAGCCACTTCAGGCGCGTGCCGGCGGCACGCAGGGCGCGCACCGCGATCATCGCGGCCTGGGTTTTCAGGGCATCGCTTCCCTTTTCCTTTGCTTCGATGCGATTGATCAGGCTGTCATAGGCTTCGCCCGAGCGCATCCAGAAATCATGGTTGGCGGCCCATAGCTTGCCCTCCTGGAACTTCGATTGGCGCGACAGCGTGCCGTAATCGCGCGCCAGCCTGCCGCGATGCGGCTGGCCGGTCTCGTCGAGGCGGCGAATCAGCTCGTAGCGGCGCTCCGGCTTCAGGTTTTCGGCAGTGGTGACGGAGTCCAGCCAGTGGGTGATCTCGTCGAGCGCCTTGACCGGGTCACCGGCGCGCAACTCGGCGAACACATGCTCGGCTTCCTTGGGATTCGCCAATGGATGATCATCCCGGGAGTTTCCCAGGGCGGAGTTTCTCAGCGAGTCCAGCAATTTGAGCATGATGCCCCGATTTTAGAACCAATTCCGGCTAGTTTTCGACCCTGTGCCAACGAACCTGACATATATCCGATACGAAACTGCGCTTAAGGCGGACGCCGGTTCAAAATACAAACCCCGGGACAAAGGCGCGGATCGGCAAAAGGCCAGCATCCATGCCGATTATTTTTGTAATCATGTCGCAGAATCAATGATTTAGCAAGATAATCCAATGGACTTTGTTAACCATGCGGCATGGGACATGGTTTTCCCGCAACACGGCCATTCCGGCTAGAATCCGGGGCCGCCCGGCGCTTTGCCTCTTTGCATGTCCCTACGCAGTCCCTTCGACCCTTGCGCATTCTCATCATAGATGCTTCGCCCAGGTTTCGCGACCAGTGCGTGAAGTACATTGCCGGCCACTGGCCCGGTGCGGAAGTCGACCTGCGCGCGCCACCGGACTTCGCCGATCCTGCCGCCCCGGAATGGGCGCGCTACGATGTGGTCCTGCTGGACCATCACGCCCCCGACGCGCCCGCGCCGGAAGATAGCGCGGCGCCGGCCGGAAACGACGGCATCGCCTGGCTGCGGACTTTCCGCGATTACGTGCCGAACCTGCCGCCAATCATCCTGTTGTCGGCGCAGACCGGCGAAGATGCCGCGGTGCAGGCGATGAAGCTGGGGGCGGCCGACTACCTGCGGCGCGACAAGATCACCGCCGCCCGCCTGGTCGGCGCGATCAACGAGGCCATCCTCGAGCGGGCCCGCGAGCACGACCGGCTGCTGGCGCGCGCCCGCCTGGCGGAGCGCTACGCCGACACCATGACCACCACGCTGGACGTCAATACCATCGGCGAGGCGGCGCCGGCGGACGCGCCGGTGATCAGCGGTTACCGGATCCTGCGCAAGATCGGCGAAGGCGGCACCTCGCGGGTGTTCCTCGCCGAGCGCCTGAAGCGCCTCGGCCAGCCGACCGCCGAACAGGGCCAGATGGTGCTCAAGGTGCTCAATGCGCGCCTGATCGCCGACCCCGCCTTCATCGAGCGCTTCATCCGCGAATACCGGGTGATCTCGGCGGTGCAAAACGAGCATGTGGCGCGCATCTACGACCAGGGCATCACCGACGAGCACCTGTACATCGCGATGGAATATTTTCCCGGTGGCGACCTGCGCGCCCGCATGGAGCGGCGCGACACCGCGCGCCTGAGCTCGATCCAGGCGCTGAAAATCACCATGCAGATCGCCCGCGCGCTGGATGCGATCCATGGCGCCGGCGTGATCCATCGCGACCTGAAACCGCACAACATCATGTTCCGCGACGCCGACCACCTGGCGCTGGTGGACTTCGGCCTGGCCAAGCAGATGGGCGAAGCGACCATCACCTCCACCGGCGGCATGCTCGCCACCCCGCTCTACATGAGCCCGGAGCAGTGCCTGGGGCGCAGCCAGGATTTGCGCAGCGACCTCTACAGCGTCGGGGTGATCCTGTATGAAATGCTGACCCACCAGCACCTCTACGAATCCGACAACCTGGCCGGCATTGCCTTCCAGCATGTGCATGCCGACATCCCCAAGCTGCCGGAGCCGCTGCACGGCTACCAGACCCTGCTGGAGCGCCTGCTGGCGAAAAATCCGGACGATCGCTTCCAGTCGGCGCGTGAACTGTTCGCATACATCGCGTACTAGCGCGAAAAAACATAAAATAGCCGCATGCGCCAATATCTCGATTTGATGCGCCACGTGCTGGAGCACGGTACGCAAAAGACCGACCGCACCGGCACCGGCACCCTCTCGGTGTTCGGCCACCAGATGCGCTTCGACCTGGGCGAAGGCTTCCCGCTGCTGACCACCAAAAAACTGCACCTGCGCTCGATCATCCACGAGCTGCTGTGGTTCCTCAACGGCGAAACCAACACCAAATACCTGAAGGACAACGGGGTGTCGATCTGGGACGAGTGGGCCGACGAAAACGGCGACCTCGGGCCGATCTACGGCTACCAGTGGCGCCACTGGCCGATGCGCGACGGCGGCGAGGTGGACCAGATCAAGCAGGTGCTCAAGCAATTGAAGGAAACGCCGGATTCGCGGCGGATGATCGTCTCGGCCTGGAATGTGGGTGAAATTCCGCGCATGAAACTGCCGCCCTGCCACGCCTTTTTCCAGTTCTACGTCGCCGACGGCAAGCTTTCCTGCCAGATGTACCAGCGCAGTGCGGACATTTTTCTGGGCGTGCCCTTCAACATCGCTTCCTACGCCCTGCTGACCCACATGTTCGCCCAGCAGACCGGGTACGAGCCGGGCGATTTCGTCTGGACCGGCGGCGATTGCCACCTATATTCGAACCACCTGGAGCAGGTGAAGGAGCAGCTTTCACGCTCCACCTTCCGGTTGCCGCATCTGAAGATCAAGCGCAAGCCGGAATCGATCTTCGACTATCGTTTCGAGGATTTCGAGATCGAGGGTTACCAATCGCACCCGCACATCAAGGCGCCGGTGGCGATCTGAGTCCGGTTCCACGACAATAAAAAAGCGCGCCCGGGGCGCGCTTTTTTATTGGACTGCTGGCCCCTCAGCCGATCGGCACCAGGCCGCCATTTTCCACCCGCACACGCTCGCCGGCGCTATAGGCGCCCGGGCTGCCGGCGCTGAAGCTGCGCGGGGTGCCGTCATCCATGCGCACGTGGACGCGGTAGCTGATTTGCTTGTGTACATGTTTTTCGATTGCATTGCCGGCAAAGGCGCCGCCGACTGCGCCGAGGATGGTCAGCGGACCGCGGCTGCTGCGGTGACCCAGCTGGTTGCCGAGCAAGGCGCCGCCGACGCCACCGGCGACTGCGCCCACGCCAGTGGGCTTGCCCAGGCTTTCAACCGTCTGCACATACTCGACCCGCCCGCAGGAATAGCACTCACCCGCCGCCAGCGGCGCAAGTGCGGGCATGGCCTGGGCCGGCGGCGGCGCCGGAACGCCGGCCGGCGCCTCATAGGCCGGGCCAGGCGAAGGCGACGGCGCATAGGCGGGTGGGGGGCTGTACATCGGCGCGGGCGTATCCATCGGCGCCGGTGCGGTACCGCTGGCCGATGCCACCAGGGGCTGGGTTTGTGCCTGGCTGCTCATATGTGTGGGGATGACCCCGGTGAAAACACCGACGCCGATCAGGCTCATCACGATCACCGAGGCGGCGGCGATCGGCACCATCGGATGGGTACGCTTGTAGACGGGAGGGCTTTCCATGATGATTTCTCCTTGATTCGCGGTTCGCGAAAATGGATCCGGCGGTTTAAAGCTTTCCCAGCGCCAGTTGCACCGGCACCCCGACGCCGGCATTCGATGCGCCGGCCGACGGTATCAACCCCTGGGCCGCAATGAACTCGACGCGGGAAAGCCGGCCATCCTGGTCAAGGTCGGCGTGGCCGAAAACCGCAGTCAAGCCCGGTATCAGCGACGCTTCTGCGACGCTGATGACTCCGTCGTGATTGCTGTCAAAGCCTGCAAACAGGCGGCCCGAAGCCTGCGGGTTGGACTGGTCGGATTCATTCCATGCGCCCAAGGCAAAGGGCGACGCACAGCCGGCGGCGACGGCGGCAATCAGTACGAATTTTGCAATCCGGTCACTACGTTCCAGTCTGGTCATGGCTGCTTCCTCGATTCTCGCCCAGCGGCGTTTGTCGATCAAAATGCAAGGCCTATGCCATTATATTTTATTGTTAATTATCAATTTTTTATAATTAGTAGTTAATGTTAATTATCATGTAATTCTTGCCATTGTCCGGCGCTGCCCTACAGCGTTTTTACCGTCAAAAAATGCATCGGGCGGCCCGCCGGCCACCTGTCCGGCCGCTGGCGCGGCCAAGCTATAATTGCGCCGCTCCCGCCACGCAGTTTTCGCCTCCATCCCCTTCATGCCCCCGACCTCCCCGGCTCCGGCCGCGCCGCGCATTGCCATGATCGTCGCCATGGCAGCCAACCGCTGCATCGGCCGGGACAATCGCATGCCCTGGCACCTGCCGGCCGACCTGAAGCATTTCAAGCAAGCCACCCTGGGGCGTCCGGTGATCATGGGCCGCAAGACCTTCGAGTCCATCCTGGCCAGCCTGGGCAAGCCGTTGCCGGGGCGCACCAGCATCGTCATCACCCGCAACCTCAACTACCACCCGCAAGGCCTGGACGCCGCGGCGCGCGGCAGAGTATTGCTGGCCGATTCACCCGCCGGCGCCCTGAAGGCGATGCAGGACGCCGGCCTGGCTGCCGATGAGGTGTTCGTCGTCGGCGGCGCCGAAATCTACCGGGCGATGCTGCCGGCGGCCTCACGGCTGGTGGTCACCGAAATCTGCCAGGCCTTCGATGGCGACGCCTTTTTTCCCGCCATCGACCCTGAAGTCTGGGCGGAAAACAAGCGCGAGCCGCAGGCGCGCAGCGGCAACCCGGAAGTCGATTTCGACTTCGTCGAATACACCCGGATTCATCACCAGGAAACACCCGCATGAGCGAAGACGGCTTCCATGTGCACGGCCCGCACGACCACGAACTCGAGCATGCCGCGCACCAGGACAGCGAAGGCTTCGCCGGCCGCCTGGCGGTGCTGACGGCGGTGCTTTCGACCGTCGGCGCGCTGTTTTCCTACCAGGGCGGCGCCACCCAGAACGACGCCATGATCAACAAGAACAACGCGGCGATCAAGAAGACCGAAGCCTCGGACCAATGGAACTACTACCAGGCCAAAAGCAACAAGCAAAATCTGGCGGAACTCGCCGCCGAACTCTCCCCCGGCAACCGCGAAAAGTACCTGAAGGAAGCGGCCCGCTACGCCGGCGAAAAGGACGCCATCAAGAAGCAGGCCGACGCGCTGGAGGCCCGCTCCAAACAGTGGGACGACGAGGCCGAGACGGAGATCCACCTGCACCATCGCTGGGCCCAGGCGATGACGGTAATCCAGGTGTCGATCGCCCTTGCCGCGATCACCCTGCTGACCCGCCGGCGCTGGATGCTCAAGGGCGTCTACATCGCCGCCGGCATCAGCTTTGCCCTGGCCGGGATGGCGCTGTTGCATCTGTGACACGGCCCTGCCGGCGTCACAAAACTTTTACTTAAATTCACCGGCGTTTCGCCTTACACTTCGCGGCGCGCTGCCTTGAGGCGTGCGCCCCTTTTGTTGGCCGTGCCGCCGGTGCCGGCCATGGAGATGCCTGATGAAATTCCGCTTTCCCGTCGTCATCATCGATGAGGACTTCCGCTCCGAGAACACCTCGGGCCTGGGCATCCGCGCGCTGGCCGAAGCCATCGAGAAGGAAGGCATGGAAATCCTCGGCGTAACCAGCTACGGCGACCTGTCGCAGTTCGCCCAGCAGCAATCGCGCGCCTCCGCCTTCATTCTGTCGATCGACGACGAGGAATTCACCCCCGGCCCCGAACTCGACCCGGCGGTGCTGAACCTGCGCAGCTTCATCGAGGAAATCCGCTTCAAGAACGCGGAGATTCCGATCTACCTGTATGGGGAAACAAAAACTTCACGGGAGATTCCGAACGATATCCTGCGCGAACTGCATGGTTTCATCCACATGTTCGAGGACACGCCGGAATTCGTCGCGCGCCACATCATCCGCGAAGCCAAGAGCTACCTCGACAGCCTGTCGCCGCCGTTTTTCCGCGCCCTGATCCACTACGCGCAGGACGGCTCCTACTCCTGGCACTGCCCCGGCCACTCCGGTGGCGTCGCCTTCCTGAAGTCGCCGATCGGCCAGATGTTCCACCAGTTTTTCGGCGAAAACATGCTGCGCGCCGACGTCTGCAACGCAGTGGAAGAACTCGGCCAACTGCTCGACCACACCGGCCCGGTGGCCGCCTCCGAGCGCAACGCGGCGCGCATTTTCAACGCCGACCACTGTTTTTTCGTGACCAACGGGACATCGACGTCGAACAAGGTGGTCTGGCACGCCTACGTGGCGCCGGACGACATCGTGGTGGTGGACCGCAACTGCCACAAGTCGATCCTGCACGCGATCATCATGACCGGCGCGATTCCAGTGTTCCTGACGCCGACGCGCAACCACCTGGGCATCATCGGGCCGATCCCGATGGAAGAATTCAAGGCCGAGACGATCCAGAAAAAGATCGACGCCAATCCCTTCGCCAAGGCGGCGCAGGCGAAAAATCCGCAGCGCAAGCCGCGCATTTTGACCATCACGCAATCGACTTACGACGGCGTGATCTACAACGTCGAAATGCTGAAGGAAATCCTGGGCTCGAACATCGACGTGCTGCATTTCGACGAAGCCTGGCTGCCGCATGCCTCCTTCCACGACTTCTACAAGAACATGCACGCCATCGGCCGCGACCGGCCGCGCGCCAAAGACCCGCTGGTGTTCGCCACCCATTCGACGCACAAGCTCCTGGCCGGCATTTCGCAGGCCTCGCAGATCCTGGTGCAGGAGTCGGAGACCCACAAGCTGGACCGCCACATTTTCAACGAAGCCTACCTGATGCACACCTCCACCAGCCCGCAGTACGCCATCATCGCCTCGTGCGACGTGGCCGCGGCGATGATGGAGCCGCCCGGCGGCACCGCGCTGGTGGAAGAGTCGATCGCCGAGGCGCTGGACTTCCGGCGCGCGATGCGCAAGGTCGACAAGGAATGGGGCAAGGACTGGTGGTTCCAGGTCTGGGGTCCGCAAAGCATGGCCGCCGACGGCATCGGCTCGCGCGAAGACTGGATGCTCAAGGCCAACGAAAAGTGGCACGGCTTCGGCAACATCGCGCCCGGCTTCAACATGCTGGACCCGATCAAGGCCACCGTCATCACCCCGGGGCTGGACGTCTCCGGCAAGTTTGCCAAGACCGGCATCCCGGCATCCATCCTCACGAAATTTCTCGCCGAGCACGGGGTTATCGTCGAGAAGACCGGCCTGTACTCGTTCTTCATCATGTTCACCATCGGCATCACCAAGGGCCGCTGGAACACCCTGGTGACGGCCCTGCAGCAGTTCAAGGACGACTACGACCGCAACGCGCCGCTGTGGCGCATCCTGCCGGAATTCTGCGCCGCGCATCCGCGCTACGAACGCACCGGCCTGAAAGACCTGTGCCAGCAGATCCACGACATGTACAAGGCCAGCGACGTGGCGCGCCTGACCACCGAGATGTACCTGTCCGACATGCAGCCTGCGATGAAGCCTTCGGACGCCTACGCCATGCTGGCGCACCGCGAGGTCGACCGGGTGGAAATCGACGAACTGGAAGGCCGCGTCACCAGCATCCTGCTCACGCCCTACCCGCCCGGCATTCCCCTGCTGATCCCGGGCGAGCGCTTCAACAAGACCATCGTCGACTATCTGAAATTCGCGCGCGTCTTCAACGAGAAATTTCCCGGCTTTGATACCGACATCCACGGCCTGGTCGAGGAAGAGATCGACGGCAAGCGCAAGTACTTCGTCGACTGCGTGCGGACGAAATAGCGCCTGGCCGTTCACGGCGTCCGATGCAAAGGCCCCGCATGCGGGGCCTTTGTTTATTCCGCCGCCCATGCTTATGCGGCCAAAAAGACCGTGAATGCCATGGCCGCGCCGGCGGGCTGTAGCATACGCAGTCCCCCAAACAAAAACCCACAAAGACCCATAACATTAGAGGCGAAGCATGCGAATTTTCCGAATCTTCACCCAGCCTTCCGGCGAGTCCGGCATCGAAATCCGTGAAGTTCCGATGAGCAAGGAGGAGCGCCCGATGTCGGCAACCTTCCCCACCCTGAACATCTTCTTTCGCGAGACCCCGGAAGGCAACGTGGAGGACTTTCACCGCGCGCCGCGCCGCCAGCTGATTTTCCTCACCTCCGGCATCCTGGAACTGGAGAGCAGCGAGGGCAAACGCTTCATCTGCCGCCCGGGCGACCTGATCTTCGCCGAAGACCACACGGGCAAGGGCCACATCACCCGCTCGCTGCGCGACATCCGCGGCTTCGTGCATGTCGTGGTGCCGCTGGATTTCGACGTATCGCAATGGCCGCTGGTCTCTTCCTGAGTTCCAGCCGTACAGCAAAACAAAACTACAAATACCGGAGACAACAATGAAACGACTTCTCGTGCTGTTCACGCTGGCGCTGGCCGGCACCGCGCTGGCGCAAGCGCCAAAACCGCCGATGCGGGTGATCGTGCCCTTCGCCGCCGGCGGCGCCAGCGACTTCTACACCCGCATCGTCGCGCAAAAAATCAATGAGCAGACCGGCCGCACCATCCTGGTGGAAAACCGCACCGGCGCCGGCGGGCGCATCGCCTTCGAGTATGCCGCCCACTCGCCCGGCGATGGCAGCGTGATCGCGCTGATCGACGCCACCTACGCCATGCTCCCCGGCCTGTTCGAAAAGCTGCCCTGGGACATCAACACCGATCTGCTGCCGGCGGCGATGATCACGCAAACGCCCTTTGTCATCATCGTTCCCGCCGCCTCCAAATACCAGACCCTGCAGGACCTGATCAACGATGCCAAGGCGCGCCCCGGCAAGCTCAACTTCGGCTCCGCCGGCGTTGGCAGCGTGAACCACATCGTCACCGAGCGCTTTCGCAGCGACGCGAAGATCCAGATCACCAACATCCCCTACCGCGGCATGAGCGAAGCCAGCGTCGCGTTGCAGGGCGGCGAGCTCGACCTGATCATCGCCGCCTCGCCGACGGCGCTGGGGCCGATCCTCGGCGGCAAGGTGCGCCCGCTGGCCGTCACCACGGCCAGGCGCTCCTCCGCCCTGCCCAATGTGCCGACGGCCTCCGAAGCCGGCGTGCCGCCTTACATCACCACCAACTGGTTCGGCTGGGCCGCACCCAAAGGCACGCCGAAGGAATTCATCCAGCAGCTGCGCGACGATGTAGTGAAGGCGGTGAACTCGCCCGACGTGCGCGAGCGCCTCGTGGCGCAGGGCGCCGAGCCCTCGAACTTCACCTCGGAAGAATTTGTCAAATTCCTGCGCGAGGATACCAAGCGCTGGACCGACGTGATCCGCGCCAACGGCATCAAGGCGGAATGAACCTGCGTCCTTGCACCTGATGCAATCCGGCGGATCAGAAGATTAGTGGGGCATTTGCGCAAAACCCGCTTTTCGGGTGCAAAAGGCGCACCTTCTGTTATAATTGCGGGCACGCGGCTGTAGCTCAGTTGGATAGAGTACTTGGCTACGAACCAAGGGGTCGGGCGTTCGAATCGCTCCAGCCGCACCAGTAAAATCAAAGGGTTGCCTTCGGGCAGCCCTTTGTTATTTCCGGCTGGTGCCGTGTTTGCGCGTTTGCCGGCGAGACTCGCGGCCTGCGTCCGCCCCCAGGCAAAAGTAGAAGCGCCGTCCTCGGGCCAAGGCAGTCCTCAAATCCCCAGATACGCCTCACGGATGCGCGGGTCGTCGAGAAGCTCCGCCGACTTTCCCTGCAGCACCACGCGCCCGGTCTGCAGCACAAACGCCTGGTTGGCCACAGATAGCGCGAGTTTGACGTTTTGTTCCACCAGCAGCATGGTCACGCCGGTGCGATGGATCGCCAACAAGGCGTCGTGTAGCTCCTGTACAATTTTCGGCGCCAGGCCGTGGCTGGGCTCATCGAGAAGCAGCAGTTTCGGCTCGCCCATCAATGCCCGGGCAATAGCGACCATTTGCTGTTCGCCGCCGGAGAGCGTGCCGGCGAACTGTTTTCTGCGCTCGGCCAGGCGCGGGAACAGTTCGAACACCTTGCCCAGCGCCGCCTGCAATCCGGCTTTGTCATGACGGCGGTTGTAGCCGCCCAGCAGCAGGTTTTCTTCCACCGCCATTTGCGCAAAGACGTGCCGGCCTTCGGGCACATGGGCGATGCGCCGGGCCGGAATCTTGTGTGCCGGCAAGGCGAGCAGGTTTTCGCCTTCGTAAAGGATCTCCCCACGGGTGTTCGGTACCAGCCCGGAAATCGAGCGCAGCAAGGTGCTCTTTCCCGCCGTATTGGCGCCGATGACGGAGATGAAGGCACCCTGCTCCACTGCCAGGCTGACTTCGTGCAGCACGGTGGGGCCATCGTAGGCCGCCTGCAGGTTTTTTATCTCAAGCAGGTTCACGCCGCCGCTCCCGCCGCCATGTCGTTGCCGAGGTAGGCAGCGATCACCTCCGGATTGCGGCTGATTTCAAGCGGCGTACCCTCGGCGATCTTTTGCCCGAAGCTCA
>DATAZV010000060.1:0-1965 GCA_036271855.1 Burkholderiales bacterium
TCGTGCAGCAAGCTGGCCGGCGCCAGCGCGTCGCGGATCATCGAGTAATAGACATAGGCCAGGCTGTAGGCCAGGGTGACGTTGCTTTCGAAGGCGGCGCGCTGGGTGTCGGACAAGGGCACCGCTTTGTCGGCGTAGCGCACCGAGAGATCGACCACCAGGGTGTGGATCGGCCGGCGCAGGGTTTCCAGCGCCTGCAGCACGCCCACCGCTGCCGCGCCGCTGAACGCGGTGGCGGGCATGCGCGCCAGCGCGCTGCCGACGATGTCCACCGCGGTGCGCGTATCGCTGACCGACAGGCTGCGGAACCAAGCCTTGCACGTGTCGGCATTGGCGAAAGGATGCGACGCTACCGGCGAAACAGCTTGCACCACGTACGGACCCCGCAAACTCGGCTGCTGCTGTTGCTCCTGCTCCATGCGGACCGCCCCGAAACCGGAGTGGTACCGCACCCCACACACATCACATCATACGGCCGCCGCGATTCACACGGTGGACCGCAACTCCGACCCGGCGCACCGCTTATCGGCGCTGCGCCGCGTTTTCGCCTCAGGCGGCGACGCGCTTTTGCAGCTCCGGCGCCACCTTGAACTCTGCTTCGGTCTTGGACTTGATCTCATCAAGGGTCACGTCGGGCGCGATGTCGATTAAGGTCAGGCCCGGGCGCGCGACTGCGAACACCCCGAGGTCGGTGATGATCAGGTTGACCACGCCGGCGCCGGTCAGCGGCAGGTTGCATGTTTTCAAAATCTTCGGCTTGCCGCCGGCGGTGTGCTCCATCAGCACCACCACGCGCGGCACGCCGGCCACCAGGTCCATCGCCCCGCCCATGCCCTTGACCATCTTGCCGGGGATCGCCCAGTTGGCCAGGTCGCCGTTCTCGGCCACCTGCAGGGCGCCGAGAATGGAAATCTGGATGTGGCCGCCGCGGATCATCGCGAAGGAAACGGCCGAGTCGAAAAAGCTGGTGGTCGGCAGCACGGTGACGGTCTGCTTGCCGGCGTTGATCAGGTCCGGGTCTTCCTCGCCCTCGAAGGGGAAGGGACCCATGCCGAGCATGCCGTTTTCGGAGTGGAACTGCACCGAAATGCCCGGCGGCACGTGGTTTGCCACCAGCGTGGGAATGCCGATGCCCAGGTTCACGTAAAAGCCGTCTTTCAGTTCCTTGCCCGCGCGGGCAGCCATCTGGTCTCTGGTCCAAGCCATGGTATTCGCTCCTTTATTTCGCCGCTTTGGGGCGGGTGGTGCGCTGTTCGATGCGCTTGTCGATGTTCGCCGGGTGGACGATGCGCTGCACGAAAATGCCGGGCGTGACGATGTGGTCGGGGTCGATCTCGCCGGCCTGCACCAGGTGTTCCACCTGCACCACCGTCACATTGCCGGCAGTCGCCATCACCGGGTTGAAGTTGCGTGCGCTCATGCGGTACACCAGGTTGCCCTCGGTGTCGGCCTTCCAGGCGTGAATCACGGAAAGGTCGGCGCGCAGGCCGCGCTCCATCACGTACTTTTTACCGTCGAACTCGCGCTCTTCCTTGCCCTTGGCAACGTCGGTGCCGGCGCCGGTGCGGGTGAAAAATGCCGGCACGCCGGCGCCGCCGGCGCGAATGCGCTCGGCCAGCGTGCCTTGCGGGTTGAACTCGATCTCCAGTTCGCCCGCCAGGTATTGCTCGGCGAAGGTCTTGTTTTCGCCGACGTAGGAGGAGATCATTTTCTTGATCTGCCGCGTCTTCAGCAAGAGGCCCAGGCCGACGTCGTCGATGCCGGCGTTATTCGATACCACCGTGAGGTCTTTCACCCCGGAATCGCGGATCGCCTCGATCAGCACCGAGGGAATGCCGCACAGGCCGAAGCCGCCCGACATGATGGTCATGCCGTCATGCAACAGGCCGGCCAGCGCCGCCTTTGCGTCCGGGTAAATCTTGCTTACTGCCATGGTTGAGTCTCCAATAACCTCATGATCCGAAA
>DATAZV010000061.1:0-3255 GCA_036271855.1 Burkholderiales bacterium
CGGAATAAATCCGCCCCGGCTTTTTGTATCGTTCTTCGCGACCTGCGGCTTATTTGTACTTGTTGTCGATTTCCCAGACCGTGGTCTGCACCAGCCGCTGCACCATGGTGTCCATGCCGACGCCGCCTTTGGCGCCGTTGGAAACGCCCATCACGCTGGTGGCATTGGCGCCGACTTCCATCTTCAGTTCCTTGTAGCCCTGGGCCACTTGTTCAGTGGTCTCGGCGTTCATGATCTTGTAGCGCATGCCGACCAGCCAGACGCCGGTGGTCTCCTGCGTCTGCACGTTGGAGACGACGTGGCCGGCGACCGCGCCGCCCATGCCGAACAGGCCGCCGAGGGCGCCGATCGGGCGGCCGTCGAAGCCCTTCTTGTTCTCGGCAATCTGCTCGGCCTTCAGGATGTCGAACTTGACGATCCACTTGGTGGTCTTCAGCTTGCCCATGCGCATCACCTTGCGCGCCTCCTGGGGGTCGCCCATGTTGTAGGCCAGGCTGATTTCATTGAGCATCGGGCCGATGTTGCTGCGCTCGAGCACCGGGAAATTGGCGTTGGAGAGTTCCAACTCGGCGAAGTCGGCGATGTTGTTCGGGCCGAACTTCTGCGTAAAGGTGGCATTGTTGCTCTTGACGTCGCCGGGGATGACGATCAGCGCCGGGCCTTTCCTGCCCTTGTTGGTGTAGTCCACCTCCTGGTAGGCGGCCTGGTCGGCAGCGGCGTTGGCTGCCTGCGACGTGCTCGAACCGGCGTTCGGCGACGGGTTGCCGAACTGCGGCTGGGCGTAAGCGGAAAGAGAAAGCAGGGCCGCGGCGCAGGCTACGGCATGGAGATTGAATCGCATGGTAATACCCCCTTCTGAGACAAGTACGGTTATTCGAATCTATTTGGCGCCGGCGCGCTCGCAATAATCGGCGTACAGCCTGGCCACCACCTCGTCGGCCTGCTCGTTGACCAGGGTCAGCGCCATGCCGTCGACGTCGGCACCGGCGTAGCTGCCGCCGCTGCGCTCCACCTGCGACAGCATGCGCCCGTTGGCCCCGGTCAGGGTGAAATTCATGCTGACGTTCACCTGGTTCACGTTGACGATGCGGTTGACGCTGGCGCTGGCGCTGATCAGGCCCTTGAGAGTATAGCTGGCCGCCAGCCGCTTCGAGGCGGCGATGGCCGCATTGGTGTCGTTCTTGAAATAGGCGTCGATCTCGGCTTGCGCCACTTGCGCGCGGATCTCCGCCTGCGTATAGGTGCGCAGGCCGAGCGAGCGCAGGCGCGAATTGATGGCGTCGAAATGCTGCGAAAAGCGCTGCTGCCCGGTATGCATCACGCCGTTTTCGCGCTCGCCGATCAGCACCATGATCTTGGCGTTCTTGATGCGGTCGCGGCAGGGCGTGGAAAGCTGGGCGGCGATGCTGGCGTCGCGCGCGGCCTTTTCCTGCGCCTCGGCCTTGCCGTCATCGGAAAACTTGAAATTGTTTTGCGCCTGCGCGCCGCCGGCGCACAGGGCGGCGACACAAGTGGCGACCAAAGCGCGAGAGGCAAGGCCCAGGTGCCGCCGTTTGGCGGGCGCCCTGTGAGTCGATGCCGATGTCATTTTATGCATGGGGAAATATTGGGCCACGATTCGCCTTAAAAAACAAGTTAACCGAAAGTATTATTTGCCGGCTTTTGTGCGAAATTTTGCGCAAAACCCCCGGGAGCATGAAAATCGCGCGGGAAGTCCGGCTTGGCGTCACCTCGAAGGCCGGGGTTGGGGCCTATGCTAATATTTGAACTGAAATGGGCCATGACGGATGCGCGGTCGGGGGATGCGGCGCATCGCAGTTCGTTGTTTGATCTCCGCCGCTCGATCCAGACCTCACGGCCAAGCAAAAAATGTCCGATTCGTTCGCCGAAACCCAACGTTCGATCACACCCTTGTCCGCCGGTAAGCTGGTTGCGGTCCTGTTCGCCGACATCGCCGGCAGCACCAGCCTGTATGAAGTGCTGGGCGATGCGCGCGCCAAGGCGATGATCGACGAAGCCCTGACGGTGATGAAGGCGGTCACCACGCAGCAGGCCGGGCGCGTGATCAAGACCATCGGCGACGAGGTGATGTGCGTGTTTGACAGCGCCGACCGCGGCTTCATCGCCGCCTCCGACATGCAGGCGCGCATCGACGCCCTGCCGGTGGCCGATGGTGCCAAGCGCAAGATCCGTGTCGGCTTTCACGCCGGCCCGGTGATCGAGCAGGACGGCGACGTGTTCGGCGACACCGTCAACACCGCCGCGCGCATGGCGGGCCTGGCCAAGGGCCTGCAGATATTCACCACCCGCGCCACCGTCGACATGCTTTCGCCCGAGCTGCGCGCCGGCACCCGCGACATCGCCTCGCTGGCGGTGAAGGGCAAGGCCGACGAAATGTCGGTATGCGAGGTGCTGTGGCAGGAAGGCAGCGACCTCACGATGACGGCCGACTCCATCCTCACCCCGCAAAACACCACCGCCTCGCTGCTGTTGCGCCATGGCGCCAAGGAGATCGTGCTCGACGCCAAGCAGACCAGCACCAGCCTGGGCCGCGACGGCACCAGCGGCTTTGTGATCGCCGACCCCAAGGCCTCGCGCAATCACGCGCGGATCGAAAAGCGCCGCGACAAGTTTTTCATCGCCGACCAGAGCACCAACGGCACCTTCGTCACCTTCAACGGCGAGCCGGAGATCAGCCTGCGCCGCGAGGAAGTGATGCTGCGCGGCAGCGGCTTTATCGTCTTCGGCCACAGTGCCGCGGATTCGAAGGCCGAAGTGGTCGAGTTCACCGTCCGCGCCTAGCCAGGCTAAAGCCCGCCGCGCTTGCGGCGCGTTTTCATCCAGAGAGTGCTTGCAGGAACGGGCGCCGGTGCGCCCGCGCCTGCCTTTCCCACGCTGATGCCGCTTCACGTCGTGGTCTTGCGCACGGCCTTGCTGCGGGCGTCCGGCCCGGCCAGCAGGCCCGCGGGCGGCGTGTTCTCCAGCTTGCCGCGTACCGCGTCGCCGGCGCAGGTGGCGGCAAAGGCGACGTTGACGCTGTCGCCGGCCGAGCCCGCCGGGGTGAAGCAGGATTGCCCCAGCTTGGCATTGAGCGGCTTGAGCACGGCCTCCGCGATCATCTCCGGGCCGGAGCCTTCGGGCAGCGTCAGCTCGTACTTGCCCGGCGCCGTTTCCTTTGCATCCAGCACCGCGCGCATGCTGCGCAGTTCACGCAGGACCACTGGGCTGGCGCCGTCGGGCAGGCCGCTGATGTTG
>DATAZV010000062.1:0-27943 GCA_036271855.1 Burkholderiales bacterium
GCGTGGCCGTCGACCTCGACGCCGCGGCCGATGGACAGGTTGTAGATCGGAACGCCGGTGTCCTGGCACAGCAGGTTGTCGGTATCTTCGGCCACCTTGATGTTGGTCACCATGGTGGCGAGCACGCCTTGCGCCGTCTTGCCGGTCTCACTCGCCGTCAGGCGCGAAAATCCTGCCTTGATGTCGGGCGGCAACATCTTCAGCGCACGGATATACAACGCCTTGCTCGCCTCTTCCACCGCATTCAGATCCACTTTCATGCCGCTATCCTGCCTCGCTTGAATACGCTTGGTTGCCTGCTAATTTGCCGTGAGTTTGCGCTCTTTGATGACGAGTGCCCACTTGGCCGATTCTTCCTTGATGGCCTTGGCGAATTCGTCGGATTTGTTGCCTACCGGCGTCATGCCCTGCACGAATAATTGGCCGCGCATCTGGCTATTGTCCAGCACCTTGGCCGTATCACGCTGCAGCTTGTCGACTACGGCCTTCGGCGTGCCGGCCGGCACCATGAAGCCGAACCATCCCGTATTGTCGAAACCCGGCAGGCCGGATTCGGCGACGGTGGGCACATCGGGCAGCATCTTCGAGCGCTCCTTGCCCGTCACGGCCAGCGCGCGCAGCTTGCCGCTGGGCACGAATACGGCGGCGGCGGCGATGTTGCCGACCATCAGCTGTATCTGCCCCGCCACCAGGTCGTTGTACCCCAGCGCCTCACCCTTGTAGGGGACGTGCACGATGTCGATGCCGGCGGCTGCCGCCAGACTCTCGCCACCCATTTGCACCTGGCTGCCGACGCCGGCCGAGCCGAAGTTGATGGTGCCCGGCTTGGCCTTGGCCAGTGCGATCAGCTCCTTGATGTTTTTCACCGGCAGCTTCGGATTGACCACCACCAGCATCGGGCCCATCGCCACGTTGGTCACCGCAATAAAGTCACGGTTCGGATCAAAGGGCAGCTTCTTGTACATATGCGGATTGACCGTAAAGATGCTGCCCGAGGCCATCAGCACCGTATACCCATCGGCCTGAGCGTGCGCCACCAGGTCGGCGCCGACGTTGCCGCCCGCGCCCGAGTGGTTTTCGATCACCACAGACTGGCCCCACAACTCGCCGAGCTTTTGCCCCACCAGGCGAGCCACCACGTCGGTGGTACCCCCGGGTGCAAAAGGCACGATGATGCGCACCGGCTTGGCCGGCCAGGCGGGCTGCGCGTGCGCCGGTTGCACCAGCGGCAGGGCGACGGCAAGTGAAACGAGAAGGTGTTTGAAGAGTCGTTGCATGTTGGCTTCCTCTGCTGTGTTTTTATGGATAGACAATCATCGAGCCTTTGCTTTCGGCTTCTAAGACTTTTTGCGGCTTTACAAATCCTGCATTGAAGCTGTGTGTTTCATCTTTATGCGAACAGGGCCAGCGCGAATGCCAGCCCGGCCGCGAGGCCGAAGCCCGCAGCCACGGCAATCAGGTTCTTGCGCTGCCCCGACCACGGGCTGAATTCGATCAGCAGCAGGCGCACCCCGCCCATCATGTGCAGGGAGAGCAGCACCACCAGGCCCCACTCGCCGAACTTGAACAACGGCGTGTCGGTGTAGCGCAGGAATCCTTCGAGATCGGCCTCGCCCTTGAGCGCGAGGCCGAGCGCCCAGAAATGCAGTGGCAGGAACAATCCGAGCAGCAGGCCTGAAACACGGTGCACCAGAAAGGCCCACCACGAAGGATGGCTGCGTGCGCGAAAGTCGTTGACCCGCTTCATGCCACCACCCCGTAGACCGCGCGCAGGCCCATCACCAGGATCGCCAGGCCCAGCGCCTTGGCGATCAGCCACGCGCCGCCGGCCTTCAGGCCCAGCCATTCTTCGCCGATGCGTGCGAAGCCGATCGGCACGTGTACCGTGCAAGCCAGGACGAACACGGTGTAGAACGCACCGAATGTCCAGCTGCCGTGGGTGCGACCGAGAATCTCGGCGGCCGACAAGCCTCCCCGCACCGCGTAGATCATCACCGCCAAGTGCACCAGTACGCACAGGGCCAGCACCATCGCGCTGATGCGCTGCCAGTACCAGAGCTTGGCCTGCGTGGCCGCACTCAGGGTGGCCGCAATCATTCGAGTTCCCCGCGCAGCGCCGCGCGCGCCGCCAGGCGCTTCAGTCCGGCGATGCCGGCAGTGGGTTCGATCTGCTTCGGGCAGCGCTCGCTGCAGGAGCCTTGTGTGTGGCAGACATGGCAGCCGGCGTCGCCAGCCACCGCCTGCAGGCGCTCGCGTTGCGCGCTATCGCGCACGTCGTTGACCAGGGTCCAGGCGCGGTTCAGCGCGGCGGGGCCGAGAAAATCCGGGCGCCAGGTGACGACGTCGCAGGAGGCGTAGCAGACGCCGCAGCCGATGCACTCGATGCCGGCGTTGGCGGCGGCGCGCTCGCGCGACTCCGGCCGCACCTGGGCGAATTCGTCGTAGCGGGTTTTCGTGCCCTTGAACTGGCCGTGGCCTTTGGCCCACTTGTCGAAAAACTCGCGCATGTCGGTGGCCAGGTCCTTGATCACCGGCAGGTTCGATAGCGGCGCGATTTCCAGCGCGTCGCCATCCGCCACTTTCGAGACATGGGTGCGGCAGGTCCAGCGCGCCACGCCGTTGACGGTCATCGCGCAGGAGCCGCACATGCCGACGCGGCAGGCAAAGCGGTAGGACAGGCTGGGGTCGAGATGGCGCTGGATGTGGGTCACCACGTCGAGCACGGTCTGGCTTTCCAGGCGCGGCACTTCGTAATCGACAAAACTGCCGGCGGCCTTGCCGCGCCACACCTTGACCTTGAGGGTCGCGCTCATGCGGCGCCTCCACAGACAACAGGGGCATGACCATCATGCTGGACCGGGGCGAGGCTGCGTGCGGGTGTCATGTCTGCGCTCTGGTGATCGGCTTAAGCGGCGAGTTCGCGCAACTGCTTGAGCAGCGCATCGGGAATCTCCACGCCGCCCTGTTGCGCCTGCCCCGCCAGGTCATTGCGGCGGTAGCCCGGCAGCCGCACCTCGGGGTCGGCCAGCATGGCGGCCAGCAGGGTTTCCACGCGCTCGAAATAAATTTCGTTGCCGGCCAGCGCGTTGGGGTCGATGGCGATGAAGGCCTGGCCGATCTGCGGGCGATTGCCTTCGTTGATGAAAAAAGAGTCGGCTTCGAAGCCGAAGTGCGCGCCGGTGAGCGCGCACACCATCAGCTCGACCATCAGCGCCAGCATCGCGCCCTTGACGCCGCCGGCCGGCAGCATCATGCCGGCCAGCGCCTCTTTGGCGTCGGTGGTGGGCACGCCGTTCTTGTCCAGCGCCCAGCCCAGGGGAATCGCCTTGCCCTGATTGGCCGCCACCATGATCTTGCCGCGCGCCGCTTCCGAGAGGGACAGGTCGATGGTCACCGGCGGCCCCGCACGGCGCGGAAATACCGCGGCGATCGGGTTGGTGCCGAACAGCGCGCGCTTGCCGCCCCAGGCCGGCATTGCCGCGGGTGAATTGCCGAACGCGAAGCCGACCATACCGGCAGAGGCGACAGGACCGAGGTGATATGCCGCGGCGCCGAAATGATGACTGTTGCACACGCCCGAGAAAGCGATGCCGTGCTCGCGGGCACGCGTGATGGCTTCGTTCACCGCCAGCTCGCAAGCGGCGAAGGCCAGGCCCTCGCCCGCGTCGATCAGCGCGGCGCCGCCCTTGGCGCGCGCCACACGCGGCTGCGCGGTGCCGACGGCGCGGTTGATTTTCAGGTGGCCGGCATATTGCGGCACGCGCGAGACGCCGTGCGAGGCCAACCCTTGCGCATCAGCGGCGACCAGCGCCTTCGCGGTGGCTGCGGCCATCGCCGCGCCGGCGCCCGCACGGGCCAGCGCCTGCCCGGCCAGTGCCTGCAATTCGCTCAAGCCGAGCTTAGCCATGCTGCTCCAGAAACGCGGTGACCTCCTGCGCGATCATGGTGGAGACGCGCGCATTGGCTTCCATCGTGATGCCGGCGACGTGGGGGGTCAAAATCAGGTTGGGGACGTTTTTCAGGTGCGGCGATTCGGCCAGGGGCTCGTGCTCGAACACGTCGAGCGCGGCGCCGCACAGGCGCCCTTCCTTGAGTGCCGCCGCCAGCGCGATTTCGTCGACGATGCAGCCGCGCGAGGTGTTGATCAGCGCGCTGCCCTGTTTCATTTTCGCGATGGCATTCGCATTCATCAGGTTACGGGTCGAGGCCTGCAGCGGCACGTGCAGGGTCACCACGTCCGCCGTGGCGAGCAGTTCATCCAGGCTCACGCGGCGCACGCCGGTGGCTTTCCAGACCGGGTCGGCGGGGAGTACATCCGGGTCGCAGGCAATCACCTGCATGCCCATCGCTTGGGCCAGTTTCGTACTGAGCCGGCCGATGAAGCCGTAGCCGATCACCCCCAGGGTCTTGCCGGCGATCTCGCGCCCGCGCCCCAGCACGGGCTTGGGCCATTCGCCGGCGGCCACCGCGGCGCTCGAATAGTAGGTGGTGCGCAGCATGATCATCGCGGTGGTGATGGTGTATTCGGCCACCGACAGCGCATTCGCGCCCGAAGCGGGAATTACCTTGACGCCGCGCTTTTCACAGGCGGCGACATCGATGTTGTCCAGTCCCACGCCCAGGCGTCCCACCACCTTGAGCTTGGGTGCCGCATCCAGCAACTCGGTGTTCACCTGGGTCAGGTTGCGCACGATCAGCGCCGGAATATCCTTGACCGCGGCCAGTAGTTCGGCGCGCTGCTTCACGTAGTCCGGCGCGTACAACACGTCGAATTTGCCGCGCAGTTGTTCCACCGCGGGCAGGTCCATGAATTCGGAAATGACGATGCGATGCGCCATGAGGTCCTGTTTTCCGGCTGTTGTTGTCGATCCTGCTGGATAGAGCCCGGGCGGTGCTGCTCGTACCCGCCCGGTTTGTCCGGCGCGCCCGCCTCACTTCACGGGACTGCGCTCTCTACCCCTCCTCCGAAGACTATGCGCCCAAGCAAAAGAGCGCGGCTAGATTATGCGCTTTCGAACAGGCGCGTCAGCACGAACTCGCGGTGGCCCAGCGCCTCGGCGGCGGTCAGCCGGCCGTTGGCGGTGCGCAGCATGCATTCGAGCAGCATGTCGCCGGTTTCGTCCAGGGTCTTCTCGGCCTGCAGCAGCGCCGAGCAATCGACGTCCATGTGTTCGCTCATCAGGCGCACGGTGCGCGGGTTGGCGCACAGCTTGATGACGGGCAGGATCGGGTTGCCGATCACATTGCCCTGGCCGGTGGGGAAAAAGTGCACCACGTAGCCGGAGGCCGCGCACAGGGTGACCATTTCGGCGGCGGCGGAGGAGGAGTCCATGAACCACAGTCCGGGGTGGCTGGGCACCTCGCCCTTGTCGATCACGCCGTCGACCGTACATTTTTTGCCGATTTTCTGGATATTGCCCAGCGCCTTTTCCTCGATCGTGGTCAGGCCGCCGGCGATGTTGCCCTTGGTCGGCTGCGACTCGGAAAGATCGTCGGTTTTCCAGCGGTTGATCATGTCCTGATAGCGGTTGAACATGAACATGAACTGGTCGCGCACCTTGTCGTTGGCGCAGCGCGCGGCGACGATGCTCTCGCCGCCGGTGATTTCGGAAGTCTCGCCGAAGCACAGGTAGTTGCCCAGCGGGTGCAGCTTGTCGAAGGCGTTGCCCACGGTGGGGTTGGCGCCGCAGCCGGAGGTGGTGTCAGACTCGCCGCACTTGGTCGAGACCCAAAGTTCGTTGATCGGGCAGGCTTCGCGCTGTTTTTCGCTGGCCCACTGGCTGTATTCCTTGGCCACTTTCGATGCGCGCTTGATCGTCTCGTGATCGCCATAGCCTTCGATGCCGAAGCCGGTGACCGGCTTGCCGGTGGCGGCAATGCCGTCGACGATGCGCTTGGTCCAGCCTTCCTCGATACCGATGACGACAACGGCGGCGACGTTGGGATTGGAACCGGTGCCGATCAGGGTGCGGAAATGCAGGTCGAGGTCGGCGCCGAACTGCAGGCGGCCGTAAGGATGCGGAATCGCCAGCGTGCCCTTGATGTTGTTGGCGACAGCTTCGCAGGCGGCGTTGGACAAGTCGTCCACCGGCAGGATCAGCACATAGTTGCGCACGCCGACGCGGCCATTTTCACGGCGATAGCCCTGGAAAGTGGTGTTCTTGGAAATGACTGACATGAAAGAGTCCTCGAATTAGGGGTGCACGCCGCTGGCGCGCGATGCGGCCGCCGTCTGTGCCGGCTGCCGGCCGCTGCGAATTACCAGCGCTTGGTCTTGATGTTGTGCACGTGGGCGTGCTCGCCGGCGGCGATCGGCGCCACCACCTTGCCGATGTCGACGCCGTACTTGATCACGGTGTCGCCGGTCTTCATGTCCTTGAGCGCGATCTTGTGGCCGATCGGGATGTCCGAGCGCGCCGTCATGTTCATGTGCTTGTTGTCGTCCATGATCCAGCCGTTGAGCTGGGCGCCGGCCGTAACACCTTCGACCACCACCACCGCGACGGTATCGTGCGCGTCGTGCAATACGAAATGATTCACTTGGAGTCTTCCTTCTTGTGCGTAATGTTCCGTGCCCGGTTCGCTACCGGCCGGTGTGCCCGGTGGGTCGAACGCGGCGTTGATCCTACCCGCACGGCCGCCCCAAGTCAACTAGATGACTTGGTTGAGTTATGCGGAAACTGCTGCTACACTTTGGCCTTATCCAGACCAACTTTTCGCCCAATCCACATGGCCGCGCGCCTCGTCGAAGCCTTGAGCGCCGCGCCCAGCGGGGTGCCGATCTACAAGGAAATCCGCCGCGCCATGCTGTCGCGCCTGGAGCAAGGCGCCTGGGCGCCGGGCATGGCGATTCCCTCCGAGACCCGGCTGAAACAGGAATTCGGCGTCGCCATCGGCACCATCCGCAAGGCGGTGGACGAACTGGTGGCGGAAAACATCCTGATCCGCCAGCAAGGCCGCGGCACCTTCGTCGCCACCCATAACCGCGACCGCCTGCTGTTCCATTTTTTCAACATCGAGCGGCAGGACGGCTACAAGGAATATCCGGACGTACGCATGCTCGACTTCGAGCGCGGCCGCGCCGACGCGCGTACCGCGAAAAAACTCAAACTCAGGGAGGGCGATCGCGTGCTGCGCTTTCGCAATGTGCTCTCGCTGGAGGGCAAAAAGCTGATGCTCGACGACATCGCGCTGCCCGAGCGGATGTTTCCGAAATTGACGGAAAAGCGCCTGCGCGAGCGCCCCAGCACGCTGTACAACCTGTACCAGGACGAGTTCGGCCTCTCCGTGGTGCGTACCGAGCAGCGCCTGCGCGCCACCCTGGCGCCGCGCGAGACCGCGCGCGCCCTGGGGCTGGAGCAGGGCCTGCCGATGCTGGAAATCCACCGCCTCGCCTTTGCCTACAACGACCTGCCGGTCGAGTACCGTGTTTCCCATGTCGATACCGCCAATCATGATTATGTCGGCGGCACGCGGCGCTGAGATGATGGCCGCGTTGCGCGAGGGGGCCTAGAGCATGGCCCGGTTCCAGCGCCAGCTTGCCGCCGTCTACCTGCAGGCCCTCCTGTTCGCAGCCTTTTTCGGGGCGCTGGGCGCCTTCGCCGCGCAGGCTTTCCGCTGGGCGCTGGAGCATGCAAGCGAATTGCTGTTCCACAGCGGCGAGGACGTTACCGTGGTGATGGGCGGCCTGCCCGTGTACTGGCAGATCATCGTGCCGGTTGCCGGCGGCGCGCTGGCCGGCGCGATCCTGCTGCGTGCCCAGCGTGAGGAAAGGAAAAGCGGCCGCGGCGACTATCTGGAAGTGATCGACGGCAGCGTCGATTCGATTCCCCTCACTTCCTCGCTCCTGCGCTGCCTGTCCTCCTTTTGCTCCATCGTCTCGGGCGGCTCGGTGGGTAAGGAGGGCGCGATGGTGCAACTCTCCGCCACCCTGGGCTCGGTGTTCACGCGCTTCGGTCCCGGCTTCTCCGGCGAACGCTTCCAGCTGGCGATCGCGCTCGCCGCCACCGGCGGCCTGGCGGCGGTGTATCACACGCCGCTGGCGGCGGCCGTGTTCATCGCCGAGATTGCCTTCGGCGGCATCGAATTCCGCCGCCTCGCGCTGCTCTTCACCGCGGCGGTGGCGGCGACCTGGGTGACCATCCTGGCGGGCCAGTACAACCCCCAGTTCCTGTTGCCGATGCAGGAATTCCGGCTCGATGCCGGCGCCATGCTGACGGTGATCGGCGTGGGCGTGGCCTGCGGCCTCACCGGATCGCTCCTGCTGACGGCGATCAACCTCGCGCGCAAGGGCTTCACCCGGGTGCCGGGCGGCCCAGTGGCGCAAATGGCGCTCGGGGGCCTCCTAGTCGGCCTGATCATCGTGGCGGCGCCGGAGGTGGCCGGCAACGGCTTCGCGCCCATCGCCCGTCTGCTGCACGACCAGCCGGTGTCGGTGGCGCTGATTGCGCTCCTGGTATTTAAAATCGGTGCCACCGCCTCCACCGTGGGCTCGGGCGCGGTCGGCGGCCTGTTCACCCCGGCGCTGCTGGTCGGCGCGCTCACTGCCATGCAGTGCGTTGACCTGCTCAATCATGCATTGCCGGGCTTAAATGAAAGCGTGATCCTGTTCGGCGTGGTCGGCATGGCCGCCACGCTCGCCGCCACCACCCAGGCGCCGCTGATGTCCACGCTGATGGTGTTCGAGATGACGCGCGAGCCGCTGCTGATCTTTCCCATCATGCTCGCCACCATCATCGCCTACGGCACTGCAAGCGTGCTGGGGCAGACCGGGGTCTATGCCGTCACCGGCCGCCATCGCGAACGCTTCGACACCCGCAACAAGCTGATGGAAATCTCGGTCGGCATGATGATGCGCCCGCTGGAGCGCTTCGCCACCGAAGGTGCCAGCCTGGAAGAGGCGCGCGCCCAGGGCCTGGCGGAAAAAAACCGCTTTGTATTCGTGCTCGATCAGCAGCAAGGCTTTGTCGGCGCGGTGTCGATGCACGACCTGATGTCTGTTACCGACTCCAGCGAGCCGCCCGACGGCCTCTCCCACTTCCTGCAGCGCGAATTTCCGACGGTGCTTGCCACCGCCCGCCTGCGCGACGTCTGGGAGACGGTGGTGGCCTCGCCGGCCGAGCGCATTCCGGTGCTGGCCGGCGCGGACGCGCGGCGGGTGGTGGGCGTGCTGCACAAAAGCGACGTCCTCAAGCGCGCCCGTGACCTGCTGAGCTGAGGCGCCCGGCGCAAAACCGAGCCCGCGGCGGGGCCGGAGTCATTACAATGTCCGTCACAGCCTTGAATATTGCCTGGCCGGGAGCGCAATTTTCCGGGCGCGCATCACCTACGCAGACAAAACCGCCATGTCGCCGACCACCCTCGAAGTCGAAATCCGCAACCATGTAGGCCTGGTCTGGTTCAACCGGCCGGACATCCGCAATGCGCTAAACGAAGTGGTGCTGAAGGAGCTCACCGCGACCATGAAGGCGCTGGAAAAGGACAAAGGCGTGCGCGCCGTGGTGCTGGGCGGCCGCGGCTCGGCCTTTTGCGCCGGCGCCGACCTCAACTGGATGAAGCGTGCCGCCGGATTTTCCAAAGCGCAAAACGCCAAGGACGCGGCCGCGCTGGCCAATACCCTGTGGACCCTCTACAGCCTGAAAAAGCCCACTGTCGCGCGCATCCACGGCCCCGCCTACGCCGGCGGCATGGGCTTTGCCGCCGTCTGCGACATCGCGGTGGCTTCCACCGAGGCGAGTTTTTGCCTGTCGGAAACGCGCCTGGGCCTGATTGCCGCCACCATCTCGCCCTACGTGGTGCGGGCGATGGGCGAGCGCGCTGCCAGCCGCTACTTTCTCACCGCCGAGCGCTTCGATGCCGCCGAGGCGTATCGCATCGGCTTCGTGCAGGAAATCGCGCCGCCGGAAGAACTCGACAATCAGGTGAACCAGATTCTCGGCCACCTGGTGCAGGCCGGCCCGCGCGCGCTGGACGAATCGAAAAAGCTGCTGCAACTGGTCGGCGCCAGCAAGATCACCCCGGCGATCCGCGCCGAAACCGCCAAACGCATCGCCGAAACCCGTGCCTCGGCTGAAGGCAAGGAAGGCATTGCCTCCTTCCTCGAAAAGCGCAAGCCCAACTGGGTGAGCGACCTGAACCTGCCCGCCAAGTAAAGCCCAGACCATGTTCAAGAAGATATTGATTGCCAACCGCGGCGAAATCGCCTGCCGCGTCGCCGCCACCGCGCGCGGGCTGGGCATCCAGACCGTTGCCGTCTATTCGGACGCCGACGCCGGCGCACGCCACGTCGCCGAATGCGACGAGGCCTATCACCTGGGCCCGGCACCGGCCAAGGAAAGTTATTTGCGCGGCGACGCCATCATCGCGATTGCCAAACAAAGCGGCGCCCAGGCGATCCACCCCGGTTACGGTTTTTTGTCGGAGAACGAGGACTTCGCCGAGGCTTGCGCCAAGGCCGGCCTGGTGTTCATTGGGCCGCCACCTTCGGCCATCCGCGCCATGGGCCTGAAGGCCGAGTCCAAGCAATTGATGGAAAAGGCCAAGGTGCCGCTGGTGCCGGGCTATCACGGCGGCAACCAGGATCCCGCCTTCCTGCAACAGCAGGCCGACGGTATCGGCTACCCGGTGCTGATCAAGGCCTCCGCCGGCGGCGGCGGCAAGGGCATGCGCATCGTCGAAAAATCAGCCGACTTCGCCGCCGCGCTGGCCTCTTGCAAGCGCGAGGCCTCGTCGTCCTTTGGCGACGAGGCCGTGTTGATCGAAAAATACCTGCAGCGCCCGCGCCACATCGAAATCCAGGTGTTCGCCGACAGCCACGGCGAATGCGTCTACCTGTTCGAGCGTGATTGCTCGGTGCAGCGCCGCCACCAGAAGGTGCTGGAAGAGGCGCCCGCGCCCGGCATGAGCGCCGAGCGCCGCCAGGCGATGGGCGAGGCGGCGGTGGCCGCCGCCAAGGCTGTCGGCTATGTCGGCGCCGGCACGGTGGAATTCATCGCCGACCAGGGCGGCACCTTCTTTTTCATGGAAATGAACACCCGCCTGCAGGTCGAGCATCCGGTCACCGAAGAAATCACCGGCCTGGATCTGGTCGAGTGGCAATTGCGCGTCGCCGACGGCGAGCCGCTGCCCCTGACGCAGGACGAACTCGCCATCGACGGCCACGCCATCGAGGCACGCATCTACGCCGAGAATCCGCTGAAGAATTTTTTGCCCTCCATCGGCACCATCAGCCATATGCGCATGCCGGTGGAAGACGGTCCGGTGCGCATCGATTCCGGCGTGCGCGAGGGCGACGCCATCAGCCCCTACTACGACCCGATGATCGCCAAGCTGATCGTCTGGGGTGCCGACCGTGATGCCGCGCTGGCGGCGATGGCGCAGGCGCTGCGCGAATGCGAAATCAGCGGCGTCGCCACCAACGTCGAATTTCTCGGCCGGGTGATTGCCTGCAAAGACTTCGCCACGGGAGCGGTGGACACCGGATTGATCGAGCGTAACCGCGACGAGTTGCTGCCCGCCAAATCGGACTTGCCGCCGGTGGCGCTGGCGCTCGCCGCCTTTGCGCAGGTGCGCGCCGAGCAGGCGGCGACTACAGGGCCCGCTTCGCCCTGGGACTTGCGCGACGGCTGGCGCATGCATCTCACAGCCAAACGCGTCCTGGAGTTCAAGGTGGGCGCTGTCAATCACGCCGTGGAAGTCGAATACCGCCGCGAAGGCATCCTCATCACTGTCGGCGGCATTTCCGCCCTGGCGCAGGGCACGGTCGCGGGCCGCAAGGTCACGCTGTCGTGGAATGGCGAGCGGGTGCTGGGACAATTGGTGACCGAGCAGGGCGGCAAGCGTGTGCTGTTTTCCGCCGGACGGCGCTTTGATCTCGAGCTGGTCGATGCCGCCGCGCAATTCGACCATGAAGAAGAGGCTGGCGGCGGGCTCACCGCGCCGATGTCCGGCAAGGTGCTGTCGGTGCTGGTGCAGGCCGGTGCCGAAGTCGAAAAGGGCGCGCCGCTGTTGGTAATGGAAGCGATGAAAATGGAGCACACCATTTCCGCGCCTGCCAAGGGCAAGGTAATACAAATCCGTCACGCCGCCGGCGAGCAGGTGGCCGAGGGCGTCGAACTGGTCGCCTTCGAGCCGGCGGCACCGTAGGCGGGCAGAAGTTGAGAGTCCTGTTCCAGTCCGCCGACGCGGACGCGCAAGCCTCGCTGGATTTGCTCGCGCGCCAGTTGCCGCAGGCGCAATTCGACCTTTGGCCGCAGGGCAACGATGCCGCGCATGATGTCGCGGTGTGCTGGAAGCCGCCGCCGGGATTTTTTCGCGGCCGCCGCTTTCGCGCCATTTTCAACATGGGCGCGGGCGTCGATGCGTTATTGCAGGATCCGGAGTTGCCGGCGGACACGCCGATCATTCGCCTCGAAGACGCCGGCATGGCCGAGCAGATGGAAGAGTATGTGGCCTGGGCAGCGCTGGGCTATTTGCGCAACATGGATGTCTATGCACGCCAGCAGCGGCGCGCTGAATGGACCCAACTGGACCCGCGCCCGCGCGAGAACTTTTGCATCGGCATCATGGGACTGGGCTTGCTCGGTGAGCGCGTCGCGCGCTACTTGCGCGCCATGGGTTTTCCGGTGCGGGGCTGGAATCGGTCCGAGCGCAGCATCGAAGACGTCACCTGCCACGCCGGTGACGCGGGCTTAAGCGAGTTCCTCGCCGGCACGCAAATGCTGGTCTGCATGCTGCCGCTGACACCCGCCACGCAGGGAGTGCTGAACCGCGCCCTGTTTGCGCAATTGCCGCGCGGCGCCTATCTTGTAAGCATCGGCCGCGGCCTCCATCTGGTGGAAAAGGATTTGCTGGATGCGCTCGATAGCGGGCAACTGGCGGGCGCCCTCCTGGACGTGATGCCGCAAGAGCCACTGCCCGCCGAGCATGCCTTCTGGCGCCATCCACTGGTCACCGTCACACCGCATATTTCGGCCCAAACCCTGATCGAAGCCTCGATGCACCAGATCGCCGAAAAAATCGGCGCCTTCATGCGCGGCGAAGCGGTCAGCGGCGTGATCGACCGCAACAAGGGCTACTGAGAAGTTAATGAGGAACGCTCAATGAAACTGCCAGGCAAAGTACGTATCGTCGAAGTCGGCCCGCGCGACGGCTTGCAGAATGAGTCGATGGTCGGCGGCGCGCCGGTCGCCACCGCGGTGAAAATCGAGCTGATCGAGCGCCTGGCCGACGCCGGCCTGCCGGCGGTGGAAGCCACCGCCTTCGTCAGCCCGAAGTGGGTGCCGCAAATGGCCGACCAGGCCGAGGTGCTGCGCGGCATCCGCCGCAAGCCCGGCGTCAGCTACCCGGTGCTCACCCCCAACCTCAAGGGCTTCGAAGCGGCGCTGGCCGCCGGCGCCACCGAAGTGGCGATTTTCGGCGCGGCCTCCGAATCGTTTTCCAGGCGCAACATCAATTGCAGCATTGCCGAAAGCCTGGAGCGTTTCCTGCCGGTGGCCGAGGCCGCTCGGGCAGCGGGCGTGAAAGTGCGCGGCTATGTCTCCTGCGTGGTTGGCTGCCCTTATGAAGGGCCGATCGCACCGCATGCCGTCGCGGAAGTGGCGCAGCGCCTCTATGAAATGGGCTGCTACGAGGTGTCGCTGGGCGACACCATCGGCGTCGGCACCCCAGCCAGCATGCAGGCGATGATAGAGGCCGTGGCCGCGCGCGTGCCGCTGGCCCATCTTGGCGGGCATTACCACGACACCTACGGCATGGCCGCTGCCAATATCTATGCTTCGCTGGAAATGGGCATGGCGACTTTCGACAGCTCGGTGGCTGGCCTGGGGGGCTGCCCGTATGCCAAGGGTGCTTCGGGCAACGTCGCCACCGAAGACGTGGCGTACCTGATGCAGGGCCTGGGTGTCGAAACCGGCGTCAATCTCGATGCGCTGCTGGACGCCGGCAGCTTCATTTGCGATGTGCTGGGCAAGACACCGGTGTCCAAGGCCGCACAGGCCCTGGCGGCCAGGCGCGCGGCCTGAATCCCATGGCCGAGTATCCCGTTCCTCCCGGCGTTGTTCCAGCAGTGGAGCGCCGCGCCCATTCGCCCTGCGTCGGCTATTGCCGCATGGATGCGGCCAACGTCTATTGCGATGGCTGCCTGCGCACCATCGACGAAATCGCCGCCTGGTCCACCGCCACTGAAGAAACACGCTGGACTATTTTGCACGCGGTCGAGGCGCGCCGCGCCGCCCGCGACGGCACGCCGTGAGCACCGCGACACCCGCGCTGCCATCCAGCATGCGGGTGCTGGAACGCGGCTGGGTGTCGTCGAACAACATCGTCTTTCTCGGCGCGCATGAAACCGCGGTGGTCGATACCGGCTATGGCGACCATGCCGTGCAAACCCTCGCATTGCTGCGCCATGTGCTGGGCGCGCGGCCGCTGACACGCATCGTCAACACCCACGCGCATTCGGACCACATCGGCGGCAACGCCGTGCTGCAGCGCGCCTTTGCCGGCGTGCACACCGCCATTCCGGCGGGTGAGGCGGCCATTGTCCAGGCGTGGGACGAGGAGGCGCTGCATCTGGGGCCGCTGGGACAGAAGTGCGAGCGCTTCGGTTTCGATGCCACTTTCAAGGATGGCGACATGCTGGTGCTGGGCGACCGGGAATGGCGCGCCATCGGCTCCCCCGGCCATGACATGGCATCCCTGGTCCTTTACTGCGAGGCCGAGCGCATCCTGATTTCCGCCGATGCGCTGTGGGAAAACGGCTTTGGCGTGCTGTTCGCCGAGCTGACCGGTGACGCGCCGGCGGGCGCGGCGGTGGCGGCACAGCGCGCCACTCTCGATGCCATCGCGCGGCTCGAAGTCGATTGCGTGATTCCCGGCCACGGCGCACCGTTTGGCGATGTCAAAGGCGCGCTGGCGCGCGCCTATAGCCGTCTCGATTACTTCGCTGCCGACCCGCTGCGCAACGCGCGCAACGCGGCCAAGGTCACGCTGTCTTTTTTGCTGATGATCGAAGGGCGCCTGGCGCTGGCGGGGTTGCCGCAACGCCTGGCTGGCATGAGTTTTCTCGCCGGCATCAACCGGCAATATTTCGGCCTGGAAGAGGGCGCCTGGGCGGATTTCCTGCTGGCGGAACTGGAAAAAAGCCGGGTGGTTTACCGCGCAGACGGTTGGCTGCTCCCGGCCTGACTGCAGCGGACGCAGGAAAAGAAAAAGCGCCCGGCGGGGCGCTTTTTTTCTTCAGCCGTATTACGCGCGCTTCTTGGTGCGCTCGGCGTTGATCAGGTAGTCCATTACTTCCAGGGTACGGGTCGGGCTTTGCGTCATCACGATCGAGGTGAGGTACTTGCCGTTTACCGTCAGGGTGGGGACGCCGTCGATACCGTAGGCGGTCACCATCTGGGCGGCACGCTTGAGCTTGCCGGCCACGCCGAAGGACTTCAGCGCATCGGCGAACTTGGCCTTGTCGATGCCGTTCTTGCCGGCGAACTCGATCATTTCGGCGTCCGAATCCAGCGGCTGATGGTCGACGTGGATGGTATCGAACACCTTCTTGTGCAGGCGCGTTTCCTCGCCCAGGGCATCCAGCGTATAGAACAACTTGGCGTGCTGCACCCAGATCGGCGCGAACTGCGCCGGCACTCGGCGAAAGGCGACGTCAGCCGGCAGCTTCTTGATCCACGGATTGAGGGTCGGCTCGAACGCGAAGCAATGCGGGCAGGCGTACCAGAAGAATTCGATCACCTCGATTTTCGCGCCGGTATCGGTCGGCTGCACCGGGGTGACGGCGCGAAAGTCCTTGTCGGCCATCGGGGCCGCCGCTTGTGCATAGGCAGGCGTGAGCGCCGGCAGGGTCGCTGCGGTCGCAGTGGCGGCGCTGACGGCGCCGAGGAATTGCCTGCGATTGAGTTGCATTGCGTTTCTCCGTGTAGGGGGTATCGAGTTTAACGTGCGGGCGTGGCTGAAGGCTGACAAGGATTAAAGGCGGATTAAAGGCGGACTAAAGGCAGCCGACGGGCGGCGCGGACGGATTGGATGAGCGGGAGGCCGGCGAGGTGAACCTTGTTCCGAAGCTTGCGCGCAATGGCCGGATCAGCAAACCCTGATAAGCATTTCCTGTAAAACAGTTGCGAACTCCCGCAAACAGCCGCCGGTCATGTTGAGGTACGGAGCGCCGCGGTGGCGGGATGCACGGCGGCCCCGCTACTTGGCTTTTTCCTGGCGCGCCTGCACGATCAGCTGATTGAGCAGGCGCATCGCCTCGTAGTGACTGCCCGCCAGGCCGCTGGTCACCGCGTACTTGCCCGCCACCACCAGGGTAGGCGTCGCCTTGATGCCATAGGCCTCGGTGGCCTTGCGCGCCGCCTCCACCCTGGCCTTGACCTCGTCGGAATTGTAGACCTCGATAAACTTTGCGCGTTCCACGCCGTTGCGCGCGACCCAGTCGAACAGCTTGTCTTCCTCCGACAGCATCACGCCGTCGAAATTGATCACGTCGTAAATCGGCCGGTGCAGGCGCTGCTCGGCACCCAGGATCTGCAGCGCGAAAAAGGCGCGGGTCAGCGGCAGCCACTTGTCGTCACGTAGCGCCGGGATGTAGCGGAACTCGACGTCCGCCGGCTTGGTGGCCAGCCAATCCTCGATCAGCGGCTGCTGGTCGAAGCAATGCGGGCAGCCATAGTAAAAAAACTGGATGACCTCGATCTTGTCCTTCGGACTGTTGCCCAGCACCCCTGAAAGGGGCGCCAGCGGCGGATCAATGACGCGAGGCCGGACTTGCCCCTGTGCATGCAGGCAGGCGCCGAGCAGCACCAGCAGCGACAGCGACCTGAAAAACCATTGCGGAAAACGCATCACGCCCCCCAAAGCCGTGGCCGTTTCCCCTGCGGACGGCCATGCCGCAAACTGCACTACACCAGCTTAACCCTATTTCTGCCCGTCTTTCATCCGCACCAGCGAAGCTTCGACGCCATTTTGCGCCAGGGTGGCGCGCACCCGGTTGATGTCGTCGAGCCGCGCGTAAGGGCCGATGCGCACCCGGTGCACCGTGCCCTTGCCGTCGGTATCGCTGGCTTCCACCTTGGCCTCGAAACCCAGCAGCGCCAGCTTGGCCTTCTGGTTGTCGGCGTCGCCCGGCGAGCCGTAGGCGCCCACCTGCAGATAATACTGTTCCTTGCCGGTCGGGCTCATCGCGTCTTTGGGCGCGGTGGGGTCGGCCTTGGCGACATCGGTCCCCTTGTCGGCGCTCTTGTCGGTGGCCTTGCCGGCGTCTTTCTTGGCATCAGGCGTGGCGCTGGCCTTTTCTTCGCCCGGTAAAATCTTGTAAAAAGAGAAGCGGTCCTCGTCCTTGCCGTCCTTTTTTGCCTCGGCCGTGCGCGCATCCTTGCCGTACAGCGGCGAGTTCGGGTCGCTGCTCTTGTCGGTGCCCTTGCCCACCGCGGCCGGGCGGTCGTGCCCGGTCTTGTCGGCGAACGGCTTGGGGCCCTTGCTGAGGAAAAAAGCCACGCCCACGGCAATCGCCAGGCCCAGCACCAGGCCGATGACAATGCCGATCAGGGTGCCGCCGCGGGTCTTGCTGCCGCGGGCTGCGCCGGCCTTGGGTTTGTAGTCGCGTTGAGCCATGATATTTGAGGTTGCCTGCTTTGCTACATCTGTTCCGGCGCCGAAACGCCGAGCAGAGCCAGCACGTTTTTGATCACCTGCGCGGTCGCGGCATAGAGCGCCAGGCGCGCCATTTTAACCGCATCGGGTGCCGCCAGGACACGCAATTCGCGCTCGTTATACAGCGCATGAAACTCAGCCGCGAGGTCACGCGCGTAGAAAGTGAGGTCGTGCGGCGCCAGGTCGGTGGCCGCGTCGGTGAGCATGTCGGGAAATTCGGCCAGCTTTTGCAGTGCCGACAGTTCGCGCGCATGGGTTAGCTGGCTCATGTCCGCTCCTCCCAGCGTGCCACGGTCACCGCCCCACTCGCGCAGCACGCTGTTGATGCGGGCGTGCGCATACTGCACGTAGTAGACTGGGTTTTCGTCAGTGCTTTTCAGCGCCAGGTCGACGTCGAAGACGAATTCGGTATCCGCCTTGCGCGAAATCAGGAAAAAGCGCACCGCGTCGCGGCCTTTGGCAAGGTCGCCGCCACCGGACATTTCGATCAGGTCGCGCAAGGTGACGTAGGAGCCGGCGCGCTTGGAGATTTTCACCTCTTCGCCGCCCTTCATGACCGTCACCATCTTGTGCAGCACGTAGTCTGGATATCCTTGCGGGATGCCCAGATTTACCGCCTGCAGCCCGGCGCGCACCCGCGCGATGGTGCCATGGTGGTCCGAGCCCTGGATGTTGATGGCGCGCTTGAAGCCGCGTTGCCACTTGGCGATGTGATAGGCGACGTCGGGCACGAAATACGTGTAGGTACCGTCCGACTTTTTCATCACCCGGTCTTTGTCGTCGCCGTAGTCGGTCGACTTCAGCCACAGCGCGCCGTCCTGCTCGTAAGTCTTGCCGGCGGCCTTGAGCAGCCCCACGGCGGCTTCGACCTTGCCGTCGCTGTAGAGCGAAGACTCCAGGTAGTAGTTGTCGAAGCGCACGCCGAACACCTTGAGGTCGATGTCCTGCTCGTTGCGCAAGTAGGCGACGGCGAATTTGCGGATCGACTCGATGTCTTCGATTTCACCGGAAGCGGTTACCGCCATGTCGGCCGCCGTGACCGTCTTTTTTGCCAGGAAGTCGGCGGCGATGTCGCCGATGTAGTCGCCGTTGTAGGCGTTTTCCGGCCACTGCGTGTCGCCAGGTTTCAAGCCCTTGCAGCGCGCCTGCACCGACGTGGCGAGGGTGGCGATCTGCACCCCGGCGTCGTTGTAATAAAACTCGCGCGTCACTGTGCAGCCCTGCGACTCGAACAATTGGCACAGCGAGTCGCCCAGGGCGCCCTGGCGGCCATGGCCGACATGCAGCGGGCCGGTGGGATTGGCGGAGACGAATTCGACCAGCAACGGCTGGCCGGCGCGGGCGTTGCTGCGGCCGAAGGCTTCACCCTGCGTCAGCACTTCCTTCACCACGCGCTGCTTGGCGGCGGCGGGAATGCGCAGGTTGATAAAGCCCGGGCCGGCGATGTCGGCGGACTCGATCACCGCTTTGGACGCGGTGTCGGCATCCAGCGCGGCGACGATGCCTTGCGCCAGTTCGCGCGGATTCTTTTTCAGCGGCTTGGCCAACTGCATGGCGATGTTGCACGCCAGGTCGCCGTGGGCGGCCACTTTCGGCCGCTCCAGCACGATGTTCGGTTCGGCCGGCGCTGCGTCGCCCAAAGTCTGGCGCAGGGCGGCTTTGAGGGCCGCAATGATGTCGTTTTTAACCGCGGGGAGCATGAAAATCGCGCCTGAAGCAGGCTGCGCATAAGAGTGCGTGAGACAATTCGCAATTATAGCCAAGGCTACCCGCCAATTCTGGCGGAAAACTGGCATTTCCCCGCCAAAAACCCATGTTCGCCCGCGAAATCCGGCTTTTTTTCACTGCCTGGACGTTTTTTACCCGGGTTCCGCTGCCGGCCGCGCTCGCCGGCTGGGTGGGCTATAGCGAAGACCTGATGAACCGCGCGGCCCGTTATTTTCCGCTGGTCGGCCTGTGGGTCGGGCTGGTGGCCGCCGCGGTGTTCACCTTCGCCATGTGGCTGTTCACGCCGCTGGTGGCGGTGGCCCTGGCTATGGTGGCGACAGTGCTGATGACTGGCGCGTTTCACGAGGACGGCTTTGCCGATGTTTGCGACGGCTTCGGTGGCGCCAGCGATCCGGCGCGGGTGCTGGTGATCATGAAAGACCCGCGCGTCGGCGCCTTCGGCGCCATCGGCATCGCGCTGATGCTGCTGACCAAATTCGCCGCCTTGCTTTCGCTGGCCGAAGGCACCGACATCGAGCTTTGCGCCTGGATACTGTTACTGGGCCATACCTTGTCGCGGGCGGCGCCGGTGGCGCTGATCCGCTGGCTGGACTACGTGCGGCCCGAGCCCGACGCCAAGTCCAAGCCGATGGCGCAGGCAGTGTCCTTGCCCGGCCTGATCGTCGCGTTGTTCTGGGGCATGGTGCCCCTGGGCGGCGTGGTTTACGAATACGAAAACGGCTGGCTGCTGGTGGCGGGCGTGATTCCCGTTGCACTGGCAACGCTTGCGCTGGGCCTCTGGTTCCGGCGCCGTATCAGCGGCTACACCGGCGACTGTCTGGGTGCCACCCAGCAGGTGGCCGAAGTGGTGTTCTACCTTTATGCGGTTGCCGTGCTGGCGCCGCCACCCAGCGGCAGTGTATGAGTGCGATGCAGCTTTACCTGATTCGCCACACGCGGCCGGCGGTGCCTGAGGGCCTGTGCTACGGCCGGCAGGACGTGCTGCTGGACGAAGGGCACTTGCAAGCGCGCCTGCCGGAAATCGCAACCCAGCTGCCGCCCGGGCTGCTGTTTCACAGCAGCCCGGCCAGCCGCTGCACGCGACTCGCCGATGGACTGGCCGGGGCCTCCGGCGGCACGCTGGCGGCGCCCGACGCACGCCTGCACGAGATGCACTTCGGCGATTGGGAAGGTCAACTTTGGTGCGACCTGCCGCGTGAAGAAACCATGCGCTGGACCGGCGACATCGTGCAACACTCGCCGCCGCAAGGCGAGAATTTCATGGCCATGTGGGCGCGCGTAGAAGCCTTTCGCCGCGAGGTGATACACGCCGCCGCGGCACAAGGGCAAGCCGCGCTGGCCGTGGTCGGCCATGCCGGCAGCCTGAAGGTGCTGATCATGCAGGCGCTCAAGCTGCAGCCGCGGCAGTTCGGTGCTTTCGAGTTATCGCAAGGCCATGTCAGCCGCATCGACGTCAGCGTGGACGAAACCGAAACCCCGATCGAAAAGCTGATTTTCCTGAACCGGTAGGTGCACTGCTTTCGTCACCCGGTACGCAAGCTGCTATCGTTGTCCATCCACCATCCACTCCGCAGGTTCTTATGAGCGCCACCCACAGTCTCAAGCCCTCTCCCAAAACCGTTCACTGGGGTTATTTCGACGCTGCCCTGCCGCCGGTGCTGCGCATCGCCAGCGGTGACCGCATCCAGGTGGAGACGGTGTCCGGCTCCGCCGAGCAGATGCCCAAGCCACCGTTCACCGTGCCGGAAGACCTGAAGCAGATCCATGCGGCAGTCAAGCCCATGCTCGGGCCGCACATCCTCTGCGGCCCGGTGTGGGTCGAGGGCGCCGAGCCGGGCGACACCCTGCAGGTGGACATCGAGGAAATGGCGCCGCGCGAGGAGTGGGGCTACAACCTGATCGCCCCGCTGCGCGGCAGCCTGCCGGAGGACTTTCCCGAAGGTCGGCTGATCCACATCCCGATCGACCTGAAGCGCCGCGTCGCCACCATGTCCTGGGGTACGGAAATTCCGCTGCGGCCCTTTTTCGGCATCATGGCCACCGCGCCGCGTCCCGGCTACGGCAAGGTCACTTCCATCGTACCGCGCGAATACGGCGGCAACATGGACAACAAGGAACTGATCGCCGGCAGCACGCTCTACCTGCCGATATTCAACCCGGGTGCCATGTTCTCGGTCGGCGACGGCCACGGCGTGCAGGGCGACGGCGAGGTCTGCCTCTCCGCTCTGGAAACCGCCCTGCGCGGGACCCTGCGCCTGACCGTGCGCAAGGACATGCAACTGAAATTTCCGCGTGCGGAGACGCCCAACCACTACATCACCATGGGCATGGACGAAGACCTCGACGATGCCGCCAAGCAGGCCCTGCGCGAAATGATCAAGCTGCTGCAGCAAATCGCCGGGCTGTCGGCGCTCGATGCCTATACCCTGTGCAGCCTGGCGTGCGACCTGCGCGTGACGCAACTGGTCGACGGCAACAAGGGCGTGCACGCGATGATCACCAAAGAGATGGCCAAACGCGGCAAATAAAAAGCGCCTGCGTTGCAGGCGCTTCTTTATGCAGCGGTACCGCTCAGGCCCGCTTATACCTTGTTAGCCGACAACCCGGAAAGCCGCTCCAGCACCTTGACCACCGCAATGAAATCCTCGGAGGCATAGCCGTCCGCATTGGTCGCCTTCATCATCTGCCGGGTGGTTGCGGTGATTTGCAGTGGCACGCCGAGGGCGTCGCCGGCATCGAGCATCAGGTCGATGTCCTTGCAGAGCTGGTTCGGCGTGAAGGTCGGCGTGAAGTCGCGCGTCTTCAGCAGGCGCGCTTTCGCCTTCACCCAGGGCGAGCCTACCGTGCTGGCGGAAAGTCCGTCCAGCATGGTGCTCCACTCCAGGCCGCCCTTGCGGCCCAGTGCCAGCGCCTCGGCCAGCACGCTGGCGGTGTTCGCCACCACCAGGTTGATCACCAGCTTCATGTAGCGCGCTTGTTCGGCATCGCCGACATATACCTGGGCGCTGCTGAATTTTTTCACCATCGGCTCGACCAGCTTCCAGGCCTCCGGCGGTCCGGAAACCAGCGCAGTGAGCTCGCCGGCTTCTGCCGAGTTGGAATTGCCCGATACCGGCATGCGCAGGTAGTGCACACCGCGCTTGCCGGCCGCCAGCGCGATCTCGGCGGAGATCGCCGGCGATACCGTGCTGGTGTCGATGTAGATCCCGCCCTGCTTCAGGTTGGCGACGATGCCCGCCGCTCCCAGCGCCGCGGCGCCGAGGATCTTGTCGTCCGGCAGGGAAGAGAACACCACGTCGCTTAGCCCCGCGCAATGGGCGATGGAATCGGATGCCGTCGCGCCGTGCGACACCGCTTTTTTCACCATCTCCGGGTTCGGGTCGCAGACGGTGAGCTTGAAGCCGCCCTGCAACATGAAGCGCGCCATGGGCGAACCCATGCGGCCGATGCCGATAAAACCGATGTTCATTTGCTTGTCTCCAGAATTCGGCTGACGAGCCTTACGCTGCCGCCATGGTTTTGAGCCCGATCTCATGCAGGATGCGCGCGCCGGATTCGCGCAACGCGTCCATCTTTGGCTTGAGATTCGGATACAGCAGCTTGTAGTCGCGCTTCTTGTACTCACCTGCGATCAGCACATGCTCGATATTGGCGAGACTGGTCTGCGTCACCACGGTCGCGACCGGGTCGTGCATCGGCCACATGTTGAGTTCGTCGGCCTTGATCACCACTAGGTCGGCCTGCTTGCCCGGGGTGATCGAACCGATGCGGTCCTGCTGTTTGAGCATACGCGCACCCTCGGTAGTCACCCACTCCAGCGCCTTGCGGCAATAGATGGTCGAGGTTTCGGGGATGCCGCCCTTTTCCTGGCGGAATTGCCCATTGTCCAGGCCGCGCTGCGCCGCCATCGCCAGCCGTGCCACCGTAAACATGTCGCCGCTGATGCCCGACTCCAGGTCCACGCCCAGGCTGGGCGCGCCGCCAAGCTTGAGCAAACGCCCGGTGATGGCAAAGCCATGGCCCTGGCCCATTTCGGTTTCGGGGGTCAGCGAAAACGTCACGCCGATCTCCAGCATGAACTTCAGTTGCTCGTCGGTCAGGGTCTGGCCGTGGACGATGTTGTTGTTGTCACCCAGCAGGCCCTCGGCGCGCAGGCGGTCCCAGCCATCGGGCACGCGCGCGGCGCCGCCGGCGCAATGCATGCTGGCGATCAGGCCGTACTCGCGCGCCAGCTTGAAGTCGGCGACGGCGACATCATAAGTCGAATAGTGCGGCCCGAGTATCGCCAGGCCCAGGCTGACCTTGCCGTTGTCGTCGGAAAGCCGGCCCTTGCGCAGCCGGTCCACCTCACCTTGCGGATGCGGCAATTCCCAGAACGGCTTTTGCCCCGGCTTGGGGTCGGGCTTGGGCGAGCCATGGAAAAACGCGGCGCGAATGCCGGACTCGATCAGCCCGTCCAGCGCGCGGTCGGTGTGGTCCGGCGTCGGGTTGTTATGGCACCAGTCGACCAAGGTGGTGGTGCCGCAATTGATCTGGTTCAGCCCGCCCATCAAGGTGGCGATGTACAAGTCGTCAGGCCGGAACTTGGTCGCCAGGCCCGCGTGCATGTGATGGAAATACTCCATCAAGGTCCAGTTCGCCGCCACCCCGCGCAGCGCTGTCTGCCAGGTGTGCATGTGGGCATTGATCAGGCCGGGGATGACAATGCGGCCGTGGCCGTCGATCACCTCGGCATCGCCCGCGGCAAGGGTGGGGCCGACGGCGGCGATACGCTCGCCGTCGATCAGGATGTCGCCTTGCGCCAGGTCGCCGATCTTCTCGTCCATGCTGACGATAGTGGCGCCCTTGATGAGTTTTTTAGCCATGCGTGCTGTGCGCGGCTTGCGCCGCGGAATATCCAGGGGCAAACATCTTACAGCGCGGCGACGGCTATGCGCGAGTTGCGCGAAGCAAAATTTCGGTGTCGCGCTTATGAAAGATATTTGTTCGCGCACCGGACCAGGCGCTACTTAGTGCGGTGTCGTGGCGTAGGGATCGGCAAAGTCCGGATTGCGCAAAAAGCCGTAGTCCGTGAGACTTTCGAGAAACGCTAGCAGGTCTCCCTTTTGCTCCGCGCTCATCGCAAAGCCCTGGATGAACTGGCTGCGCAATGGATTGGCGGTGCGCCCGCCACGCGCATAGTGGTCCAGCACTTCGTCCAGGGTGGCGATCGAGCCATCGTGCATATACGGGGCGGTGACGGCGACATTGCGCAGGGTGGGTGCGCGAAACTTGCCCATGTCTTCCGCCTTGCCGGTTACCGCCATCAGGCCGGTGTTGGCGGCCGGGTAGGCACCGCGGCCATCGAGGTTGTACAGCCCGGTGTTGTGAAAGGCGACTTCCGGATGCTCCAGGCGCTGGTGCATCACCGTGTCGGTGAAGTTGATGCCGCCGTGGCAGTGAAAGCACTTCATCTGCTCGCTGAAAAACAGCTTCTCGCCGCGCTTGGCCGCCTCGCTGATGGCGCCGGCCTGGCCGCCATAGCGGTAGCGGTCGTAGGGCGAGTCGAATGAGAGCAGGGTGCGCTCGAAGGCGGCGATGGCGCGGGTGAGGTTGGGGAGTGTGCCCGGTTGCGTCTCACCGGGAAAGGCCGCGCGAAACAGCCGCGCATAGCGCGCGTCGTCGGTGAGCAGAAGGGCGATCATCGCCTCGCGCCCGGCCAGGCCCATTTCCACCGGCGCGGTGCCGAACATCGGCACCAGTGCCTGGGTTTCCAGCGCATGCTGCAAGGGGTCGGCCCAGGTCAGCACCGGGTTGTACGCAGCGTTGGCCAGCGACATGCTGTTGCGCGGGTGCGACTGGCCGGAGACGCCCAGTGCCACGGCGCGGCCATCGGTGAAGGCGCGCGCCTGCTGGTGGCAGGTGGCGCAACTGAAGCTGCCGTCGGCCGACAGGCGCTTGTCGTAGAACAGCAGGCGCCCCAGCTCGACCTTGGCCGGCGACATCGGGTTGTCGGCGGGCACCAGCGGGCGTGGCGCCCAGGCGGGAAGCTGCCATTGATAAGCACTCTCGATGGCCAGGCCCGCGCCGGCCCCCAGCAACAGGGCGGTAGCGAGGAAATAAGAAAACGGACGCGGCCAGGGCATGCAGTCGGCGGCAATTGCCGCGAGTGGGCGGAGCTTGGGCTCCGCGATGCCTTATCTTACGCAGCCCGCGCCAGGGCGGACGCGCCGCCCCTACAGCACGTAGCGCGAATGGTCTTCCGAGCCCGCCAACTCGGCCAGGCGGCTGTTGACGTAGGCGGCGTCGATGGTCAGGGTCTGGCCGCCGCTGCGGCCGGCATCGAAGGAGATTTCCTCCAGCAGCTTTTCCATCACGGTGTAGAGGCGGCGCGCGCCGATGTTTTCGGTGCTTTCGTTCACCGCATAGGCGATTTCAGCCAGGCGCCTGATGCCCTCGGGCGTGTAGTTGAGATTCACCTGTTCGGTCTGCAGCAAGGCTTCGTATTGCTTGGTCAGCGAGGCGTCGGTGGAAGTGAGGATTTTTTCGAAATCGCCGACCGACAGCGAATCGAGATGCACGCGGATCGGAAAGCGCCCCTGCAGTTCGGGTATCAGGTCCGAGGGCTTGGCGAAGTGGAAGGCGCCCGAGCCGATGAACAGGATGTGGTCGGTGCGGATCATGCCGTACTTGGTGTTCACCGTGGTGCCCTCGACCAGCGGCAGCAGGTCGCGCTGCACCCCCTGCCGCGACACGTCGGCGCCCTGGGTCTCGCTGCGGCTGGCGATCTTGTCGATCTCGTCGATGAAGACGATGCCGTTCTGCTCGACATTGTGCATCGCGCGGGTCTTAAGCTCTTCGTCGTTGAGCAGCTTGCCGGCCTCTTCCTCGGTGAGCAGTTTCAGCGCTTCTTTCACCTTCACCTTGCGCGCCTTCTTGCGGCCCTGCCCCATGTTCTGGAACATGCCCTGGATCTGCGAAGTCAGCTCTTCCATGCCGGGCGGGGCCATCACTTCAAGCTGTTGCACCTGCGCCACCTCGATCTCGATTTCACGGTCATCGAGTTCGCCCTCGCGCAGCTTTTTGCGGAATTTCTGCCGGGTCGAATTCGCGCTTTCGTCCGCCTGGTCGCCAGCGGGCTGGTCGCCGCTGGGATGAAAGCCGAACGGGCGCGCCGGCGGCACCAGGATGTCCAGCACCCGCTCCTCGGCGGCGTCGGCGGCCTGGGCGCGGACTTTTTTCATTTCCGCTTCGCGGGTCAGTTTCACCGCCGCCTCCGCCAGGTCGCGGATGATGGTGTCGACGTCGCGGCCGACATAGCCCACCTCGGTGAACTTGGTCGCCTCCACCTTGATGAAGGGGGCATCGGCCAGGCGCGCCAGGCGCCGCGCGATCTCGGTCTTGCCCACGCCGGTGGGCCCGATCATCAAAATGTTTTTCGGCGTGATTTCATGGCGCAGCGGCTCGGCCACCTGCTGGCGGCGCCAGCGGTTGCGCAGCGCAATGGCCACCGCGCGTTTGGCACGGTCCTGGCCGACGATGTGCTTGTCGAGCTCGTGAACGATCTCTTGGGGAGTCATGGACGACATGGGGAGGCTTTCCAGCGGGCGCCCGGGGGAGCCGATACGGATGTGGAGGGCACGGCGCGCGGGGCGTGGTGCAAGGCGCGCGCTACTCCAGCACCTCGATGGTGTGGTTCTGGTTGGTATAGATGCAGATCTCGCCCGCGATGGTCAGCGACTTTTTGACGATCTCGGCGGCACCGAGTTCCGTGTTTTCCAGCAGTGCCTTGGCCGCTGCCTGGGCATAGGCGCCGCCCGAGCCGATGGCGATGATGCCCTGCTCCGGTTCCAGCACGTCGCCGTTGCCGGTGAGCACCAGCGAATGCTCGCGGTCGGCCACCGCCAGCATCGCCTCCAGGCGGCGCAGCATGCGGTCGGTGCGCCAGTCCTTGGCCAGCTCGACGGCGGCGCGCATCAGGTGGCCCTGGTGCTTGTCCAGCTTGGCTTCGAAGCGCTCGAACAGCGTAAAGGCGTCGGCCGTGCCGCCGGCGAAACCGGCAAGAATGCGGTCCTGGTAGAGGCGGCGCACCTTGCGCGCCGTGCCCTTGATTACCAGGTTGCCGAGGGTAACCTGGCCGTCGCCGCCGAGGGCGACCTGGCTGCCCTTGCGCACCGAGACGATGGTGGTGCCGTGATATTGTTCCATTAGGCCGTAGTTGGCGCCGGGCACCGGCTTCTCAAGCCCCGCTGCCCCAAAAATTGAAGACTTACTTGTTGCGCTTGGTGATGGTCGACTGCTCGGTGAAGCCCATGGTCATCAGCAGGGCGTTGATCAGCGGGCTGGGGTTGCGGATCTCGATCCGCTTGCCCTGCGCGCGCAGCGACGACACCAGGTTGAGAAAGGTGCCGCCGGCGATGAAGTCCAGGCGCTTGACGTCAAAGACGTCGATTACCACCAGCGATTTGTCGGCCGCATAGTCGTTGGCCGCCTTGAACATCTCATCGGCGCTGCCTTCGATCTCGCCCTTCAGGTAGAACGCGTCCTGTGGCACCTGCATGGTGGTGGGCGCCGGCGGCGG
>DATAZV010000063.1:0-3107 GCA_036271855.1 Burkholderiales bacterium
ATCCATGCGGTGCCGGGCTGCGCTGCCCGGTTGCACGCATGGTAGGCCGGTTTAGAATGGCAGGAATCCACTTTGCAGACAGCTTTTTACGAATTCATGCCAAAGCGCCCCGCCTATGACCCCCAGCCCCGGCGCGTTCCGGACGGGCGCGAGCCGGTGACGGTGCATTTGCGCCACCCGCCGGAAAACGCCATCGTGCGCGCGCATCATCACGCCTGGGGGCAACTGGTGTGCCCGCGCCAAGGCAGCGTGCGGGTGAGCGCGGCGGGGATGACGTGGATCGTGCCGGGCTTTCGCGCGGTGTGGATACCGCCGGGCATCGACCACGAGATCGCGGTGTTCGGGCAGGTGGAACTGCATGCGCTGTATGTCGATGCCACAGCCGCGCCGCTGCCGGCCGGCAATTGCGCGGTGATCGAGGTTTCTACGCTGATGCGCGAGCTGATCGAATCGCTGGCCGCCGGCGCGGTGCCCAAGGGCCGGCGCCGCGGCCTGATGATGGACCTGCTGCTGGAGGAAATCGGCGCGGCCAACCGCTTGCCGCTGGGCCTGCCGCTGCCCACCGACCGCAGGCTGAAGGCGCTGTGCGACGCCGTGATGGAAGACCCCGGCGACACCCGCACCCTGGCGCAGTGGGCACCGGCGGTGGGCGCCAGCGAGCGCACCCTGGCGCGCCTGTTTCTGACCGAGCTCAAGACCAGCTTCGCGGCGTGGCGCCGCCAGGTGCGCCTGGCGCGCGCCATCGGCCTGATCGGCCAGGGCAGCGACTTGGCGAATGTGGCGCTCGAATCCGGTTATGCCAACGCGGGGGCATTTTCAGCGATGTTCAAGCATGCGCTGGGCGTGGCGCCGTCGAAGTTCCTCGCGTATCGGCAAAGCGGCGCGCCGTAGCGGCGGGAAGTCATGCCACCGGTCAACCAGATCGGAAGTCCGGGCCGCAGGCCGGAGCATCCCGCGCCGACCGGCCACCCCGGTCGCACCTGGTGGAATTCAATTTGTTTAAACAAATACACGGCTAGCGCTCGATCACCCGGCGCCGCTTTTTCGCCGCCTCGCCCTTCACCAGTTTGCGCTTGAGGTGAAAACTGTAGGTGTAGCGCTGCGCCGGGTGCAGGCCGACGGCGACTTCGAACACGCGCCCCGTGCTGTCCGCATAGCGCCGCACCAGGGACAGCGCGGGCGAACCCTTTTTCACTTTCAGCAGGGCCGCCAGATCGGCCGGGATTTCGCTGGCGGAAATGTCGATCTGGGTGTCGTCGGGCTCGACCCCGAAGAGTTCGCCGATCTGCTCAGCCACCGGGACCTGCAGGTGGCGCTTGTGCTTCATCACCCCGGCGAATTCGGGCAGCACGTAGATGGTGGTGTGGCACAGCGGCGTGGCGGCACCCTTGAGAAAGCGCAGCGCCTGGATGCGAAACCAGGTGGCGCCCGGCGCGCATTGCAGCAGGCCCGCCTGCTCATGGTCGGCCTGGATGAAGCCGGCGGCAAGGGTGTGGCGGATGGTGACGTCGGTGTAGTTGAGCAATTGCGCCACCGAGCCCACGCTCTGGGTGAACTGGCTGGCGGCCTGGCGCGCGATCACCACCGAGCCGGCGCGCGGGCGGCGCGAGATCAGCCCCTCCTCGGTCAGCACCTTGAGCGCCTCGCGGATGGTGTAGCGGGTGCATTTGAAGCGCCAGCATAGTTCTTCCTCGGTCGGCAGCTTGTCGCCGACGGCGAATTCGCCACCGGTGATCTGGTTGCGCAGGGTGTCGGCGAATTCCCAATAGCGCTGCGGCGCGGCGGCTGTGGCGGGACGCGAGCGCAGCGCTTTCGCGGCTGAAAGTTTCATAGCCAAATTCTATTGGAGATTAATTGTTCAAACAAATAACATAATTCAGTGGTACCAGCATAACAAGGTTCAAGGAGACAAACGCATGCGCCGCAAGCTTCTTGCCATATTGGTATTGCTGTTCCCCTTGCTGTTTCCTGCCGGTGCGGCTCACGGCCAGGCCTATCCGACACGCTCCATTCGCCTGGTGGTGCCGCAGTCGGCCGGCGGGCCTTCGGACGTGCTGGGGCGGCTGGTGGCGCAACGCCTGGGCGACGGCCTGGGCCAGTCGATGGTGGTTGAAAACAAGCCGGGGGCCGGCGGCCAGCTCGGCGCCGAAGCGGTGGCCAAGTCGCCGCCCGACGGCTACAACCTGATCGTTACCATCGTCGGCACCATGGCGATCGACCAGAGCCTTTACCCCAAGCTGCGCTACCAGATGCTGACCGACCTGGCGCCGGTGGGCCTGCTGGCCGCCTCTTCGCTGACCCTGGTGGCGCATCCCTCGCTGCCGGTGAAGTCGATCAGGGAACTGATCGAGTACGCCAAGACCGGCAAGCCGGTGAACGTCGGCTCGGCCGGCAACGGCACGGTGATGCACCTGAGCCTGGAACTGCTGAACAAGGACGCCGGCATCAAGCTGAACCACGTGCCCTACAAGGGCGCCGCCCCGGCGATGAACGACCTGCTCGGCGGCTTTGTGCAAATGGCCTTCGTCGGCACGCCCGCCGCCGTGCCGATGGTGCAGCAGGGTCGCCTGCGCGGCATCGCCACCACCGGGGTCAAGCGCTCCAGCCAGTTGCCCGATGTACCGACCATGCTGGAGGCCGGGCTCCAGGGCTTCGATGTGGAGAACGTCTACGGCCTGTGGGCGCCGGGCGGCACGCCGAAGGCGGTGATCGATGTGCTGGCGGCCGAGACCAGAAAGCTGGTCGCCGCGCCCGACTTCGGCAAAAAGATGGAGTCCCTGGGCTTCGAGGCGCGCGGCAGCACGCCCGACGAGCTCGACAAGTACGAACGCGCCGAAATCGCCAAGTGGGGGCCGCTGATCAAGTCCATCGGCCTGGTGATGGAGTAGCCGGCCGTACCGAAAAGTCCGCGCGTTTGCGTCTGCGCCGCACCTCAGCTCCTCGAACCCTCAACCCTCCCTCCTCTCAGGAGCACCCGTGGCAAGAGTCCCTTTCGTCCCCCTGGATCTGGCCGAGCCCGCCGCCATTGTCGATGCCGTGCGCGCGCGGCGCGGCGGCACCCTGCTTGAGCTCGACCGCCTGCTGCTGCACAGCCCGAATCTCGCCGA
>DATAZV010000064.1:0-10445 GCA_036271855.1 Burkholderiales bacterium
GGCCGGCATCTGCGAGCGCCGCACGCAGGTCGTCAACTGGGATCCGGTGGACATGACCGTGCTGGCCAACGAGCAGGTGATCGACGGCCATGGCTGGCGCTCGGGCGCGCTGGTGGAAAAACGCGAGATCCCCGGCTACTACCTGAAGATCACCGCTTACGCCGAAGAACTGCTCGACCACACGCTGACCCAGCTGCCGGGCTGGCCGGAACGCGTGCGCCTGATGCAGGAAAACTGGATCGGCAAGAGCGAGGGCGTGCGCTTTGCTTTCCCGCACGAGGTCAAAGGCGCCGACGGCAAGCTGATCGGCGACGGCCGCATGTACGTCTTCACCACGCGTCCCGACACCATCATGGGCGTGACCTTTTGCGCGGTAGCGCCCGAGCATCCACTGGCCGAGCACGCTGCGGCAGCCGATCCCAGGGTGGCGGCCTTTATCGACAAGGCCAAGCAGGGCGGCACCACCGAGGCCGAACTGGCGCTGAAGGAAAAGGAAGGCGTGCCCACGGGTCTCTTCGTCACCCACCCGCTGACCGGCGACAAAGTCGAAGTCTGGGTCGGCAACTATGTGCTGATGAGTTATGGTGATGGCGCCGTGATGGGCGTGCCGGCGCATGACGAGCGCGATTTCATTTTCGCCAAAAAATACAATCTGCCGATCCGGCAGGTGGTCGGTGTGGAAGGCAAGACCTATTCGACCGACGCCTGGCAAGAATGGTATGCCGACAAGCAAACGGGCAAGTGCGTGAACAGCGGCAAATACGATGGCCTGTCGTACAAGGCCGCCATCGACGCGGTCGCCGCCGACCTCGCGGCCAAGGGCCTGGGCGAAAAGAAAACCACCTGGCGCCTGCGCGACTGGGGCGTGTCGCGCCAGCGCTACTGGGGCACGCCGATCCCGATCATCCACTGCCCGGATCACGGCGCGGTGCCGGTGCCGGAAAAGGATTTGCCGGTGGTGCTGCCGGAAGACTGCATCCCCGATGGTTCCGGCAATCCGCTGAACAAGAACGCGGCTTTCCTCAACGTCGCCTGCCCCACCTGCGGCAAGCCGGCCAAGCGCGAGACCGACACGATGGATACCTTCGTCGATTCGTCCTGGTACTTCATGCGCTATTGCTCGCCGGGGTCGGACGACGCCATGGTCGATGCGCGCAATGATTACTGGATGCCGATGGACCAGTACATCGGCGGCATCGAGCACGCGATTTTGCACCTGTTGTATGCCCGCTTCTGGACCAAGGTGATGCGCGATCTTGGGTTGGTTCGTTTTGACGAACCTTTTGTCAACCTGCTGTGCCAGGGCATGGTGCTGAACCAGGCTTATTCACGAAAACCCGGCGAAGGCGGCAAGGAATATTTCTGGGAAGAGGAGCTCGACGTGGTGCGCGACGAGCACCGGCGCATCGTCTCGGCCAAGCTCAAGCGCGACGGCTCTCCGGTCGAGCATGAGCTGACGACCATGTCGAAGTCCAAAAGCAACGGCGTCGACCCGCAGGACCTGATCGAAAAATACGGCGCCGACACCGCGCGCCTGTACGTCATGTTCACTTCGCCGCCGGAGCAGTCGCTCGAATGGAGCGATGCGGGCGTGGACGGTTCGGCGCGTTTCCTGCGCCGCTTCTGGACATTCGGCCATGCCTGGGCCGAAGCGATCGCAGGCGCCGGCAAGGTCGAGGCCGCCGCCCTGGCGGAGCCGCTGAAGGCGCTGCGCCGCGAGGTGTATACGGTGCTCAGGCAGATCGACTTCGACATCAAGCGCATCCAGTACAACACCGTGGTCTCGGGCGCGATGAAAATGCTCAATGCCCTGGAACAAGCGCCACGCGGCGACGCCAAGGCAGCGGCGGTGGTGCGCGAGGGCTTGTCCATCCTGATCCGGGTGATGAACCCGGTGGTGCCCCATGTCACCCATGCGCTGTGGGAAGAACTGGGCTACGCTGCGCAATACGGCGACCTGCTGGATGCGCCCTGGCCGCTGGTGGACGAGGCGGCCCTGAAATCCGACGTGGTGGAGCTGATGCTGCAGATCAACGGCAAGCTGCGCGGGTCGATCAGCGTGCCGGCGACGGCGCCGAAGGAAGAGATCGAGAAGCTGGCGCTGGCCGCGCCGGTGGTGCAGAAGTTCATGGAAGGCAAGCCGGCGAAAAAAGTGGTGGTGGTGCCGGGCCGCCTGGTCAATATAGTCGTCTGATATTCACGTCCGCAAGCAGGAGCTTTCCATGATCGACACACTTCGCCGTCTGCCTGGCCTGGTCCAGGCTCTGGCCTGTGCCCTTGCCCTGCTGCTGGCCGGCTGCGGCTTCCAGTTGCGCGGCGCGGCCAACCTGCCCTTCGACAGCCTGTACATCGACATACCGCAGACCAACTTGATCGGCGCCCAGCTGGCGCGCAACCTGCGCAACGGGTCGAGTGCGAAAATCGTCGACAACCGCGTCGATGCGCAGGTAATCCTCACCCGGGTGAGGGAGGTGCGCGCCAAGACCATCCTGTCGATCAACAGTTCCGGCCGGGTGCGCGAATTCCGCCTGCGCTATACCTTCAGCTATTCGCTGATCGACCAGAAGGGCCAGGACGTCGCCGCGCCGGCTTCGCTTTCGCTGGAGCGCGATTACTCCTTCAGCGACGACCAGGTGCTGGCGAAGGAAAGCGAAGAGGCGCTGCTGTACCGCGACATGCAGTCCGACCTGGTGCAGCAGATCATCCGCCGCCTGGCCGCCGCCAAACCGCCGGCGCCGGGTGAAGACGCCGTCGTTACGCCGAAGGGCTGATGCAGCTGCGCCCGGAAACGCTGGCTGCCGCGCTCGCGCGCGGCATTGCGCCGCTTTACGTGGTCACCGGCGACGAGCCGCTGCTGGCGCTGGAAGCCGCCGACGCGATCCGGCTGGCGGCGCGCGCGGCGGGCTACACCGACCGCAAGCTGTTCTCGGTGGAACGCAGTTTCGACTGGGGGCAGTTGCGCGCGGCGGGCGCCGGCATGTCCCTGTTCGGCGACAAGACCTTCATCGACCTGCGCATACCGGGCGGCAAGCCGGGCAAGGAAGGCGCCAAGGCGCTGGAGGCACATGCCAATGCCGCCGCCGGCGCGGGCGGTGACCCGGATACGACCACCCTCATCACCCTGCCGAAACTGGACCGCGCGCAACTGGGCTCCGCCTGGTTCACCGCGCTTTCGCAGCATGGCGTGACGATCCAGGCGCAAGCCATCGAGCGTGCCGCCTTGGCGGCGTGGATCGGCGAACGCCTGGGCCGGCAAAAGCAGAGCGCGGACCGCGAGACGCTCAATTTCATCGCCGCCAAGGTGGAAGGCAATCTGCTGGCGGCGCACCAGGAAATCCAGAAACTGGGCTTGCTGCAGCCGGAGGGCAAGCTGGAATTCGATGCGGTGCGCGAGGCCGTGCTCAATGTCGCCCGCTACGACGTGTTCAAGCTGTCGGAAGCCTGGCTGGAGAACGACTGGCCGCGTTTTCGCCGCATGCTCGACGGCTTGAAGGGCGAAGGCGAAGCGCCGCCGCTGGTGCTGTGGGCGATGAGCGACGACATTCGCGCCCTGGCCAAGCTGCGGCGCGGCGAGAAAGTGTGGAAAGGCCCGCGCCTGCCGCTGTACGAGCGCAAGGCCAAGTCCGTACGCCCGGCGCAGATCGGCAATGCGCTCAAGCACGCGGCGGCGATCGACCGCCTGATCAAGGGCCTGCGGCCGAAGCAGCTCTCCGACAATGTATGGGAAGAGTTCTACCGCCTGGGGGCGAGCCTGGCTTGAGCAGCGGCGCAAAAATACAGATTGCCGGCGGCGCCCGGCATGTGATTCACCAAACGACAACCGAAGATCAACATCATGAGCAAGAGTAAAACCGGCTACCCCGATTTGCACGACCATCTCGACGAACTGAAGCGGCGCGGCCTGCTGCAGGTGATCGACCGGCCGATCGACAAGGATTCGGAGCTGCATCCCCTGGTGCGCTGGCAGTTTGTCGGCGGCATGGACGAGGGCGAGCGCCGCGCCTTCCTGTTCACCAATATCGTCAATGCGCAGGGGCGAAAATATTCGATTCCCGTGGTGGTCGGGGCGCTGGCCGCCAATCGCGAAATCTATAGTGTGGGCATGGGCTGCGCGGTGGACAAGATCCAGGCGAAGTGGGACCACGCCATTGCCAACCCGATCCCGCCGCGCATGGTGGAAAACGCGGAATGCCAGGAGGTGGTGCACGAAGGCGCCGACCTGCAGGGCGAGGGCCACGGCCTGGACATATTGTCCATTCCGGTTTCCACGCCGGGCTTCGACAGCGCACCCACCCTGACGGCAACCAACGTCATCACCGCCGATCCCGAGACCGGGGTGCAGAACATGGGCACGTATCGCTGCGCGCTGAAGGCGCCGGATCGCCTGGTGGTGCGCATGGCCACGCGGGTCGGCGGCGCCGGCGGCTACCTGCACTACCAAGCCTGGAAAAAGGCCGGCCACAAGACCATGCCCTGCGCCATCGTGCTCGGCTGCCCGCCCTACGTCGCCTTCATGGGTCCGCAGAAGCTGCCGATCGGGGTGGATGAACTCGACGTCGCCGGCGGCCTGGCCGGGGTGCCGATCGAGGTGACGCGGGCGCGCACCGTCAATCTGCAGGTGCCGGCGCAATCGGAGATCGTGATCGAAGGCCAGATCGACCTGGAGTTTTTGGAGCCCGAGGCGCCGTTCGGCGAGTCGCACGGCCACGTCGCGCTGGAAGAGTACAACCTGCCGATGAAAATCACCGCCATCACGCACCGCCACGCGCCGGTGATTCCCTCCTACCTGAGCCAGGTGGCGCCGAGCGAGTCGAGCGTGATCAAGCGGGTGGCTTACGAGCCGCTGTTCCTGGCGCATCTGAAAAGCGCCCTGGGCATCCGCGGCGTGACGCGGGTGTCGCTGCACGAGCCCCTCACCGGCCTGCTGCGGGTGACGGTGATCACCGTCGAAAAGAACATGCCGAAGACCGAGATTTGGCGCGCGCTCTACGGCGCGGCCTTTTTCAAGGGCGACTGCGGCAAGATCTGCATCGCCGTCAACGACGATATCGATCCTGACAACGCCGACGCCCTGTTCTGGGCGATGGCTTACCGGATGAACCCGGTGGCCGATGTGCAAACGCTGGATCATCGCGGCCAGGGCCATGGCCCGAAGCGCGAAACCGACGGCGAGGAGGATTCCACCCTGCTGATGGACGCCACCATGAAAGGCGAGATGCCGCCGCTGGCGCTGCCGACGCGGGAATACATGGAGCGTTCGAAGGCGATCTGGGAGGAACTGGGCCTGCCCAAGCTGCGCCCGCGGCCGCCCTGGTTCGGCTATTCGCTGGGTGACTGGCTGCCGCAATGGGACGCCGCCGCCCAGCGCGCCGCCACCGGGCGCTACCTCGAAAACGGCGCGATCAGCGAAAAGCAGCAGCGCAACGACGTCAAGGCGGAATCGAAGTTTCGCCCGGAGTAGGCGTGCCGACGTAAGCGAGAGCCCGGCCCGGCGCGAGCCGGCGCCGCGCCGCAGGCGACCCGAAGGCCGCAAATGGCCTAAAATTCGATCCATGAGCGCCGTTTTGCAACCCCCCGCCGCTGCCATCACCGACATTCCCGCCTATATGCGGGAAGTCGGCCTCCGCGCGCGCGCCGCCGCCAGAGCGATGGCGCGCGCCGATACGCGGGCGAAAAATACTGCGCTGACGACCATTGCCGCTGCGATTCGCCGCGACAAGGACAAATTGCAGGCTGCCAATGCGCTGGACCTGGAAGCGGGACGCGCCAAGGGGCTGGACGCGGCGATGCTGGATCGCCTCACCCTCTCCGACAAAGCGGTGGAGACGATGGCCAAAGGGCTGGAGCAGATCGCCGAACTGGCCGACCCGATCGGCGAGATCAGCGACCTCAAGTACCGGCCCACCGGCATCCAGGTCGGGCGCATGCGCGTGCCGCTGGGGGTGATCGGCATCATCTACGAATCGCGGCCCAATGTGACGGCGGACGCCGCCGGGCTGTGCATCAAGTCGGGCAACGCGACGATTTTGCGCGGCGGCTCCGAGGCGATGCATTCGAACCAGGCGGTGGCTGCCTGCATCCGCGAGGGGCTGGCCGCCGCCGGGCTGCCGGCCGAGGCGGTGCAGGTGGTGGCAACCACCGACCGCGCGGCGGTGGGCGAGTTGATCACCATGACGGAGTTCGTCGACATCATCGTGCCGCGCGGCGGCAAAGGGCTGATCGCGCGCCTGATGCAGGATTCGAAAATCCCGATGATCAAGCACCTGGACGGCATCTGCCACGTCTATATCGACGCGCATGCCGACCTGCCGAAAGCAATCAAGATCGCCGACAACGCCAAGACCCAGCGCTACGGCACCTGCAACACCATGGAAACCCTGCTGGTGCACCAGGACATCGCCGCCCGCGTGCTGCCGCCGCTGGCCAAGCTTTATATTGAGAAGGGCGTCGAACTGCGCGGCGACCCGGCGGCGTGCGCCATCGTCGACGAAATGCGCCCGGCCACCGAAGAAGACTGGTCGACCGAATACCTGGCGGCGGTGCTGGCGGTGAAGATCGTGCACGACCTCGACGAGGCGATCAGCCACATCGAGCACTACAGCTCGCACCACACCGACGCCATCGTCACCGAGCATCACCACAACGCCATGCGCTTTTTGCGCGAGGTCGACTCCGCCTCGGTGATGATCAACGCCTCCACCCGCTTCGCCGACGGCTTCGAATACGGCCTGGGCGCGGAGATCGGCATTTCCAACGACAAGCTGCACGCGCGCGGGCCGGTGGGCCTGGAAGGGCTGACCAGCTTGAAGTGGATCGTGCTTGGGGATGGACAAATCCGCAGCTAACGCTGCGGTGGGGCAAGCGCGCAGCTAGGCCTTTCCCGCGGCACGCGCCCGACGTGGCGTGCCGGCAACACCGCTCTGGACTCCGCTCATCAAGCCCGCTAAAATGCGCGCCCGCACACCACCCGGTGTGCACTTTTTAGACGGAGGCCATCATGAACAAGAAGACCAACCTCGCCGCCTTTTTTCACGCCCACCAGTAAACGGCGTAAAGGCTATCCATCCGAAACCGGCGTCAAGCGCGGCTGGCGCGTGGTGCATGGCGACAAGGAATTGCTCGAGAAACTGGGCCGCAAGGACCCCTGCCCATGCGGTTCGACGCTGCCCTTTCAGCAAGTGCTGCATGAAAAGCGGCCGGTTTCGACGGCAGCCGGCGCCATGATTACTACCGATGAATAAAAAAGGGCGCCCGATTGGGCGCCCTTTTTGTTTTCCGCCGACGCTCAAGCCTTCTTCTTGCTGAAGTAGTAGTCGAAGGCCATCTTGTAGTCGACGTTGGTGAGGTTTTGCCAGTGGCCGGCGCGCTCGGCGTAGGCGCGTTGCGAGGCCATCACTTTCCTGAACATCGGGTTGGTGGCGGCGCGCTTGCCGGCCATCTGGTCCCACACTTCTAGCTGGGTTTGCAGCACCGCGCGCGGAGTGGTGTAGAACTTGACCTTGTCCTTGAGCTGCAGCTCGACGAAGTCGCGCGAGTAGCGTTCGACCGCCTTCCACGACATTTGCGCAGAGCAGGCCTGCGCGGCGCTGGCGATGATGGCCTTGAGATCGGCGGGCAGGGCTTCGTATTTGCGGCGGTTGAACAGGATTTCGAATTGCTCGGAAGGCTGGTGAAAGCTTTGCAGCATGCACACCTTGGACACTTCCTGGAAACCCAGGGCGCGGTCGGAGGTGGCGTTGTTGAATTCGCCGGCGTCGAGTACGCCGCGATCGATTGCCGGCACGATGTCGGCGCCGGGCAGGGCCTGGACGGCGGCGCCCATGGCGCTGAACAGGTCGGTGGAAAGGCCGACGGTGCGGTATTTGAGGCCCTTGAGGTCTTCCACCTTGGCGATCGGTTTTTTGAACCAGCCCAGGGGCTGGGTCGGCATCGGGCCGTAGAGAAAGGACACCACTTCCATCCCCAGGCCGCGGTAGATTTCCTCCAGCAGAGCCTTGCCGCCGCCGTATTCATGCCAGGCCAGCAGCATGTTGGCGTCCATACCGTAGGCGGGGCCACAGCCCCAGAGGGAGACCGCGGGATTCTTGCCGTACCAGTAGGAGAGCACGCCGTGGCCGCCGTCGAGGGCGCCCTTGGAGACGGCGTCGAGCAGGTCGAAGGCCTTGACCACGGCGCCGGAAGGCAGCACTTCGATTTTCAGGCGCCCGCCCGACATGGCGTTGACCTTGGCGGCGAAGTCGTTGGCGTATTCGTGGAAGATGTCTTTCGCCGGCCAGGTGGACTGGAAGCGAAAACTGACCGGCGCTTGCGCGCGGGTCAGCATCGGGAAACCCAGGGTGGCGGTGCCGCCCGCCACGGCGACCGCCCCGGACATAAACCTGCGGCGGGGTTTTACTGCAGTCACGCTTTGTCTCCTCGGAATGGCTTCCGTGGGATTTTTGTTGCCGGCCTTGTTTCCCGCTTTAGCGGTCGGTGGGGGTCGGCTATTTTATGGGTCGGGACTTATGATTCCCGCCTCGTTGTATGCATGGCAGTATAGGCTTTTGTTTCGGCCGGCAAATCCCGGGATAACCCTAATTCGGCCCCTGCGGGCTTGGGTCGTACCCCCGGTTTGGCGTAAGCTTGGGCTCCCGCGCCTGGCCGGCCGCGATTCGACCGGCCGCGGATGCCGCCTGCCTGAGAAAAATGTCCGTCGACAGCATACTTTCACCCGTCCTGCCACGCAGCCGCAGCCGCGTCCGCGTGCCGCAGACCTGGCTGCCGTATGCGGTGCTGGCGCTGTTCGCCCTGGCGGTGCTGGCGGTGCTGTGGCTGATCTACCGCCACGAGACCGAGTTGCAGCGCAATACCCTGCGCCAGGACCTGCAAAGCGCGGAGATCGCGCTGACCCGCAAGCTCCTGGCGCACCAGGAGTTCAGCGACCGCCTGGCGGGGGCGCTGTCGTCCGGGGAAAAGCCGGAGTCGCTGACCGAGCAGACCGAGATTTACGTCAAGTCGAATCCGGAGATTTCGCAGGTGTTGTGGACTTCCGACGGCGCCTTTGTGCGCTGGGTGGTGCCGGTGGCGCGCGAGCCCACCGAGGTGGTGCGCAGCCGCCCGCATATGACCGAGATCGAGCGCATGCTCAGGCTTACCGCCGCCACCGGGCGCGCCACCTATACCGACCCGTATGTGACCACCGATGGCGAGGCGTTCGTCGAATATCACAGCCCGGTGCACCACGGCGAGCGTTACTTTGGCACCCTGTGCGCGACCATTTCGCTGCGCGTGCTGGTGCAGACCATGGTGCCTACCAGCGTGCTGGACAAGTACCGCATCGCCATCACCGACCACGATGGCCACGAGTTGTATGCCACCCAGTCGGGCCAGGAAACCTTCGATTCGCTGACCCTGTCGGAAAACCTCACCCTGCCCTGGCGCAACCTGCAATTGCGCGCCACTTCCTATCGCACCCGTTCGGCGATCGGCCAGACCGCGCTGTTCGCGCTGACCCTGCTGCTGCTGGGCGTGCTGGCGTGGAGCCTGAACGCGCTACGCCGGCGCGCCACCCTGCAGGTGGCGGCCGACAACGCGGTGAAGGCGGCGCACGAGCGCTTCGTCACCGTGCTCGACGCCCTCGAAGCCGCGGTGTACGTGACCGACATCGAGACCCACGAGATTTTGTTCGTCAACGAAAATTTCGGGCGCTTTTTTCCCGGCCGCAGCCTGGGCGACAACGCCGACGCGGTGGAGGGCCAGCTGGTGCCGCCGCCTTCGCGGGCGATGCGCGACCAGGAACTGGTGGACGCCGCCGGCGAGCCCGCCAACGCGGAAAAGGAAGAGGTGCGCGACGTTGCCAGCGGCAACTGGTACCTGGTGCGCGCCAAGGCGATCCGCTGGGTCGATGGGCGCATCGTGCGCATGAACATGGTCTCCGACATCACCGACCGCAAGGAGGCGCAGGAACGCAGCCGGGTGCAGCAGGAAAAGCTGCTGCTGACTTCGCGCCTGATGAGCGTGGGCGAGATGGCCTCGACCCTGGCGCACGAGATCAACCAGCCGCTGGCGGCGATCGCCAACTACAACATGGGCGCGGTGCGGCGCCTGAAAAGCGACCAGTGGAAAAAGGAGGAGCTGGTGCTGGCGCTGGAAAAATCCGCCGCCCAGGCCGAGCGCGCCGGGCGGGTGGTGCAACGGGTGCGCGAATTTTTGCGCCGGCGCGAACCGGCGCGCGAGGCGCTGGACATCAACGCGGTGATCGAGGACGTGATCGAGCTGATCGAGCTGGAGGCCGAGAAGGCCGGGGTGATCGTCAGCCATGTGCTGGCACCCGATCTGGCGCCGGTGTTCGCCGATCGCATCATGATCGAGCAGGTGCTGCTCAACCTGATCAAGAACGGCATCGACGCGATGGGCGCCACGCCGTTTCACGAGCGCCGCATGGCGGTGACCACCGAGCAAAGCGG